>JBFYWB010000037.1:0-43395 GCA_041299015.1 Deltaproteobacteria bacterium
GTGGCGCGCGCCGCCGAACACCGCGGTGCCGGCGTGACGCTGATCACCGGTCCGACGGTGCTGGCCGATCCGGCCGGTGTCGATGTCGTCCGGGTTCAAACCGCCGCGGAGATGGGCCAGGCGGTGCTGGACCGTTTTCCGGGCTGCGACATCGTTATCAAGACGGCCGCGGTTTCCGATTACCGACCGCAGTCGGCGGCCGGGTGCAAGATCAAGAAAGGCCGTGCACCCCTGACGCTTGAACTCGAGCAGACTGAGGACATTCTTAAAGAGTTGGGCCGGCGCAAAACGCGCCAGGTCCTGGTTGGTTTTGCCGCCGAAACCGAGGAACTTCAAAAAAACGCAGCGCAGAAACTGGCCGCAAAGAATCTGGACATCATCGTCGGCAATCTGATCGGCCCGCCCGAATCCGGCTTCGAATCCGATACCAACCGGGTCACGCTTTTTTTTCGAGACGGCAGCCGCGAGAACATACCGGCCATGGACAAATTTGCCATCGCCCATATTATATTTAATAGAATAGTGGAACGGACGGGTTTCTGTGACGTTGCACCCGGTGGCAAAGGGCTTGTTTAAACAATTAACGTTTCCTTGTGCCTGCCGCTTGCATTCCTTCCGGATGCGCTGCGATCGCATTCAGGATGCCATGGACAGACGACAGGCGGTGCTGGCCGCCATAGACGAAACCGAACAATCTCTGCTGCGGCTGACCCGCATCGGGTGGAAAGGGGTTGACTGCTCCGCGAGCAGTCTCGCGCTGCTCGACGCCTGGACCTTGGCTCCGTGCGGTTTTGCCGGCGATAAATCCGAAGCCCTTGCGCTTATCCGCAATGATCTGGGTGACTGCCGGCGCTGCAAGCTATCCAGCGGCCGCAAGAACATCGTGTTCGGCGCCGGAAACAGCCAGGCGCGGCTGGTATTCGTGGGTGAGGGACCGGGTTACGACGAGGACCTGCAGGGCCAACCCTTCGTGGGCGCCGCCGGCCAACTGCTGACCAAGATCATTCAAGCGATCGGCCTGAACCGGGAATCGGTCTATATCTGCAACATCATCAAGTGCCGGCCGCCCGGAAATCGTAACCCCCAACCGGACGAGATCAACGCCTGCAGCCCGTTTCTGAAACGTCAGCTCGAGTCCATCGCACCGGATTTTATTTGTGCTCTGGGCACTTTCGCCGCCCAGACCCTGTTGCAGACCACAACCCCGATTTCACGGCTGCGGGGGCGGTTCTACGATTATATGGGCGCCAAATTGATGCCGACGTATCACCCGGCCTACCTGCTTCGCAACCCGGAGCAGAAACGCACGGTATGGGAAGACATGCAGCTGCTCATGAGGGCCATGGGTCTGCCACTGCCCGAAGGGCGGGTCGACAAACCCTGATCCTGCCTGTCAGACGTCACCGCGGATTATGTTTATGGAACGCACCTCCGACATGGTCAGCATAAAACCGAAAAATTCCTTTGGAAGGCCGCGGTTTTTGAAAAACGTGGTTATGATAATTTTTCTTCTGACGCTTTTCCTTGCCGGTTTTGCGCAAATGTCGCCGGCCGCCGCCGCTGCCGGCGACATTTACATCTTGAAAGTCAACGCCGCCATCGGACCCGGCGTTGCGGACTTCATCACAAGCGGCATCACCACAGCCAACGACCAGATCGCCGCCATCCTGATCATCGAACTGGACACGCCCGGCGGGTTGGCCGAGTCGATGCGCACCATCGTCAAAGCCATCCTGGCCAGCAAGATACCGATCGCCGTATATGTGGCGCCCAGCGGCGCCCGGGCCGCTTCGGCAGGCGTGATGATCACCATGGCCGCCGACATCGCCGCGATGGCACCGGGAACAAACATCGGCGCTGCTCACCCGGTGGCCGGCGGCGGTCAGGAGATCAACAAGACCATGTCGGAGAAAGTGGTCAACGACATGGTGGCCCAGGCGCGCAGCGTCGCCGAAGAGCGGGGCCGAAACGCCGCATGGGTCGAAAAGGCGATTCGGGAAAGCGTTTCCGCCACCGAAACAGAGGCCTTGAAGAAGAATGTGATCGACCTGATCGCCAAAGACACCGACGAACTGATTCGGAAGATCAACGGACGCGACATCAAAAACAAGGCGCGCCTCAAACTGGCGGACGCCGAAAAAATAGTGCTCTCCGAAAACCTGCGCGACAAAATCCTAAGGACGATCAGCGATCCGAATATCGCCTTCATTCTCTTGATGATCGGACTCGCCGGGCTTTACTTCGAACTCTCCCATCCTGGAGCGATTTTTCCGGGGGTGATTGGCGGCATCAGCATCATACTGGCCTTTTTTGCGCTTCAGACCCTGCCGATCAACACCGCCGGCATCCTTCTGATTCTCCTGGCCATTGTTTTTTTCATCCTTGAAATGAAGATTGCCAGTTACGGACTCTTGAGCCTCGCCGGCATCGTGACCCTGGTGCTGGGCTCGTTGATGCTGTTCAGATCGAGCAGTCCGGAAATGCGGCTATCCTTGAGCGTACTGGTGACCACGGTCGTCTTGGTGTCCGGTTTTTTCATGGTCGTGGCCGGTCTCGTCTTCCGGGCCCAGATGTCGAAACCCAGAACCGGCTCGGGTGGCATGATCGGCGAAATCGGGGTGGTGCGCCAGGCGCTCACCCCGGAAGGTAAGGTTTTCGTCCACGGCGAATTGTGGAAGGCGACCGCAAAGGTGCCGGTCGCGGAGGGGATGCACGTCAGGGTGGTCGGCATCGAGAATCTCGTCCTGGAAGTCGAACCATTGAAACCGCAGGAAAAAAACGGCAGCCTCTCCGCCTGACGGGGTTCAGACTGCAACCGTGCCTAGCTTGTGAACCATTGGGAATTGAGGATGGGAAGAGGGGCCAGTTTAAAAGGATCGACCGCTTCCGCAAACGACGCATGCGGCCGAAACGGCAAAGCCGACGGCGACAGCACCGCCGGAGCCTGCGGGAGAGGGTATTCATTCTCCGCGCGCGGTTCGACCCGCATATCCTCGGCACTTTAATGCAGAATTAAGCAAGGAGAATTACCATGTATTACCTTCCCATCGTCATCGTCATCCTGGTCGTTTTTTTCCTTTCGGCCGCGCTGCGCATTTTGAACGAGTACGAGCGCGGAGTCGTCTTTCGACTGGGGCGTGTCATCGGCGCCAAGGGCCCGGGTCTGATCATCCTGATCCCCATCGTTGACAAGATGGTCAAGGTCAGCCTCCGGCTGGTGGTGCTCGATGTCGATCCGCAGGATGTGATCACCCGTGACAATGTCTCGGTCAAAGTCAACGCGGTCATCTATTTCCGGGTGATCAATCCGATCAAGGCCATCGTGGAAGTGGAAAACTTCAGCTACGCGATGTCGCAGCTGGCCCAGACTACGATCCGAAGCGTCTGCGGCCAGGCGGAACTGGACGACCTGCTTTCGGAAAGAGAAAAATTAAACACCGAGCTGCAGGAAATCCTCGACACCCACACCGATCCCTGGGGGATCAAGGTGGCCACGGTCGAGTTGAAGCACATCGATCTGCCGCAGGAAATGCAGCGGGCCATGGCCCGCCAGGCCGAAGCGGAGCGGGAACGCCGCGCCAAGGTCATCAACGCCGAGGGTGAATTTCAGGCCGCTACCCGATTGGCCGATGCTTCCCAGATTATCGAGAAACACCCGACCGCCCTGCAGCTCAGGTACCTGCAGACCGTCAACGAAATGTCGGCTGAAACCAATACGACGACCATATTCCCGCTGCCCCTCGAACTGCTGACACCCTTTCTCCAACTCTATAAGAAGGCGCACCCGGAAGAAGGGCAGCAAACCGATAAGACGACCGGCGTCATTCCCTCACGCGAGTAGCCGCAGTCAGGCATTCGCTATTGACATGCCGAAATAAATTGGTTTATGTATCCTTTTTTTTGGTGAAGCGGCAACTGTTGGTCATCCGTGCCTCTTTGATGGCCGGCCGTTTGACAGCGGCCGCCGGCGTGACAAGACCGGACCGACACTCTTGGGCGGAGGCTCTGCGGCTTCCGCTTTGTTTTTTAAAGACAGATACAGAAAGGAGCGACAGCGGATAATGGGTGCAAAGAAAAAGGCGGAAAAGGAAAAACCCTTGGAAAAGATGACGGCCAAGGAAATGCGCGAGATTGCCAAGACGATTGCGGGTATTTCCGGCGTTCACGGCATGAACAAGGAAGAACTGCTCGCGGCCATCAAAAAGCAAAGGGGAATCGCCGATGACAAACCCGGAAAGAAAAAAAGCGGGGAGATCCGCCAATTGAAGCAGAAGATCAGAGCCCTGAAAGTTCAGCGCCAGGCGGCGCTCGAGGTTAGCGACGCGAAAATGGCCACCATTTATCGGCGGCGCATTTCACGGCTGAAGAAAAAGACCCACAGCGCGGCCTGATGCGCCAATGGACACGGCTTATGATCGATCCAACTGCGGTGGCGTTTGATATCGACGGTGTGATCGCCGACACCATGACCCTCTTTCTCGATATTGCCCGCCAGGAATACCGAATCGACGGCATCCGTTACCAAGACATGACCTCTTATTCGCTGGAGGCGTGCCTGGCAATGGATCCCTTTCTGATCGGTGTCATTCTTGACCGGATCATGGCGGGCGACTACGCAGCCCCGCTCAGGGCCATCAGCGGTGCCGACGCCGTGCTCTCCCGCATCGCCGGCTACCGCAGTCCACTGCTCTTTGTCACCGCTCGGCCGCATCCGGGACCCATCACGGATTGGCTGTGCAATTCAGTGCGGCTGGCGCCGGAGGCCATTCAGGTTGTGGCGACCGGATCGTTTGACGGTAAAACGGAAGTGCTCCAGGAAAACGGCATCCGTTTTTTCGTCGAAGACCGCCTGGAAACCTGCTACCGTTTGAAGGAGGGCGGCATCGAGCCGGTGCTCTTCCGGCAGCCCTGGAATCGTCAAAGCCACCCGTTTATGGAAGTCGGCGACTGGCGGGAACTGGAAAATCTGATCGCTTTTCAGACAGACTGACAGCCAATGCAATACCGATCCGTCGACGAGTCGATCAACACCTACATCGACATTCTGCTCGCCGAAAAGGGATATTCCACTCATACGGCCCGGGCGTATCGCAACGACCTAAAGGAGTTTTTCGGATTTGTTGCAGAGGGCGGCGGCGACGGCAGCCGGTCGCAACCGACAGCCGAGCCGCCCTGTTCTATGACAGAGGTGGATTCCCTGACGGTCCGAAAATACCTCGGCCTGCTTCACCGGCGCAACAAGAAAACCACGATCGCTCGGAAGCTCTCGGCGCTGCGGTCATTTTTTCGATATCTTTTGAAACAAGGAGTCATAGAGAGCAACCCGACGGACATGCTCCTGACGCCGAAACAGGACCAGCCGATCCCGCGCTATCTTTGCGTGGACGAGATTTTCCGGCTGCTCGATTCGATTCAGACCGATGACCTGCCCGGCCTGCGCAACCGCGCCATCTTCGAAACGCTTTACTCCTGCGGACTGCGGGTTTCCGAAGCCGCGGGTCTGGATGTGGTTGCCGTCGACGCCAACGCCGGGATGGTGCGTGTGGTCGGTAAGGGATCCAAGGAGAGAATCGTTCCGATCGGAAAAAAGGCCCTCCAGGCGATCACGGCCTACCGCCGGCGTCTGGAGGCCGAGGCCGTTCTGCCGGCCGATGCGGACGGTCCGCTGTTTCTGAACGTACACAAGCGGCGGTTGAGTTCGCGTTCCATCGCCCGCATCCTGGACAGGATCGCTCGGGCGTGCAGTCTGCTGGTGCCGGTCTCCCCGCACGTTCTGCGCCATACCTTTGCGACCCACATGCTCGATGCCGGCGCAGACCTGCGGGCGGTCCAGGAATTGTTGGGCCACAAGAGCCTGTCGACCACCCAGAGATACACTCACGTCAGCATTGAGAGGCTGATGGCAACCTATGACAAGGCTCACCCCAGAAAATAGGCGCCTCCGCCGGACCGGTTTTCGCTTCGTACGCGTGCAAAAGCCCGCGGGCGCCAAGACTCCGGCAAAACGCCAGGAACGTGAACCATGAAAACACGCGGAACCACTATTCTGGCCATCCGGCACCAAGGACACACGGTGATTGCCGGAGACGGACAGGTAACGCTGCAGAGTTCGGTCATTAAACACCGGGCCCGCAAAGTCAGACGGATTTACAACGGTAAGATCATCGTCGGCTTTGCCGGTACGGCGGCCGATGCTCTGAACCTCTCCGAGCAGCTCGAAGGCAAACTGGAGCGCTACAACGGCAATCTGATGCGTGCGGCGGTAGAGCTTGCCCGTGACTGGCGGACCGACAAATACCTCAGGCGGCTGGAGGCCGTGATGGTTGCCGTGGACGATACCCGGATGTTCCTCATCTCGGGCAACGGGGACGTCATCGAGCCGGATGACGGGTTGATCGGCATCGGGTCCGGCGGCGTTGCCGCCCAGGCCGCTGCCGCCGCTTTGGTGAACAATACCGATTTGGGAGCCCGCAGGATCGCCGAAGAGGCGATGGCGATCGCCGCTTCCATTTGCATCTACACGAATCAACAGATAACGGTCGAGGAACTCTGATCCGGGAACGGCCGCGCACCGTCAACATTCAGGACAGTACCATGATTCATCTAAAGCCGTCCGAGATCGTTGCAGAGCTTGACAAATACATTATCGGCCAGGACAAGGCCAAGCGTTCGATGGCGATTGCGCTGCGCAACCGTTGGCGTCGACAGCAGGTGCCCGACCATCTCAGGGACGAGATCGCACCGAAGAACATCATCCTGATCGGCCCGACCGGGGTCGGTAAAACCGAGATTTCGAGACGCTTGTCCCGGTTTACCGAATCGCCCTTCACCAAGGTGGAAGCATCCAAGTTCACCGAAGTCGGTTATGTCGGGCGGGATGTCGAGTCGATGGTGCGGGACCTGGTGGAGGTGACCGTCACCATGGGCAAATCCGAGGAGAACGAACGGGTTCAGGACAAGGCCAGACAGAATGCCGAGGAGCGCATGCTCGACCTGCTGCTTCCCCGTGGCGGGCAACCCGAGACCAAGCCCGGCACCGTCACGCCGGGACCCCAGGAGATCACGACGCTGACGGCGGCCGAAAAGGTGTCGCCCACGCGCGAGAAGCTGCGCCGGATGCTGCGAGACGGCCGGCTCAACGATCGCTACGTCGATCTGGATGTGCCCGACCGCTCGATACCGATGGTTGAGATATTTTCGAATGTGGGCATGGAGGAGCTGGGCATCAACTTCAGGGACATGCTCGGCGGGCTGCTGCCCAAGGGAACCAAGCGGCGCAAGGCCAAGGTCGCCGAGGCCATGAAAATCCTGGCCCAAGAGGAAGCCCAGAGCCTGATCGACATGGACAAAGTGGTGCGGACCGCCATCGCCAAGGTCGAACAATCCGGCATCATCTTTCTGGACGAAATCGATAAAATCGCCGGGCGCAGCAGTACCCAAGGACCCGACGTTTCGCGGGAAGGCGTTCAACGGGACCTGCTGCCGATCGTCGAAGGCAGCACGGTGACGACTAAATACGGCCCAGTGAAAACCGACCACATTCTATTTATCGCCGCGGGCGCGTTTCACACGGCCAAGCCCTCGGATTTGATACCCGAACTGCAGGGCCGATTCCCGATCCGGGTTGAACTCGATTCTCTGGACCGCAAGGATTTTTACAGGATACTGACCGAGCCGCGGAACGCGCTGCTGCTGCAGTACCGGGAACTGCTCAGGACCGAGGGGGTGGAAATCGTTTTCGATGATGAAGCCGTCCGCGAAATCGCCAAGATTGCCGAGGAAGTCAACAACAATACCGAAAACATCGGCGCGCGCCGCCTGCACACCATTCTCGAATACCTGCTGGAAGACATTTTGTTCGACGCGCCCGACCAAGCCGAAAAACGGATCGTCATCACGCATGAATACGTCCTCAAGCGGTTGACAGAGGTCAAAGACGACGAAGACCTGAGCCGGTACATACTTTAGGAGCGAGGCTCAAGAGTTAGGGGTTGGGGTAAAGGAGCAGGGCCAACGGCCATCACGGCAGGCCAATTTTGGGATGATTTGGGGATTTCGCCCACGATCGACACTCGACAATCGAGGACTTAATACCGCCATCACTCAGGTTGCGATCCATGAATGAACAGGTTGCCGGCATACTCATCGAATCCCTTCCGTACATCCGGCGTTTTTATGGGATGACGATCGTGATCAAGTACGGCGGTCACGCCATGGTGGACGACCAACTCAAGGAGGACTTCGCGCGAGACGTCACCCTGCTGAAGTTTATCGGGCTCAATCCGGTGGTGGTTCACGGCGGCGGGCCGCAGATCAACTCCGTGCTCAGGCAAATGGGCATCCAGTCGACGTTTGTCAAGGGCATGCGCCTGACCGACACCCCGACCATGGACGTGGTCGAGATGGTGCTGGGTGGCAAGGTCAACAAGGCCATTGTGGCCCAAATCAACCATCAGGGCGGCAAAGCGGTGGGCCTCTCCGGAAAGGACGGCGGGCTGATCCGGGCCAAGAAACTCCATATCGTCTTCCAGAACGGTGAAAATACGCCTCCGGAGATCATCGATCCGGGTCACGTGGGCGAGGTGACCCGGATCAATCCGGATTTGATCAACACCCTGACGCAGCACGGTTTCATTCCGATCATCGCGCCGGTCGGGGTCGGCGAGGGCGGCGAGACTTACAACATCAATGCCGACATGGTGGCCTGCCGGGTGGCGGTGGCCCTAACGGCCGGTCGCTTGATCTACCTTACCGACGTCGATGGTGTGCTCGATGCCGACGGAAAACTGATTTCTTCCATCGATGCGGTGACTATTCGCCAGCTGAGCGAGGCGGGGGTCATCACGGGTGGGATGATCCCCAAAATCAACTATGCGCTGGAGGCTCTGCAGCAGGGTGTCGAAAAAGTGCCGATCATCAACGGCAAAAAGCGCCATGCCCTACTTCTGGAACTCTTCACCGACCGGGGCATCGGCACGGAAGTGACCATGTAGCACCATCTATCATGCGTGGGGTAACGTCGACCGCATCAACGGGTCAAGAGCGCTAGACGGGCAAACCGTTCAAGGGGTGTACCAAAGATGCCCAGTGAGATCATCAAGAAGACCGAAGCGTTCATGGCGGCGACCTACAAAAGGTTGCCGGTCGTGTTGACCAGAGGTGAGGGCTGTACGCTCTGGGACGAATCCGGCAGGGCCTATCTCGACTTTGTGGCCGGCATTGCGGTCTGCAACCTGGGGCACGCCCACCCGGCCGTCACCAGTGCCGTGGCCGAACAGGCGGCTCGGTTGGTTCACGTTTCCAACCTTTTTTACACCGAACCCCAAGCCGAGGTGGCCGCCCTGCTGGTGGAAAACAGTTTCGCCGACCGGGTCTTTTTCTGTAACAGCGGGGCCGAAGCCAATGAAGCGGCCATTAAGCTGGCCCGCAAATACTTCAACGAAAAGGGCGATTCCGACCGCTTCCGGATCATTGCCATGGAGAAATCGTTTCACGGGCGCACCATGGCGACCCTTTCGGCGACCGGCCAGGAGAAGATCCGCAAGGGCTTCGCGCCGGTGCTCGGCGGTTTTGATTTCGTGCCTTTCAACGATATCACGGGTCTTAGGGCCAAACTCGACCACAGAACCGCCGCCGTGCTAGTAGAGCCGATCCAGGGAGAGGGCGGCGTGCGCTGCCCGAGCCCCGGCTATCTCGAGGCCGTACGGGCGCTGTGCGACGAAACCGGCGCGCTGTTGATCTTCGATGAAATCCAGACCGGGATCGGCCGGACCGGCAGACTGTTTGCCTACCAACACTTCGGTATCGAGCCGGACATCATGACCCTGGCCAAAGCCCTGGCCAACGGACTGCCCATGGGCGCGATGCTGGCCCGTGAAGAGATCGCCGAGGCCTTTGGGCCGGGCTCCCACGCCACGACCTTCGGCGGGACGCCCCTTGTGGCGGCGGCATCACGCGCCGTCCTGCGCCTGATGCTGGAAAACGACATTCCGCAGGCCTGCCGCAAAACCGGCGCTTATTTTTTCGATGCGCTGCTGCGGCTCAAGGAGCGGCACCCTATTATCGAAGAGGTCCGCGGAATGGGCCTGCTGCTGGGGTTGAAGCTTGCCGTCGACGCCGAACCGGTCGTTCTGGCATGCCTGGAAAAAGGTTTTCTGATCAATTGGATCCAGGGCGACATCTTGCGCTTCGTGCCGCCGCTGATCGTCACGCCGCAGGCGATCGATCGCCTGATCGGCTGCCTGGATGAGGTGTTGGCCGGCCTGACGCGCGCTGGAAAGGCCATGGCGGGATGACAGCACCGTATCAATCGAAAGGAGAAACAAGTTGACCGAAAAAATTAAAAAAGTCGTTCTGGCCTACTCCGGCGGTTTGGATACCTCCGTTATTCTCAAATGGTTGATCGAGACCTATCGCTGTGAGGTGGTCACCTTTTCGGCCGACATCGGACAGGAAGACGACTTCGATCAGATCAGGGAAAATGCCCGCATGACCGGGGCATCCAAGATCTACATCGAAGATCTGAAGGAAAGTTTTGTCAAGGATTATGTCTTCCCGGCCTTTCGTGCCAATGCCATCTACGAGGGTCAGTATCTGCTCGGCACGTCCCTGGCCCGTCCGCTGATCGCCAAACGCCAAATCGAGATCGCCGCACTGGAAGGGGCGGATGCGGTCAGCCACGGTGCGACCGGCAAGGGCAACGACCAGGTGCGCTTCGAGCTGGGATATCTGGCGCACGAACCGCACATTAACATCATCGCCCCCTGGCGGCAGTGGGAACTGACCTCACGCACCGCCCTGATGGCCTTTGCCCGTGAGCATGGCATCAAGGTGCCGACCACCCACGAGAAACCATACAGCACCGACTCGAACCTGCTCCACATCAGCTATGAAGGCGGCGTGCTGGAAGATCCGTGGGCGAGCGCCCCGGAGGACATCTACACGCTCACGGTTTCGCCACGCAACGCTCCCGACACGCCTGAGGTTATCGAAGTGGCCTTTCAGGCCGGAGATCCGGTGGCCGTCAACGGCCGCGATATGACGCCGGCGACGCTGTTGGCCGAACTCAACCGCCTGGGCGGGCGCCACGGTATCGGACGGATCGATATCGTGGAGAACCGCTTTGTCGGCATGAAGTCCAGAGGGGTCTACGAAACACCGGGCGGCACCGTTCTGCGGACGGCCCATATGGCGATGGAATCGATCACGCTGGATCGTGAAGTGATGCACCTGCGCGACGGACTCGTTCCGAAGTACGCCGAACTGGTCTACAACGGCTTTTGGTTCGCACCGGAAAGATCGGTTTTACAAAGACTGATCGACGAGACCCAGAAAAATGTCAGCGGTATCGTGCGGCTTGAGCTTTTCAAGGGCAATTGCCGGGTTTTGGGCCGCAAATCCGATGCTTCCATTTACCGGGTCGATTTCGCGACCTTCGAGGACGATAGCGTTTACAGTCAGAAAGACGCCGAGGGTTTTATCCGGCTCAATGCACTGCGGCTGCGCATTCAGAAAATGCTGTCGAACCGAATAAAAGCATAAAGTCTTACCGCACTTAAAATTTTTTACTGTTTATAGTTATTATAAATTATAGGTTTAGCAATGGGTAACAAAACATGGGGCGGTCGATTCGCCGAAAAGACCGACCGCCGGGTGGAAGCATTTACGGCTTCAATTGATTTCGATAAACGGCTGTATCCCTATGACATCGACGGCAGTATGGCGCACTGCCGCATGCTGGCCAAGACCGGCATCATCTCGGAGGACGAGATGGCGTTGATGGTCGAAGGTCTCGGCAAAATCAAGCGCGAACTGGATCGGGGCACTTTCAGGTTCGATGCCGGTCTGGAAGACATCCACACCCACATTGAAACCCGGCTGGTGGAGGAAATCGGCAAAGTCGCCTTGAAGCTGCACACGGCCAGGAGCCGCAACGATCAGGTGGCACTGGATGTGCGCATGTTTCTAAGAGATGCAACCGTCCGGACAATCGGCCTGCTGGTGAACCTGAGAAAGGTTTTCGTCGAATTGGCCGAGCGACACATCGATGTCGTCATGCCGGGCTACACCCATTTGCAGCGGGCCCAACCGATACTCTGGGCCCATCATCTGATGGCCTACTACGAGATGTTCACGCGCGATACGGAGCGGCTGCGCGACGGGATGAAAAGAACCGACGTCATGCCTCTCGGTGCGGCGGCGCTTGCCGGAACGACCCACCCGATCGATCGCGAGTTCACGGCCGAGCTGCTCAACTTTCCAAAAATCTCGGCCAACAGCGTCGATGCCGTTGCGGACCGCGATTTCAGCCTCGAATTCATTTCGGCCGCCAGCATCTGTATGGTCCACCTGAGCCGGCTCTCCGAAGAGCTGATTCTGTGGTCGACCGCGGAGTTCGGATTCATCGAACTGCCGGACGCCTTTGCCACCGGCAGCAGTATCATGCCCCAGAAGAAAAATCCCGACGTCGCGGAACTCGTGCGCGGTAAATCCGGTCGCGTCTTCGGCAGCTTGATGGCCCTTCTGACCATCATGAAAGGGTTGCCGCTGGCCTACAACCGCGACCTGCAGGAGGACAAGGAGCTTCTTTTCGACAGCGTCGACACGCTCCAGTCCTGCATCGAGATTTATACCCTGATGCTCCCCAGCGTCAGGGTGAACCGAGAGATCATGCGCGCAGCCACGCAAGCCGGATTTTTGAATGCCACCGATTTTGCCGATTATCTGGTCGGCAAGGGGATGCCGTTCCGCAATGCACATCATTGCGTGGGGCAGGCGGTCGGCTACGCCCTTGCCCACAGCAGGGAGCTCCACGAACTCTCCCTGGAGGAACTCAAGTCTTTCTCGGCCCTGGTCCAGGAAGACGTTTTCGAGATGTTGTCGACCGAAGCGATGATCGACCGCCGCCGGTCGGCCGGCGGCACGGCCACTGAAAACGTTATGGCCGCAATAGCGACGGCCAGAACGGCCCTGGAACTTTAGCACGATCGTCGATGGGGGCTGTTGGGCAAGACGACCGGCTCTGGTCGGTTTTACGCAGCGCCGGGTTTTTGATGCTCCTGATCAGTTCGAGGCCGACAACCAGGCCGGCATCGGGATAACCCAGGTAAAGAGAGATGCGCGGGAAACGGTTTTTCGGGCTGCGGATGTTTATCCTGTCGGTTCTCATCGTCGGATTTCCGA
Source organism: Deltaproteobacteria bacterium (assembly GCA_041299015.1). GTDB lineage: Bacteria > Desulfobacterota > Desulfobacteria > Desulfobacterales > SG8-13 > JARFQH01. The sequence continues at coordinate 13,183 of JBFYWB010000037.1, forward strand.
CCGGTTGCGGGAAGAAAGGTCCACCGGTGCCGCCGCGCCGCTACAGGCCGCCGGCCGTGATGGACCTGAGCCACCAGGTGAAAGACCAAACGCTCACCTTGTCGTGGTCGATCCCCGATACCGGGGGCGGTGATGCGGCCGCCCCTATCGGCTGCATCGTCTACGAGGCCAAACAGCCGACGGCCGACACGGATTGCCCCGACTGCGCGGCGTCCTTTGCGCCGGTAGCGGACCTTGCGATTCGACAACACCCCGCCGCGACAACCGCGGAGCGCACCATGACCTACAGCGCTGTTGCGGCGCAGGGATTCATCTACACCTATAAAGTCGCCTGTTACGCTAGTGACGGCGGGTTGGGAGCCGATTCAAACGTCGTCACCTTCGAGTATTAACGTTTCACCCGATGCTTCAGTTGAGGACACGATGCACCACTTTCAGTATCGCCACGACGAACTTTTTTGCGAGGATGTTCCGGTTAGAGAAATTGCCGAAACGGTCGGCACTCCTTTTTACCTTTACAGCTGTGCCACTCTCGAACGTCATTTCAAAGCCTTCGACGGCGCCTTTGCGAACGCGGACCGGCTGGTGTGTTTTTCGGCCAAAGCCAATGCCAGTCTGGCGATTTTGAAACTGTTGAGCCGACTGGGCAGCGGGCTCGACATCGTCTCCGGCGGTGAACTGTTCCGCGGCTTGAGGGCCGGTATCGCCCCTGACAAGATCGTTTACTCGGGAGTCGGCAAAAAGCCCGAGGAAATCGATTTCGCTCTGCGGAGCGGCATCCTGATGTTCAATATCGAATCGCTCGACGAACTGGAACTGATCAACCGCCGGGCGGGCGAATTCGGGAAAAAGGCGCCGATTGCCATCCGCGTCAACCCGGATGTCGATGCCAAGACCCACCCCTATATATCGACCGGCTTGAAAAAAAACAAGTTCGGGATCGACGTCGTCACGGCTCTTGAGGCCTACAAGGCGGCCCGAACACTTGAAAATGTCGCGGTCGTCGGCATCGACTGCCACATCGGATCACAGATTACCGACCTGCGGCCGTTCACCGATGCGCTCGAAAGCCTCAAGGACCTGATCGAGGAATTGACGCGTTTGGGCATCGACATCCGTTACCTGGACATGGGCGGCGGGTTGGGCATCACCTACGACAAGGAAATCCCGCCGGCGCCCGACGAATACGCCCGGGCGATCGTCTCGGCCTTGAGGGGACTGCCGGTCAAGCTGATTCTGGAGCCGGGCAGGGTGATCGTCGGCAACGCCGGCATTCTCGTCACTCGGTTGCTTTACCGTAAAATGGGCATCGAGAAAAACTTTTTGGTCGTCGATGCCGGGATGAACGACCTGATGCGGCCGACGCTCTACCAAGCCTTTCACGCGATTCAGCCCGTGGTGTATAACACCGCTCAGAAGTTGACGGCGGACGTGGTCGGCCCGATCTGCGAAACCGGCGATTTCTTTGCTCGGGATCGTGAAATCGCCGATGTCCGCAACGGTGATCTGTTGGCGGTCATGAGCGCGGGGGCTTACGGGTTCAGCATGTCTTCCACCTACTGCTCCCGTCCCCGGGTGGCCGAAGTGATGGTCAACGCAGACCGTTTTTACGTCATCAGGGCACGGCAGGGCTACGAAGATCTGGTGGTCGGAGAAAACCTGCCGCCATTTTTGAAGGGGTGATCGCCGCACGCTGTCGGGTCCCGCCGTGGCCGGACCCGACGGCATTTTGATACGTCAAGAAAGAATAGAAGCCATGCAAGCTAACGCATCTAAAACAAAAAGAATTCCCTTCTTTAAAATGAGCGGCAGCGGCAATGATTTTATCTTGATCGACAACCGCCGGCAGGTTGTCGAGGCCGCACAGTTGGGCCGTTTCGTCGTCAATGTCTGCCGGCGAAAACTTTCCGCGGGCGCCGACGGCCTGATTCTGATCGAATCGTCTGCAGTAGCGGACTTCAAGTGGCACTTTTACAATTCGGATGCCAGCCGGGCCGAAATGTGCGGCAACGGTGCCCGCTGTGCCGCCCGCTATGCCCTTGTCAACGGTATTGCCGGACCCGAGCTCACCTTCGAAACCGATGTCGGGATCGTTGCGGCCGCAGTCGGCGATGATACCGTCAAGGTGAAGATGGTCGATCCGTCCGAAATGCCGTCGGACCTGGTGCTCGAGCTGGCCGCCGGCAGCCGCGCGATGGCGGCCGTGAACACCGGGGTTCCGCATGTCGTTCTTGAAGTGCCGGACCTTGAAACCGTCGATGTTTGCGGTATCGGTCGCGAAATCCGGCATCACCAGCGTTTTGCTCCAGCCGGCACCAACGTCAATTTCATCAGCTCCCTGACAGACGACACGATTGCGATTCGGACCTATGAGCGTGGCGTGGAGAACGAGACCCTCGCGTGCGGAACCGGCTCGATCGCCGCGGCTTTGGTAACGGCCGCTCATCGCCGCACAGCTTCACCGATTCATGTCAAAACCCGCGGCGGGACCTTGCTGACGATCCATTTTGCCTTGCGCGGCGACGGCTTCCGGGATATCTATCTCGAAGGAGACGCCCGCATCATCTACAGCGGCGAATTGTGGCCCGAAGCCTGGGCGTGAGGGATTAGACCCAAACGGCCTTCAAACGGGTTCAGAGCAACGGGCGGATGACATGCAGGACATGCCCCAAATGGCCATCATTTCCATCGGATCCAACTTGGGGGACAAGCTTGACAACTGCCGGCGGGCAATCGACGCCCTGAACGCGCCGTCACAAACGGTGGTGACGGCCTGCTCCTGGTTTTACAAAACCGAGCCGGTCGACTATCTGGATCAGGACTGGTTCGTGAACGCAGCCGTCAGAATCACCACCCACCGCGATGCTCACGCCTTGCTAAGCGTTCTCAAGGCGATTCAGCGGCAGGCCGGCCGCCGCGACGGCCCGGTTCGCTTCGGTCCCCGCATCATCGATTTGGACATTATTTTCTACGGGGAGACCGTGATGGCGACTCCGGAGCTTGTGATACCCCACCCGCGCATGCACAAAAGACGCTTTGTCTTGCAACCGATTTGTGATATAGATCCCGCAATCGTTCATCCGGTTCTTAAAGAAAATGTCCGAACGCTCTTGGACCGGCTGGTCGACGACACTCAGGGAGTGGAACCGATATGTTCCGGTTGCTGGTCATTGGCGCGCTAATCTATCTTTTCTACCGGCTCTTCTCCCGGTGGAGGCTGGGCCGCTCGCCCTCATCCGCTGGATCGGTGGATCACAGAGACGCGGGTGCCATCGACGACATTATGGTGAAAGACCCGCAGTGCGAGGTCTATTTTCCGAAAAGAAAAGCCGTTCAGGCCCGGATTGACGGACGAAACCTCTTTTTTTGCAGCACCGCGTGCCGCGATAAATTCCTGGAGAATCAACCGCACGAGGAAAACGGATCACCGCAGGCCAAATCAGAACGGGAAGGATCTGAGTCATGAAATTTTTTATCGATACGGCTAACATCAAGGAGATAAAAGAGGCCGGCAGCATGGGAATGGTCGATGGCGTCACGACCAACCCGTCGCTGGTTGCCAAAGAAGGGCGGGAGTTCGAGGGGTTGATCAAGGAGATCTGTGAGATCGTCGCGGGACCCGTCAACGCCGAGGTGATCAGCACGGAAACCAAGGGGATGCTCGCCGAAGCCCGTAAACTGGTCAAGATTCACAAGAATATCGTGGTCAAGATCCCGATGACCGTAGACGGCCTCAAGGCCGTAAGGCAGCTGAAGGAAGAGGGCATTCAAACCAATGTCACCCTGGTGTTCTCCCCCATTCAGGCGTTGATGGCCGCCAAGGCCGGAGCGGCATACGTGAGCCCGTTCGTGGGCCGGCTGGATGATGTCGCACACGACGGCCTGCTTCTCGTGGAGCAGATCGACGAAATCTACCATAATTACGCCTTCGAGACCGAAATCATCGTGGCCAGCGTTCGCCATCCCTTGCATGTGCTCGAAGCGGCCCTGATCGGCGCCGACATCGCCACGATTCCGTTCGATGTGCTCAGCAAACTGGCCGCGCATCCGCTGACCGACAAAGGGTTAAAGGCCTTTCTGGATGATTGGAAAAAGGCTAAAAAGTAGAGTGCAAGTTGCCGCCAGGCTTCGCCCCATGAAAACGGATGATCGTATCAAAAGCTTTTTGAGTCATCCCAACACCCTGACGCTGTTCCGCATCGTCGCCGTGCCGATCGTCGTGATCCTGATGATCTACCCCAACCGGGTTTTTACCGCCATGGCGGCGCTTCTTTTCAGCGCAGGCGCCATCACCGACTACTTGGACGGCTACCTCGCCCGGCGGCGTGGTCTCGAGACCACGTTGGGCAAGGTGATGGATCCAGTGGCGGACAAACTTCTGGTGTCCTCGGCCTTTATCATGATTGCCTCCCACAACTGGATACCGGCGTGGATGGTGTGTATCATCATCGGGCGAGAGTTGGCGGTGAGCGGGCTGCGAAACCTGATCGCCGGCGAAGGCGAGGATCTTTCGGCTTCTTGGTTGGGAAAATACAAGACCGGCTTCCAGATCGCCGCCATCATCCCGCTGCTGTTTCACTACCCTTATTTCGGCATCAACCTTCACGGAATCGGATACTTTTTTCTGATCGGCGCGCTTGTCTTCACGGTCTGGTCAGGGGCCGACTATTTTATCCGCTTCCGAAAACTACTCGAAATGTGAGTTTTTTTTGGTTGACAAAGAATTTATTTACCGTTAGAAAATAGCCCCACATTGAGCGGGAATAACTCAGTGGTAGAGTGCGACCTTGCCAAGGTCGAAGTCGCGGGTTCAAATCCCGTTTCCCGCTCCATTTTTTTAGGCGGCATAGCCAAGTGGTAAGGCAGAGGTCTGCAAAACCTCCATTCTCCGGTTCGAATCCGGATGCCGCCTCCAGCATCGAATGACTATCCGCTGGCATGATCCTCGGGATAGCCTTGGCGCTGCTCCGGCTACCCTGCCGCCGTTCACGGTCTACCATATCGGTTTTTCCGCGATCGACCGGCGGATCGGCATCAAGAAATGTACAGCTTCTCTTAACCCCAGCGGCAGCCTTCCGACGGTACTGTCCTCCGGATCCGCCCCGACCCCATCGGGTGAAAGGGCGCAGCGACACTGCGGTCAATCACCCAGCCGGCTTAATTTTCCCCACCGCACTATCGGCGCAAGTATTATATAACGATTTAGATTTATAGCAGATAATTAGGTTTTCGGTGACTGGTATGTCTTTTGAATTGTCAGTCTGACTCTGGCGTTGATTATTCTCGTATTCGAGGAGGAAGAGATGAGCAGACATCAAAAGGCCGGCGTGCACCGCAGGCGACCATCTCGCCCGGTCGTCATCATCAAGACAACCCTTTATGAACTGATCGCAACGGTCATCGATACCGTCGGACCGGATGAAAAACAATCGGTCACACCGGTGATGCTCGAATTGCTCGGCGCTTTCTGTCCCCACGTAAACGTGGTCGACGCCTGATCCGTAAAACCTTCCGAAAACCACCGCTCCTTGCCTGGTCGTTCGCCGGCACATGCTCCTGCGCACACGGTTTCGGCTCTATCGTCTTGCGGTAGAAGGGGGGGGTGGACGGCGCACCGGCTTTACGAATCAAGTTTCAGAAACTTTGCAATCTTCAGTTCCGCCAAGGGAGCGCTGGACCATTTGCTGACCCTGATCCATCCCCGTCGTCGTTCCGTTTTATTCCTTCTGTCATTTGCGCCTCTTCTTTCCAGACCTTTGAAAAAGAACCGTTGAATCTGGAGCTTCCGGCGCCTTTCGTGCCCAGAGCGTCTCTCCAGGAACGCCCGATCAGTGGTGATCATGTGAGGCCTCCTTTAACTGAAGGATCGAGAGATCCGCTTTTTTAAAGTCCACTTAATGGTTATATTTTAAGGGTTAATGTAATGCTTTATTTAATTCAAGTCCACTTCGCCATTACTCACGCTACCCACGTGCAACGGGGTTATCGCGTGACAACCCGGCACACCATCCCTTTGGCCCGCAATTCAACGGCTTGTTCCTCGGCCTGGCCTTTGCGCGTGAAAGCGCCCACGAAAAGTCGAAAACCGCGATCGGGATTTTTGACGCTGTAGGCTGAAAAGCCGAGGTTTTCCAAGTGATTCTGGATCTCGGCGGTTAAATCCTGAGTTGGGTATTCACCGATCAGGGTTGCAAATCGCGTTCTTTTGACAATCGCAGTGGAAACGCCAAGCGCTCTTTTCGCGCGTAGCGCCGCTTCCGCAGACGCGTATTGACCGCTCAAAACGCGCCACCAGCAACCGCCGTGGTTGGCGAGATATACCTTCGCGATGAACGGTTCCAGACCCATTTTACGAAAATCGAACACTGCGTTCTGGGCGTTTTTGAGGGAGCGGCAACTGGAGAGCTGCAACGAAAAGGGCAGGGCAGGGATCGGCCCGGAATCGACAGCCGGCTCCGGGGACGGCCTTGCCGACGGCGCTTCCTTTATCTGAGGCCGATCGTCGGAAGCTGAGCCGGTGTCGGTCGTCCGTTTCGACGCGGGTTCGATCATCGGGCTAATGCCGGGTCGATCCCGCACCGCGCTTACGGCTGCTGTCTCCTGAAGCAAAGGACCAGACGGTGAAGCCGCTGCGGAAGTCGGGGCCGCAGCAATGGATAATGATCGGGAGGCGTCGGTTTCATCCCCTAGCCTGCTGATCAGGTTCGACTCCCGCCATCGGTAGGCGAACGGGAAGGGCACGGCGGGCAGCGGCAGTGCATCCGCCACCGGCTTGTTCGGGGAAACCGTATTTTCGGGCGCCGGGGCGCGTGTCATTGGTGCAGGCAGTTGCACCGGGGATGAAGTGGTTGCACTCGATGAGCCAAACGGGGCCGGCACGATTTTCCTCGTGACGACGAAAGAAAAGGCGGTGGCCGAAAGGGTCGGTTGTTCGAGGTCAATTTTTTTCCGAACGACGACCGGCCGGGCCGAAAAACCGGTGAATGACATCAACCGCACTTCTCCGGAAAACCGGGGCGGTGGCGGTGTGTCCGAGAAATGCCGCAGACCAAGGTGTTGAAGGCTGCCAACCAACACAACCGCCAGAAAGGTTTTCGTCAACCAGCCAACTTTTTTGGAGGTAATCCGCATTGTCATACGGTCCGGCAGGGGTTTTGATCTAAAAGCCGGTGCGCCAATCACCGGCCCGTTCGCACGTTTTCCGATGGGGACCGCGCGGCGACGCAGCCAATGGTACCGCCAGCTTCGTTCAAAAACCCGGTCCCGTTGTGGCCCGATCGACGCATTTGCTTAAATAAAAGCACGTTCTGATTGATTTTGCAAATTTTTTATCAATTTTTTGCCGGCTGTTTCATAGCGCTTGTTTTTTCACCAATCGAAATTATCGTTGTAAACTATGAGTGTGCGCATCTCTTGGTGACATGAGAGAATCCGCAGGAGGGTTAATGGAGAAACATCACAAGTTTTCGATCTGGTACGTGCTGCTGGGAATTTGGGCCGTTCTGATTCTTCACAACCTGCTGGTTTCATCGCTCTCGGTCCGGATGATACCCTACAGCGAGTTTCTGGAACTGCTCAAACAGGGCCGGGTTGCCGAAGTGGCGGTCACCTCCAATCAAATCCAGGGCAAAATGAAGACCGAAGGCGGCGGCATGCCGGCCGGCGCCCTTTTTCGGACCGTGCGGGTCGACCCGGGGCTGTCCAATATCCTCGAAGAGTACAGTGTGACGTTTAAGGGCGAAATCGAATCCACCTTCCTGCGGGACATCTTTTCCTGGGTGGTTCCGATTTTTATCTTCGTCGGCATCTGGTACTTCATGATGCGCCGTATGACCGGCCAGCAGCAGGGATTCATGAGTTTGGGCAAGAACAAGGCCAAAATCTATGTGCAAGACGAAATCGATGTGCGTTTCGCCGACGTTGCCGGGGTCGATGAATCCAAACAGGAACTGGTTGAGATCATCGAATTTTTGAAGCAGCCGGAAAAGTTCACCCGGCTGGGTGGCAAAATGCCGCGCGGCATTCTGTTGGTAGGACCGCCGGGTACCGGTAAGACCATGCTGGCCAAAGCGGTGGCCGGCGAGAGCGGTGTCCCGTTTTTCAGTCTCAGCGGTTCGGAGTTCGTGGAGATGTTCGTCGGTTTGGGCGCCGCCCGCGTGCGCGACCTCTTCGTTCAAGCCAAACAAAAAGCCCCCTGCATCATTTTCATCGACGAACTTGATGCTCTCGGCAAGGCGCGTGGGGTCGGAATGACGGGCGGGCACGACGAGCGTGAGCAGACCCTGAACCAACTGCTGGTGGAAATGGATGGCTTCGATCCGCAGGTGGGTGTGATCTTGATGGCGGCCACCAACCGACCTGAAATTCTCGACCCGGCCCTGCTGCGGCCGGGAAGATTCGACCGCCAGGTGCTGGTGGATCGTCCTGACAAGATTGGACGCGAGGCGATCTTAAACGTCCACATTAAGAATACTAAGACAGGGCCGGATGTGGACCCGCAGAAAATCGCTGCAATGACCGCCGGGATGGTCGGTGCCGACCTGGCGAACCTGGTCAACGAAGCGGCCCTTCTGGCCGTGCGCCGCGACAAGGAGAAAGTCGGCATGGCGGAATTCGAGGAGGCGGTCGAACGCCTCGTTGCCGGTCTCGAAAAGAAGAACCGCCTGATCAACCAGAGCGAGCGTGAGATTGTGGCCTACCATGAACTCGGGCACGCCATCGTGGCGTTCGAACTGCCGGGAACCGATCCGGTGCAGAAGATCACCATCATACCCCGTGGCATCGCTGCGCTGGGATACACCATGCAGGTTCCCACCGAAGATCGGTTTCTCATGAAAAAGACCGAGTTGCTGAACCGCATCGCCACCTTGCTCGGGGGTCGGGCGGCGGAAGAAATCATCTTTGCCGACATTTCCACGGGTGCGCACAACGACTTGTCGCGGGCCACCGACATTGCCCGCAGCATGGTGACGGAATACGGCATGAGCTCCAAGGCGGGGCAGGTCTATCTGGCGCCGGAAAAACGGAACCGATTTCTCAGGTTGCCGGGTTTTGAAACACAGACGGAATACAGCGAGGCCACGGCCGAGATGATCGACGCGGAAATCAAGGCGATCATCCAATCGCAGTATGTGGTAGCTCTCGACATCCTGCGCGGCAAGCGGCCGCTGCTCGAAAAAGTAGCCATCGTGCTGCTCGAAAAGGAGACGATAACCGGTGCCGAACTGCGAGAAATGGATCGGGATTTGAAAACAACCGGTGTCTGATCGGCAGTGATTGTCGAAGGCGGACCGGCTGCCGAGAACTGAACATCATTCCAGATCAAGCCAGACCGGCGTCTGGAACCCCTAAAATATTTCGAAATAGGCTTCCGTCGGCCCGTCCAACAACAGAAAAGACCTGATGCGGATGCGCAGAATTTCCGTTTCGGGATGATTGATCAGGTCTTCGAGGTGGGGATGAGCGCTCAGGAATTTTTTTTGAATGCGCTCTTTGAGGGCCTCCTCGTCGATGGGTACATAATCGCCGGCGACGGTCACTGCCTGGATTCGGCCGCGTTCCTGGTTGCCCCTGGTGTCGATCAGAAGACTGACGGCCGTGTTTTGGCTCAGGTTTATGAATTTTTGACTGTTCCTGCGGGTGACCAGGTAAATGTCACTGCAAGCGTCCTCCTCCGTAAGATAAGCCATCAGAGAACAATGGGGTTTTTGGCTGCCGACGGTTGCCAAAACACACATGTTCTGCTGCCGCACGAGTGACTTCATTTTTTCGATCATCACGGTTCTCCGCACCTCAGACCCTAAGAGAGCGTTGCATCGGGATCGGCTTATCGCCCGGCGGCATCGCCGGGTTCACGCTCACGGCAGCCGTTATGACAAACAATCGGGGATACCGCAACAGGAAACCGTTTAGCGGGTTGGTCTATACCGTGAAGATGCCGCTGCACGAGCATTGACGAGAAGAGACAGGAACTGCACGACAGCATCGGTTCAGTCCGTTGACAATCATCGATTCGTCTATATATTGTTGGAAATCTTAAAGGTTAAATCGGTTTTTTGGAAGAGAGTGTTCAGCAAGCCGCCAACACGCACCGCAACGAGTAAAGGAGGATGTCATGGATGTAAAAGATTTCTGTTCTGGAATGGAGATGGAACTCACCGCATGGAAGGCGAAGATCTACGAAACATGGCGAAAATTTGACAAGCTTGGCACGGCCGAAAGAGAAAAGATCCAACCGAAGATCGAAGACCTCCACATGATTGTCGAGGAATTATCCGGACGGCTCGCGCAACTCAAGGTCGAGTGCCCGTCCGATTTCAGCCCGATGAAAAAAGAGATCGAAAACGGTACGATCGACATGCGCAGCAAATATGAAGAAACAATGGATGAAATTGGGAAGGCTGCACCGGTTTCAATCCCCGGATAGCGGGTTTTGATTTTCAAAAAGGTAACAGCCGCTGATGCTGTTACCTTTTTTTTTGAGGGTGTCGGAACCAATTTCAGCCCTTTTCACTCTCGCCGCCGATACAAGCCGGACGTCTTTCCCTTGGCCATAGGCTCTGTATTCGGAAGCCATCTGAGGCGCCCATGCTGGGATATTCGAAAACTCGAACCGATCGGGCGTTTTTTCGGTCAAAGAGTCGGTCAATGGGCGTGGCTAAAATGCTGCCCGCATCGGTCCGGAAGGACATGATCCATGCCTCAACCGGCGCATCGCCAATTGATTGAATCCTCCCGCATCCGTCTGCTGAATCAGAAGGAAATGATCAGCGGCGATTACGTGCTGTACTGGATGCAGCAATCCCAGCGGGCCGAAGGAAACCATGCCCTGGAATACGCCGTTGAACTCGCCAACCATCTCGACCGGCCGCTGCTGGTGGCGTTCGGACTGACGGACACGTATCCCGAGGCGAATCTGCGACACTATCGGTTCATGCTGGAGGGACTGCATGAAACTGCCGCCACTCTGGCGCAGCGCGGGATCAGACTATCGCTGCAGCTGGGCTCGCCGCCCGATGTGGCCCTGAACCTGGGGCAACGGGCGGCCGTCATCGTATGCGACTGCGGCTATCTGCGTTTCCAGAAGGCCTGGCGCCAAGGCGTTGCCCGAAAGGCCGTCTGCCGGGTTGTCCAGGTTGAGGCCGATGTGGTCGTGCCGGTTGCGGTTGTCAGCCGCAAGGCCGAATATGCCGCCCGGACTCTGCGACCGAAACTCCACCGGCATTTGTTCGAATACCTCACAGAGCTCCCCGACCTACCGCTCAAAAACGGTTCCTTGGGACTTAACCTTAAGAATTCAGCGCCGAATCTGAACCTTGAGGATATTGATGAACTGTTGTCGCGGCTGGATCTGGACCGCAGCGTCGAGCCGGTCAACACTTTTTTCAAAGGCGGTACCCGCGAGGCCAAGAAAAGGTTCAAAAAATTTTTAAACCAAAGCCTCAAGCATTATCCCGATCATCATAACCAGCCGCAAACAGACGATATATCCCACATGAGCCCCTACCTGCATTTCGGCCAGATCTCCCCGCTTTACCTTGCCCTGCGGGCCAAAGCCGCGGAAGGCCGGTTGGGCGGTCCGGCTGCTGTCGCAGCATTTATCGAGCAGCTCATTGTGAGAAGGGAACTGGCGGTCAATTTTGTCAACTTCACGCCAAACTACGACACCTACGACTGCCTTCCCGGCTGGGCCTCACAAACGCTGTCCGATCATCGGTCGGACAAGCGTCCGCACCGCTATTCGCGCACGCAATTGGAGAATGCCGAAACTCACGACCCTTACTGGAACGCCGCCATGCAGGAAATGAAACATACCGGGTTCATGCACACCTACATGCGCATGTACTGGGGCAAGAAGATTCTCGAGTGGAGCCGGACGCCGCAGCAAGCCTTTGGCACAACCCTTGAGCTCAACAACAAATACTTCCTCGATGGGCGTGATCCGAATTCTTACGCCGGCGTGGCCTGGATTTACGGCGTCCACGACCGGCCCTGGCCGGAGCGGCCGATTTTCGGCAAGACACGTTTCATGGCGGCTTCGGGTCTCGAGAGAAAATGTGACATAAACGCCTATGTCAAAAAAGTTCGTAAAAGCATTAGAAAATATTAAGAAATCAACCGGACTCACGGCGAGCGATCCGCTGCGGCCGGCGAAAGACCTCCGGCCAAAGCCGGATGCGATTCTTTTCCGCCGTTTCAGTTCGCTTGCAGCTCGCTCACGAAGCCGAGAGACTCGCGAAAGCAAACGAAACCATTCAGCGCACGAAGGGTGAATGCGACAATTGGATATTGAAACGACCATCATCGGCGCAGGAGTCGTCGGTTTGGCCGTTGCCGCACGGTGCTCACGAGATCGTAAAAATGTCTTCGTAATCGAGAAAAACGAAAAATTCGGCCAGGAAACGAGCAGCCGCAACAGCGAGGTGATCCACGCCGGGATATACTATCCGCCCAACTCGAACAAAGCCCGCTTGTGTGTGGAGGGGCGGCACCTGCTCTACGCTTTGTGCGTTAGGAAAAGGATTCCCTTTCGCAAATGCGGCAAGCTTATCGTGGCGACTGATCAGACCGAAGAGGGTATCCTGGAATCCATTTTGTCCAAGGCCCGGGCGAATGGCGTCGAGGATCTCCACTACCTGAGCCGTGATCAGATAACCCGAATGGAGCCCGGTGTTCGAGCGGTTTCGGCTTTGTTCTCGCCGTCGACGGGCATTGTTCACTCGCATCGCCTGATGCGCCACTTTGTCGCCCAGGCCCAAAGAAACAACGTCAAGTTCGTCTATCGGTGCGAGGTCACACGCGTTGAACTCCTTACCGGACCGCGCTACCGGATTCACGTGCGCTATCCCGACGGCCAGACGGAAAAATTTACAACCCGCTATCTGATCAACTGCGCAGGATTAGAATCCGATCGGATCGCCGCCGGAATGGCGATCGATATCCGCGCCCACCGCTACGAACAGTTTTATTGGAAAGGAGAGTACTTCAGCGTGGCCATGTCGCCCGGGAGCATCAATCATCTGATTTACCCGGTCCCGCTGCGCGGCAACGAAGGGCTGGGGATCCATGCCACAATTGACCTGAGTGGAAAAGTCAAGCTTGGCCCCAATGCCATTTTTTTACCGCAGCGCCGCTACGACTACACCGTGGACAAAACCCACCGGATCGACTTTTTTATGGCGGCGCAGCGCTATTTAAACGGTTTGCGACTCGACGACCTGGCACCGGACTACGCCGGTATTCGGCCCAAATTGCAGAAACCGGGCGATGCGGTTAGGGATTTTATCATTCAGGAGGAATCGGCCAAAGGGTTGCCGGGTCTGGTCAACCTGATCGGCATCGAGTCGCCGGGGCTGACGGCGTCGCCGGCCATCGCCGAGCACGTCGTGCGCCTGCTGTCCTGAACCGGGAGGATCCGTGCGGGCAGGCGTCATTTTCGCGGATGCCCGAAAGTGCCGCCGCAAACCGTACGCCCGGCGACAGATCGCGACGGAAACGCTGTGCATGGCAGGCCAGGAGGGACTCGAACCCCCAACACCCGGATTTGGAGTCCGGTGCTCTACCATTAGAGCTACTGGCCTGTGTCACGACGGCGAAATACCGTAACCCTGTATTTCATATCCTTTTTGCGGGCTGATGGCAAGGCTTAATACCCGCCCAGTGTCCATCTGGGTATGTTTCGACGCAACTCTACATGTGAGGTGATTTACATAGAATTCAGGCTTCAATGCCACACAACCGCCCGGCGATGGCGCCTTAAATGTTTTAGAACTATCTATTATTATTACCAATTATGTTTATCGCGACCCTGGCACAAACCATGCTTTCACTCCTTCCAGCTTGTGGGTTCAACAGGATCAACGATGATCGGAAGGCCATCAATGGAAACCAAAACGATCGAATGCCGACAGTGCCGCCAGAAGCATGTGTTGCTGCGTGATTCTCAGACGGGAATGTGGGAATTAACCTTAGGACAAGCCTCTATCAGCAATTCATCCTGGGAGTATCTCAAAGAAACCTGGCTGGACATTCATCACGGCGGTTGCCGGACAAAGTCGAGTACCGTCGAGGTCTACACCGATGTGATGGAAGCCGTCTAATCGACCGGCTGTCACCGTGCCGGAATTCAAAAGATCAACTCGTTTCGGTAATCAGCATTGTGGCCGGGTCCAAGACCAGGCCGGTTTGTTCCCCACCGTTTTCCTGGCCCTTCAGGGCCTTGATATGAACTTCCTTGTCCTGGGGCTGAAGGTGAAGAATCACGTCGAAAAGATCCACCAGACCGGCCAGCTGAGTCGGAATACCTTTGGCGTCCGGCGTTTCGTGGCGGTGGGTCCGCACGGTAAACCAGGCGTGACAGCCGCGTCTTTGGGCTAGTGCCTTCAGCTCGACCAATGGCGGGCGCACGTTCTGATCGAAGGGAAGACCGTCAATGATGATCACATGGGGCCTGAAGATGTTCTGTTCGATCAGATCCGTGAGCCGTTCATCGAGTTTAGGTACGCTGAATCCCTCCACACGGAAGGTCATGATAAACCGGTGGGGCAACAGGGTGTCCCACAGTTCATTTGCCGGTTTGACATTATACTGCCGGGCGATGTGATTGAATACCTCGGTATACCACAGGTTGACTTTGTCGACCGGGTCTTCGAGGCTGATGTGGAGAACATTCCAGCCCTCCAGGAGGGAGTTGAGAGATATTTGAACCAGCAAAGCCGTCTTGCCGACCCCGGCGCGTGCCAACACGGCACCGAAACCGCCGACCGGAAGAAGGCCGCTTTGGGAATCATTTTGCATGAGCCGCAATGGATTACGCAGGCTCAGGTCGTTTTTGAGCATGTTCAAGCTCCTTTCCTTAAGGTAGACGATCCGTTTGGATTCGAACGGCCACCGCCGGCCAAGTGAATCGATGCTTCCGGCTTTGCGGCGCCTGCCAGGGCGCACCATGGTGTTCACTACCGGTTAAGCCACTTTCTTGTTTTCAAGCGCTTTTTTGGCAAGCTCTTCGGTGATCGATTGCGGCACCTGCTTGTAGGTGGAAAACTCCATCGTAAACTGCGCTTTGCCCTGGGTGAGCGAGCGTAAAACGGTTGAGTACCCGAACATTTCCGCCAGCGGCACCTGAGCTTCGATCACGCATATGATGCCTTCGTCCTGTGCCCCGAGAATCATGCCGCGACGCTGGTTCAAGGAGCCCATGACCGATCCCTGAAACTCGGTCGGGCTTTCCACCACCACTTTCATAATCGGCTCGTGGATCACCGGATTGGCCTTTCGGTAGGCTTCCATGAATGCGCCACGGGCGGCCGCCATAAAGGCGACCTCGGATGAATCGACCGAGTGGGCGGCCCCATCGTTGAGCACGACCTTGACACCGGTTACCGGAAATTCCATTTTCGGTCCCTTTTTCAGACATCCGCGGAAACCCTTCTCGCAGGCCGGAATGAACTGGGTCGGAATAGCACCGCCGAAAACCTGATTGTCAAAAATGAACTCTTCGCCTTCGGCCGGTTCGAGGTATCCGGCCACCCGACCGTACTGACCGGCGCCGCCGGTCTGTTTCTTGTGCGTGTAGTTGAAATCGGCCCTGCGGGTGATGGTTTCACGATAGGCGACCTGTGGCTGTCCGATTTCAACGGCGGCGTTGTACTCACGCCGCATGCGTTCCACGTAAACATCGAGATGCAGCTCGCCCATCCCTTCTATGATCGTCTCGTTTGTCTCTTCGTTGACATAGGTTCGAAAGGTCGGATCCTCTTTTGTAAAGCGATTCAGGGCCTTGGACATGCTGATCTGGGCCTTATTGTCCTTGGCCACAATCGCCAGGGATATCACCGGCTGGGGGATGAACATGGAGGTCATGCTCACGTTGATGCCGGGACTGGCGAATGTGTCACCGGAGGCGCAGTCCACACCGAACAGGGCGCCGATATACCCGGCCGGAATCGATTGAATTTCCTCCATTTGATCGGCATGCATCCGCACGACCCGGCCGACCTTTATTTTTCTGCCGGTGCGCACGTTGACAATCGATTCGCCTTTGGCAAGTGTGCCCTGGTAAACGCGCACGTAGGAGAGCTGACCGTATTGTCCATCTTCGAGCTTGAAGGCCAGAGCCACCAGCGGCGCTTGGGGGTCGGAGACAAGCTTAACGGATTGTTCGCCCTTTTCCATGTCCAGGGCCTCGTTCTGAACGTCGGCAGGGCAGGGCAGAAAGCGGGTTACGGCGTCGAGAAGCGGCTGAACACCTTTGTTCTTGTAAGCCGACCCCATCAAGACCGGAGTCATTGCCCGGGCGATGGTTCCTCGGCGAACGGCATCGATAATGAGTTCCGGGGTGACCTTCTCCTCGAGGGCGGCCTCGGTCAATTCGTCAGAAAACATGGCGGCCGCATCGATCAGGACCTCCCTTTTCTCGGCGGCCAACGGCAACAGGGTTTCCGGTATCTCCGCCTCACGCAGGTCTTCACCATTGGCCCCCTCGAAATAATAGGCCTTCATGTTCACCAGGTCCACCAGACCCTGTAGGTCGGCCTCCAAGCCAATCGGAATCTGCATGGCAACCGGCTTATGGCCCAGCTTGTCTGCGAGCTGATGGATCACGCGCTCCGGGTTGGCGCCATTCCGGTCGCATTTGTTGACAAAGGCAATGAAGGGAATATTGTAGCGCCGCATTTGCTGATCGACGGTGATCGACTGGGATTGGACCCCCCCGACGGCGCACAACACCAGAATCGCCCCGTCGAGAACCCGCAACGATCGTTCGACCTCGATTGTGAAATCGACGTGTCCGGGCGTGTCGATGATATTGATTTCATGGCCTTTCCATTGGCAAAAGGTCGCGGCCGAGGCGATGGTGATGCCACGCTCGCGCTCCAGGTCCATCGAATCCATGGTTGCGCCGATGCCGTCTTTGCCCTTGACATCGTGGATCGCATGGATGCGATGCGTGTAAAAGAGGATCCTTTCCGTCAGCGTGGTCTTGCCGGAATCGATGTGCGCACTGATGCCGATGTTTCTGACGCGTTTCTGTTCGCTGATCATAGCTCTGTTTCTCCTGATGAACTGTTCCGATGCTCCGATCGTGAGTTTTCTTCTTCGATGATGACGTGGAGTGTATAAAAATGGACTGGTCCGAACCGGTTGTTGTCCAAAAATAAAAAATCCTTCATTATGGATGGTGCTGCCAAATGAAGGACGAGATGCAGGACCAGACAAAAAACCAAAAATAAGAAACCAGAAAAAAAATTCAAATAAAAGAATTTACCGGATCTGTCGGTAAACACTTAAATTTTTTAAACGAGAAATATCGTATTTTTTTTTGTATCTGTCAATCAATATTAGCAAAATTTACAAAACCCGTGGTTGAATTCATCACGATCCAAATGTTTTTAGAGAAGACATGGGCATGGTGCACTGAAAACCTTGACCGTGCTCATTCTACGGTAGACTATCTCGGCGTCGGTGACTTTTTCTGAATTGGCGGGTCAGCGGTTTTTGCCGTAGCAGCACGTATGTCGCGCCAGCCCCGCCGTCACACAGACGGGCACTCGCGAAGGCCATCACCCATTTGCGCCAGGCGCCGCGAATCAGCCAGTCCCGAACCTTGGTTTTGAGAACGGGTTGTTGCGGAGATGACAATCCGCGTCCGTGAACGACCAGCACGGTGCGTTTGCCGCTGCGGATGGCTTCCCGCAAGAAATCATCGACAGCCCGTTCGGCTTCCGGTGCGTTCAAGCCGTGCAAATCGATGTGGGCCTCTATCGCATAACGCCCGCCGTGAAGATGCCGACTCACCCGCGGATGAACCCGCGGCCCGACGCCCTCCTGATACTCAGGCGTGTCGGCCACGCTAAATCCGTCACCGGTCTGAACCAGTTTGGCGAGTCTGCACAAAGCATCGCACCGCAACTGATGAGGCTGTCTGCGGCCCGTTTCCGCAGACACATCCTCATTTGGGCTGAATTTGTCCTGCGCGATCGGCGCCACGCCGGACATGGCTGCGTTGAAGAGCGCCGCGTCGCACGCCGCGTTCTCCTCGTCATCGATCTCGACGGGCGCAGGCGCCTTCGGACCGGTAGACAGCGGCAGGGAATCCCTGTCCAATATCCGGTTCAGATGCTTGAAAGGCCGGTGGCTGCCTGAGCGTCGGTCGTCATTCATTGCTACTCGCCCCGGTCTGTCGGCGGTTGTGCTCTTAATTTCAAGTAAATCTAAGCACGAACGCCTAAAAGTCACCCGTTGCGTCCGTCATCATCACAACGCGGCTGTTTGACCTTCTCCCAATTGACTTTCCACGCGCCAGCCGGGCTTTAAAGGGCACCGGCATCCGCTGCGGCGGGTGAAGCGATTGGTTTTTATATAGTTTTCAAAACGTTAAATTGTACGAAGCCCGTAGCGGCAACGAAATTTGTCTTGATAAATCAAGCCATAATTTGGTATTATCATATATTAAAAGTGTATCAAAATAGAGATATAGTATGTTTTTTGTAGTTCATCAACCGAATCGAATCGATCCGCACGAGTTTTAATCATTCTTTCGGGAGGCGACCAATTGTCATACATGCTCGGTCAAGAACAGTTGGATGGAATCGAAAATGTCTTGCAGCGGGATCTCATTGATATCGGAGTCGGCTGTGTGTTTCTCATCGATATGGCCGGCAACATCATCGCCAACCGAGACAACGGCGAGAGCCGTCATGACGTATATTCTTTGGCAGCTCTGGCAGCGGGTAATTTCGGGGCCGTCAGCGCCATGGCCAAAATCATTGGTGAAGGAGAATTCTCGCTGCTTTTCCACAAAGGCAAAAAAGAAAATATTCACTTTAACAAAATTATTTCTGAATTTCTGATGATTACGATTTTCAGCAACGACATCTCACTTGGTTTTCTGCGCCTCAAAGTCAATGAAGCCGTCGAGAAAATCAAGAACGCCTTGGGAGCGATCGATGTGCCCTGAGCCACTGCGGCACGACAGTCGTTTTTGCTCGAACTGATGGCAACAACTTGCAGGTACACGACAAATGGCATTCGTCAATCCCAAAAAGAAAGAAGTTCAGGTTAAAATTGTCTACTACGGTCCCGGGCGGGGCGGTAAAACGACCAACCTGGAGTTCATATACGACAAGTTCAGCAGCCGCATAAAAACGGAAATGGTTACCATTAAAACCCATGGCGACCGAACGCTCTTTTTCGATTTCCTGCCTTTCGATATCGGCAAAGTGAACGGCTACGACGTCAAAATCCAGTTGTATACAGTGCCGGGGCAGGTCAAATACAACGCGACCCGGCGGCTGGTTTTAAGGGGTGTCGACGGCATGGTTTTCGTGGCCGATGCGATGGCGGTGCGGAGAGAGAAAAACATTTTATCGCTCAAGAACCTGCAGGAAAACCTTGCCAACTACAAGAGGAGCATATTCAAAATCCCAATGGTCCTGCAGTACAACAAGGTCGATCTGGCGGAACAGGGCATTCCGATTCTGCCGATCGAAACCCTTGAGCAGGACCTCAATTCGAAACTGAAAACCGCCTCTTTTCCCGCCAGCGCACTGGTGGGAACCAACGTTGTCGCCACGCTGAAAAAAATCATTTCTTTGACCATGGCCTCCATTGTGAAGGATCTGACATAGCGTCCACCCACAGTTCCAGAGACATGGATTGTTTTCCGATACCAGAAATGGCCGGAAACAAAACGCAGGAGAAGACAGTGGAAAACGAGATACCCGGAGACCAGTTTTCCGAAGAAGTCGAAGATCGGCTGCAGAATCTTTTCGGAGAGGATGAACTATCCGAGGCCGCCGAACCGAATGAGGCCGTCATCAAACCGCATCCCCTCAGAGACCTGAAGACCGTCATCCTGGCGATCGATTGGGAAATCACCGATGAGGTCATGACGAGTTTTGGCGAGCAGGTCGCTGTGCTGCAGAACACCTATCGGAATGACAAAATCGTGCTGGTTTTTCTTCAGTTGCTCGGTTCGATCGGTGAGTACATTCGTACCCATCTCGGCCAGTCTCATCCGGACGCGTTCAAAATTCTCAATTCTTTGTTCGCCGAACTCGAGAGAATCGTTCTGTCCGAAGACCTGACGGAAGTCGAAAAGAAAAAAAGCCTAGCGGTCGAGTTGGGTAAGTACAAGCGGCTCAAGAGTCAGTTGACAGCGAACAAGCCCGGGGGCGAGGACAGGTGCGCGGCCACGCCCACGACCGCCGATCGTTCGCCAGCGGGCGGCGCGCAGCCTGAATTAATCAAGGCCATCGAGGATCTCAAGCTGTTCGTTCAGCAAGAGTTTCGCGCCGTAAGGGACGAGATCAGAAAGCTAAGCGAGGCAACCGGCACCGATTCGCGATCCTAACACTGGCGCCGCCGGCATCATTTTCGACGAAAAAAATCACCGGTCTTGATGAATGAATGCGATCGCATCGACCCGAACACCGTGTTGCCGCAATAAGGAGTGCGAATGCTTGTTGTTCCGAAAGAAAAACCGGTACTGACCAACCTGAACACCTACTACTTAAAGCTTGACAAGTTGATCGAACATTGTCAGGGGGAGATGGATGCCGGCGGCATCCTTTTCAAGTCTCCAGCTGTTCAGGGAGTCGTCTATTTCGACTCCGATAACATTCTAAACGCATACTGCTCTGAGAAAAACGCCGATCTGCGCGGCCCGGCCGCCGTTGCTCAGTTGTTGCAGGCGAATGGCACCTACAACTTCAGCGTCGATATTTACCGGATCCCTTTCGAAAACATCTATTTCTGGTCCAACACCCCCACGGCCGAGAGAATCTTCAAGGATCTTAGCACGGAGTTTACCGATCTCGAGGGGTTAATGAAGAAGATGAGGGCCGAAAAATTGACCGGTTACATCGACATTCTCATCGGAAACGGGCAGGAAAGCGGCATGATATTTTTCGGTGGCGGCGAAATCGTCGGCGGGTCTTTTTCCTGGGGACCGGTCCAGAGCGATTCGGTAAAGGCCGCGAGCCGGCAACTGGTCGAAAAAACCATAAAAATCGGCGGGATCTTTCAGGTCTGCCGGATCTCAATGGATCCGGTCCCGCCGTCGCCTGCAGGACTTGCCTCAGCTCCTGGCCGCCGGCACCATGTCTTGCGGATGCTCGAAGAATTTTTAGGGATTTTCGAAACTCTGTACATCACCCAAAAAGACAAAACGGCCGATTTCAACAGTCTCATCCGAAAAAAGTTCGTCGAAAACGCCGAGCGGTTTACATTTCTCGATCCCTTCGCCGGTGAATTCGACTTCAACAATCGCCAGATCCGGTTCAGCGGCGCTGCCGATGACGCCGAATTGGCCAACGGTATCATCGTCTCGACAACGGAGTTGGCCACAGAAATCGGCGTGGGGGCCGAACTGAAAAAATATCTGGTGTCGTGGCAGCGAAAATACGAAGAAAAACTCGATCAATTGGGCATCCGCATGGCATGACATCGGCACGCCGAACCGGCCGAATTTTTCTGCGGCGGGCGATCGACGAAGCGGCCGAGCTGTGTTTGCCGGCTTGAGCGACAACGGCGTTTGAATCCAAGCCGGATGCCGTCCGAAGACAACACCGGTTGAGAGTCTAAAAATGATAAAAAACGTTTTGATCGTCGACAAGGACCGGAAGAGGGTGAACGTTCTCGAAAACAGGTGGAAACCTTTCGCTGATACCTTCGTGGTACTGACGGCCGCGGGCGGAAAGGCCGCCTTAGAGCTGTTGCGGGACGAGACGATCTCGCTTGTCGTCACCGTTTTCGAGGAGTCCGGGGGCGACGGCCCCGGACTCCTGAAGCACGTCATGCAAAACTATCCGGATATCCCGGTCATCGTCACCGGCGCCTCCGACGCGCCGGAGATGGAACGGCTCGCCCGGGCAGGCGGGGCCGCGGCGTATTTCTCCAAACCATTCGCGCCCGAGATGCTGGGCCAAGAGATCATGACGATTTTAAAGCGTGAATCCGACGGAGGGACTCTCCACAGCGTATCATCCGGCATTTTTCTGCAGTTGGTGGAAATGGAGCAGAAGACCTGCACCATCCGCCTTGAAGACAAACACTCGGGCCGCAAAGGGGTGTTATTCTTCCGTGACGGCGAACTGCTCGATGCCCGTGTGAACCATCTGAAAGGCAAGCCGGCTGCAAAACGGATTTTGACCTGGGAAAAGGTCACCATATCGATCCAAAACGACTGCCCCTCGATCGAAAATAAAATCCACAGCGAGCTGCAACCACTGATCCTCGAGGCCGCCCGATTGAAGGACGAGACCGCCTTGCCGGATGGAAATCCTCGGGAGGCCGAGCAACCGGATACCGAAGAGGACGCGGCATCCCATCCAATCAACCGAATCAGACAAACAATTGAAAATCGAATCGGTCAAGTCGAGGGCGTCGAAGACATTTATCAGGACAATGCATGGGATGGGTTCATCCGCCGGCTTTCGGCCCTGGGAGACCATTTTCGAAGCGGGCCGATCAAACTCTGTTTTGTCGACAGGGGCGAATCGTCAGGCCATATCCTCATACCCGGTCAAAGGACAACGGTCATTTCAGTAAACCCGAAATCACCGCACGACAAGATCATGAATGCGTTGGCCCCTTGGGCTGAAGGGGTTGCATCGCGGGAATCGGTGTGAGAAACGGTCCGCGCGAGATTGTCATTCGGAAGGACAGAAGACAATGAAGGATGTATTCAGAGACATCGTCGGCATGGACGGCATCAGGGGCGCCGTGCTCCTGTCATTCGACGGGACGATTCTTTTCGAGGACTACCAGGAGTCGACCGCCGCACCATTCGAAGCCAAGCAACGGGAGGGACTCTTGGCCGCACTCGACGGTGTGCGGGAGACCGAGGCCCTCTACCAGGACGGCCGCATCTATATTCGTCGAAGCGAGGTTGGATTTCTGCTGATCACCATGAGTGCAACAGCCTCGGTGGCGATGCTGCGGCTCAATTGCGATATCTTGCTGCCGAACCTGAAAGCGACAGCGCAACCCAAGGGACTGAAGCGGTTTTTTCGTAAGTGATCATCTCGGTCTTCCAACAGCCCTGGATCGACCGCTTTAACGTCAAACTCCGGAGTGAAAAATATGACAGCAGGCCACGCAAAGGTTCATCCTGAAGTCGACGTGCGGATAAACGAAGCGGAAGTCTGTCGCTCCATGGGACTCTACGACGAATCCCTCACCATCTATGAGCAGATTCGCGCAGGTCTCTCCGACGATGACGCCGAACTCGTCGAAACCATCAACGCCCGGATTGACGATATCCGCAGCGAAATCTCCGCCCGGGAGCAGACCGAAGTAAAACGGGTCTCCGCCAAAGACATCAGCATGCTCAAGAAGACCCTTTCGGGCCAGGATACCGGTCAGGGAGGTCCGAGCGGGCAGACACTGCTGGACAGTGCCGCCAGCTTCAAGGAACTGGGACTTTTCAGCGAGGCCATCAACGAGTATGAGAAGCTCATCGTTCAGGGCTATACGCCGGAGAGCATCGCCGCCGATTTTGCCGATTGCCTTCTCAAGCTGCACTCTCCAGACCAAGTGATTGAATACATCATCAAACTGGTCGGCGATCAGCGCCTGACAAAGCGTTACAGAGCGACGGTTTTGTATCTTTTCGGCCAGGAAATGGAAAAACGGGATCACAAAGATCCGGCTCTCGATCTGTACAAGAATGCGATCAAGGCCGATTCCACCGATACCGAAATCCGCAAGCGCCTGGAGGGGCTGACGGCCAGCCTGGCTTCCAAGTCGAAATACGACTATCTGCTCCGGCAGAACCTGGTCACCACCGACCAGCTCCAGAAGGCCTTCGCCTTATCCAAGAAAATGAACAAAAGCGTCGAGTTCGTCCTGACCGGGCAACACGGCATCCGGAAGTCCGACATCGGCAAGTCCTTCGCGGCTTACTATGGCTGTTCTTTTCGCGAATACGATCCCAACGTAACGACCCCTCACGAACTGCTGAACAACCTGAAAGAAGCCTTTCTGCTCAATGAAGGCTGGGTGCCGCTGAGCTGGGATAAGGATTTCGTCGAGGTGTTGGTCGACGATCCGCGCAATCTGAACAAAACCGACAACATAAAGACCCTCTTGAATACACCGAAAATCAATTTTTCGGTTGCGACCAAGGAAGACATCGAGGAGTACATCAAGCGCTTCTTTGACAAAGACCGTCCAGTGGATGAAGAGACCGGAGATGGAAACCTCGACAATTTCAATCTTATACCGGATGTCTCCTTCGAGGAAGAGGAAGATGACGAGCCGATCGACGAGGCTGATGAAAGCTCGAGCAAAGTGGTCAAGCTGGTGGACCAGTTCATCATTGCAGCCTATCGCAAGAATGCATCCGATATTCACATCGAACCATCGCCGACCAGCAAGACGACGACGATCCGCTTCCGGATGGACGGTGTCTGTCAGGAGTACTTGAAGGTTCCGAATTCCATGGCGCGCGGTATCCTCTCTCGCATAAAGATCATGTCGCAACTGGACATCGCCGAGCGACGATTGCCTCAGGACGGTAAAATTAAATTCAAGCGCAAGGGTATTCCGGCTTTTGAGCTCCGGGTGGCCACTCTGCCGACGACGGGCGGTTTCGAGGATGCGGTTCTGCGCATCCTGGCCAAGGCCGGTGCGATGAAGATGGAAGACATGGGGTTGACCGAGAGAAACTTCGATGTTCTGCGGACGATTATCCAGAGGCCCTACGGGTTGGTCCTGTGCGTGGGACCCACCGGCTCCGGCAAGACAACGACCCTGCACTCCGCGCTTGGTTCTATCAACCAGCCGGGAGTCAAGATCTGGACGGCCGAGGATCCGGTTGAAATTACCCAGGCAGGCCTGCGACAGGTTGAGGCCAAACCGCGCATCGGCCTGGATTTTGCGAAGATCATGCGGGCGTTTCTGCGCGCCGACCCGGATATCATCATGATCGGTGAAATGCGTGACCAGGAGACCGCCTCGATTGGCGTGGAGGCGTCTCTCACCGGCCACCTCGTTTTTTCGACCCTGCACACCAACAGCGCACCGGAAACCATCACCCGCTTGCTGGACATGGGACTCAATCCCCTTAATTTTTCAGACGCTTTTCTGGGAGTGCTGGCGCAGCGGCTGGTTCGAAGGCTTTGCAGTGGTTGCGTCAAAGAATATAACCCGGCCAGGGAAGAGTTTGAGGAAATCGTATCCGATTACGGCCGGAAGTCATTCGAAAAGAGCGGCATCCAGTTTGACACGGATTTGATCCTCAAGGCGCCGGGCAGCTGTGACGTTTGTTCAGGAACCGGTTACAGGGGTCGCCTGGGGATTCACGAATTGATGGAGGGCACGCCCGTCATCAAACGGATGATCAAAAAACAGGCCTCTACCGAAGAGCTTTTCGAGCAAGCCTCCAAAGAAGGGATGACGACCTTGAAACAGGACGGTATCCTAAAGGTGTTTAAAGGGATTACCGATGTGCGCGAGGTCCGCCGCGTCTGCATCAACTAGTATTTCTTCTCGGATGAAGCGGCGATGGATAGAACCGGTGGGCCCCCCAATAATCGCATGCTGATCGGCACACAAGAGTGGACCGACATCATTCGAGCCGGTGCCGGGCAGCTCGGCATCACCCTGTCCCGGAACGCCGTGGCGCAGTTCGCCGTGCATGCCCGTGAACTGTTGCTCTGGAACAGCAAGATCAACCTGACCGCCATCACCGAGCCGCTGGCCGTTGCCGTAAAGCACTACATCGACGCCATTGCGCCCGCCGACCTGATCCCGCCGCACTCCAGACTTCTCGACATAGGCTCCGGCGGCGGTTTCCCGGGTATTCCGCTTAAAATCATACAGCCGTCGTTGAGGTTGACGGTGATGGACGCTGCCCGGAAGAAGGCCAGTTTTCTTAACCATGCCGGGCGGATCCTGAACCTCAAGGATTATCGCGTCCTTCACCTGCGGATTGAGAAAATGCGGACCGCCGAGGGCATGCTGCGTGCGTGCCGAGCAACAAGCATTGCTGCCGAAACGTCGCGGTCCGGCGGTTTGGCCCCCGTCGCCGCCGTTGGCCCATTCGACGTGGTCATCAGCCGGGCCTTGGCCGGCCTCGCGGAGTATCTTGCGATGGCCCGACCTTTCATCGCGGAAAAAGGCCTTATTGTGGCAATGAAAGGCCGGATTTCCGAGGCGGAAATGTCAGCCGCCAGGCGTTTGTTGAGTGCCATGCGGCCGGCCAAGGCCAGAGCGTCTGAAGTGAGCGTCAGGCGCTACCGGTTGCCGGTTTTTGAGAACGAGAGGAGCATTGTGGCGGTCAAGTTCGAGTGATCCGCAAATGCCCTGAACTTCAGAATATTCGCGCATTGATTAAAGATCGACCAGTTCGATAAAGCGGGCATCAAGGATTTTTCCGCGTACCGTGAGGATGGCGACGGTTGGGTAACGGTCCTGGCGCGGCTCTAATGCGCTTCCGGGGTTCAGGAAGACAACGTTGTTTTTCTCTTCAAGTGATGCGCGATGCGTGTGACCGCTGATCACGACCCGGATGCCGGCCGCGCTCGGTTCCAGGTCGAGTTGCTGAAGGTCATGAAGAACGTAGAGGGTCAGGCCGCCGACAACGACCAGAGCGGTTTCCGGGAGGTCGGCGGCCCAAGGGCCGCAGTCCGTGTTGCCTCGTACCGCTTTGACCGGGGCCACTTTGGCGAGCGCAGCCAAAATTTTCGGTTTGCCGATATCACCGGCATGGATAATCACGTCGGCGCCGACAAAAGCATCGATCACCCTGGCATCCAAATGACCGTGGGTGTCGGAGATCACGCCGATACGGACGAGGCTTTCTCGGAGAGGCTCGCTGGTCATCTCGTCTCATTCCTCTTCGCGGTGAGTTTCCGCCCGAGAACGAAGCAAAGGCGTATACAGTATGCGCAGAGAAATCGGAATTTAATATAACATATTGATAAAAATAAACAAAAGCATATATTATTTCTTGACTTCTTGAGTCATTTTCGCTAAAATATAGAACCAATTCGCGGTTTGTCAAAGATCAATAAAGCCGGTGCCGGGCGGTCTGAAATCGTCAGCCGGCCCAGTACCGCGAACGGCATCGATAACCGAGCGGGTTCATCAAAACGAGCGAGAAAATACCATGGACAGATTTCAGACAACCACTGGAGCGAAATCGGCTGCCGGTACGCTGACATTTACACAACTGCCGCTATTGCCTGCGGTATCACCCGCGGTAGCCGTCGATTATGGGATGCTGTCGAAACTTATCGACATGCAGGTGAACAGGGCCAACGGCCGTCAGGCTAAAGAAGGTCAACGGCGGCTGGGTCAATTCGTCTTTGAGTTGAAAAACCGGTTCGACCGGGTGCTTGAAGATCATCAGCGTTTGCAGAGAACTCTCGAAGACCTGCAGGGCGGGCAGGCCCATCTCTTAGGGCAACTGGAGCTGCATCAAAAGCGTGAAGAGTTGGCCATCCTGAGGGAACAGCAAGACGGCAAACGGATCCGCGAACTCGAAAAGCGGCTGTCTTTTCTCCTCTTTGAACCGATGCATCCCCACGGCATCACCATCGATGCACCGGAACCCTGCCGTTTCGCCAACCGCCAGCCGGAGATCCTGGAGGACAAAGGCGAAGCGCCGGAAATTCAGGCAGCAGCAGCCACCGAAGATGAGGGATCGGAGATTATCGAGTTGCTGGATGAACTGGTTGACGCACAACGGGAAGAGGGTCATTTGCTTTCCGGAGCGGCCGTGGATTCGGCGACCATAACCGGCGTGGATCCAGAAGATGTCGGCGGCGATTCCGAAACAAGTGACAGTTCTTCGTGTTTAAATACCAACTACGTTCTAAACGATTCGAAAGGGGGGATGCTGGCCGCCGAAGCGGCAGATCCGCCAGCGGCTGACGCGCAAGAGTATCCGATCGTGATCATCACCCCTGAGGTCGACACGGACGCGCTCGAGATCATCGAACTCAAGGAAGAGGCCATCGTCGGACGACCTGAAAACCAAAAGACGGAACCGGCGATCGATTTGACGCAGATACCCGCACCGGTGACAGTCGAGGCGGCTGTTGCCGCAGTGTCGGGCGGGCCGGTAGCATCGGCAAAAATGGAATTTGCAGAGAGGCAACCGCACAGTTTGTCGGCTGAGGCCCGGGCGCATTTTGATCGCGGCAAGCTGGCCTGTCAAAGAAAAGACTATGCAGAGGCGGTCGATATTTTTAACCGGTATCTTGAGCTGTCGCCGAATGATCCGCGGGGACCTTACAACCTGGCCATCCTCCACTACCGATTGAGAGACTATCACCGGGCTGGCGAGTGCGCCCGCAAGGCCCTTGATCTCGGATACACGGCCGCTGATCGAATACTGGCAAAAATAAAATCCAAGTCGGGGGCTGAAGCCGAGTCGGAGATCGCAGCAGAAAAAAGCGTCTCCTCTGACTGGCTGAAAACCGAAACACTGCAAGATCTATCCTTTCCAGCTGCAGCGTCTGTTGCCGAAGAACCGGTCGATCCGGCCGCGGCGAAACAGCTCTTTGCCGACGGTATGGCCGCTTATCAAAAACAAGCCTACCGTCCGGCGCGCGAGAGTTTTCGGCGCTTCGTGGCGCTGATGCCGGCTGAACCGCAAGGGCACTATAACCTCTCGATCCTGCACTACCGTCTCAAGGAATACGAGGCGGCTCTCGATTGCGCCCGGCGTGCGCAGGATTTAGGGTCCGGATCTGCGCGAAGAATAATTCAAAAAATCGAATCAAAGCTTGAACGGCAACGGTCTTCGGATGAGATCAGCAACGCTGTTTATGCACCCCGGGTGTCTTGCGAAGACCCAGTGAGGTTTCCGGCAGCCGACAGCAATGGTTCTTACGGGGCACATGACGCTGCTTCGATCTGGGCTGCCGACGACCTGGGCGAAGAAATAAACCAATCGCTTTTTCCCGCGGTGGCAGAAGCAAAACCGATCAGCCGGAAGGACGAATTAATTGTCTTCGGTTCAGCGGCACCCGATACCACGGACGGTGCCCAGGTCAAGGCGGCCGGCTCCGTAGCTGCAGTGCCCGGCGAAGCGGAGGCGGAACAGTTTTTCAAGAATGAACGGCTTAATACCATATTTAAACTCGGTCAGACAGCCGTTGAAAACAAAGCGTATTTAAAAGCGATAAACCATTTCACCAAGGTGACGCATCTCGCGCCCCAGGATCCCAGAGGGTATTATCATCTGGCCGAGGTGTCATTCCACCTGCGGTTTTATGAAACCGCACGCGAACATGCGCTGCGAGCGCTTGAACTCGGTTCCGGCGCCGCAAAAGACATTCTCGATCGAATCACCGCGCTTCAGACGCCGGCCTGATTTTCCGGCCACCATCCCGCCATCATCGATCAACCGGAGACGGCCGGCACGACGCTTGGCTGTCTCCGATCGGCCCGGATCCAATACCCTGTTTTTTGCTTTTCCGGTTGAATATTTCAGATTAATGTCTATCATGACCTCCAGCGGCAGGGTTGGGGAAACCCAGAACAGAACATTTGTGAATGGCTGAACACGATACCTCAGGGAGTGCAGCTCAATGAAAATTCTCGTTGGTTACGACGGCTCGGGCGCCGCCAAGGATGCGCTGAACACGACCAAAAAATATGCCGCGGCCCTTGCGGCGCAGGTGCACATCGTCACCTCAATGGTCAAGGGCACGGAAGACGATCAGGAGGAAATATTTCAGGCTGAGCGCGGACTGGAATACGCCAAATCCGTTTTTAGCGCGGAAACAATGGCCTGTGAAACCCATCTTCTGATCCGCGGGCTCTCACCGGGTGAGGATCTGGTCCGGTTTGCCGAGGAAAACGATGTCGATCTGGCGGTCGTGGGCGTCAAGAGGCGCTCCAAGGTGGGTAAGTTATTAATGGGCTCGACGGCTCAATTCGTTATCATCAAAGCGCCATGTCCGGTCCTTTCGATCAAATAGGGTAACGATCTTGCATTCAGCCGGATGCGGATCGGATTGACCGGCGGTAGCCTTGCCAGACGCAGATCGCCGTTATCGGCGGGCGGCCGCGCCTCCTTTACGCGGGCGGATCTCGAGCCGTTCGGCCGCCAACTTTCGGTAACCGTGTCGAACCCGAACCGGCACCAACCTAGCCGGTCAATTGACGAGGCTTTGAATCGGGGCCGGGATACGGCCACCGAGGCGGATGAAGCGGTTGGCTCCGCGCGAGTTGTTTACCGGGATGATGACGGCT
>JBFYWB010000138.1:0-4409 GCA_041299015.1 Deltaproteobacteria bacterium
TCCGGGCTCATCTATCCGGTCATGCCCGCTACCGCCGAGACCATGCAGAAGCATTTGGGGCTGGATCCCACGGCTGAGTTCTATACCCTCGACCGCCTGAAGCAGTGGAACGGCCTGGCGCCCGGGACCCGGGTATTAAAAACGATCAGCCTTTTTCCGCGAATCGACCTCGGCAAGGACAAGCCCGCGGCGGCGTCCGCGGCGTCCGCGGCAGAAACCAGCCCCGCTTTCAAGCCTCAGGTGTCGATCGAGGAATTTGCCAAAATCGACCTCAGGGTCGCCACGGTCATCAAGGCCGAAGCCGTCCCGCGAGCCCAGAAACTCCTGCGCCTGGAAATCGATTTGGGTGAGCGGCGCACGATCGTGGCCGGGATAGCCGGAAGCTACACCCCCGAGGACCTCGAGGGAAAGCAGATCATCGTGGTCGCCAACCTGAAGCCGGCCAAAATCATGGGCATTCTATCAAACGGCATGCTCCTGGCTGCCGCCGGTGAAACCGGCCTGAGCGTCGTAACGCCGGAGCGCAAAATGAAACCGGGAACCCAGTTGAGATAAAGACCATCCGGAATGCGGGTGAAGGCCTTTTTCATTTGCTCATTCTGCAGAACCTGGTAGAATGGCCTCATCAGAAAGCCACAACTCCCGAACCGTGCCCACCGGACATGGTTTTTTCAATCTGGTTGCGATGAACCCGTTTCCCGACTGCATCGGCATCATACCGGCGCGTTACGGCTCCACCCGTTTTCCCGGCAAACCACTGGCGGAAATTCACGGAAAACCCATGTTTTGGCATGTATACCAGCGGGCCAGCCGCTGTGCGGAGCTCAATCGGGTCGTGCTGGCCACCGATGACCGGCGGATCTGCGCCGCGGCCGGCCGATGCGATGTGCCCGTGGTGATGACCCGTTCGGATCATCCCAGCGGGACCGACCGCGTTCTGGATGCCGCAGAGCAGCTCGGGGTTTCCGATGCCGCCGTGGTGGTCAACATTCAAGGCGACGAGCCGGCGCTGGAACCGCAGATGTTGAGCGAACTGCTGGCGCCCTTCGCGGCGGCCGCAACCCGGGTGACGACCCTGGCACGCTCCGTCGCCGCTGCGGAGGCCGACTCGCCCGATGTGGTCAAGGTGGTTTTCTCGAAAAGCGCGCGGGCCCTCTATTTTTCCCGGTCGGTCATCCCTTTTCACCGCGACGACCGGCCGGATCGGGTCTACCGGCACATCGGCATCTACGCCTTTCGCATGGATGCCCTGAAACGGTTCGTCGCCCTCGGCCCGAGCCCCCTCGAAAAAAAAGAGCAGCTCGAGCAGCTGCGGCTGCTGGAAAACGACATCCCGATTCATGTCGTGAGCACCACCTTCCGCAGCTGCGATGTCAATCGGCCCGCGGACATCGTGCACGTCAGCCGGATCCTGGCCGGAGAAGACCCCTGAGCGGCAATGAAAATGAAATGGTGAGGTCAAGAGGCATGCATATTCTCACATATGGCCGGGCGATCGCTTCGAGAAGCCTGGAATTGCTGAAAAAAAGAATCGGCGAGCTTTTCGCCGGCCGGATTTATTTCGGACGCAGCCTCGCCGGGGTTCCGGCAGGGGCGATCGTTTTCTTCCCTTACCGCCCGAGCCTGTTGGCCTGCGGTCTGACCGGCATCGTGACCTTCAAACGGAAAACAAAGCAGTCCCCGCCGGTGGACCTCGCGGAAATGGCGCGCACCGTGGAGACCGTTGTCCGGCACCGACTGGCAGCCTGTCTCGCAGAGCCCGGAATCCCGGCCGACCGGTACCTGGGCGGCAACGCACTCACCGGCCTGCTGGCGCTCGCTCGCGGTTTAAGGATCCGCGAGAATTTTTGCGCGCTTTACGCCGATGCCGAAAGACAGGCGTCCATCAAAGCCATCGTGCAGCGGTTGAACGCCATCAGCGCTGAAGATTCGCGTCTGCTGGTCGCAGAGATGGGACATCTCGATGCCCGCAGCGGCGAGGTTATGGCGCAGCGACTGGAGGAACTAAAGGACATCGCCTGGTGCCTGTCAATCGAAGTGATGCAGAACATCGCCCAGATCAATGACCTGATCGGCAGCGGCGGCTGTCGTAAAGGTCTCCCGGCGGAGCAACTGACGGTCTACAAGAACATCAACACCGTTCTCAATAGCATCGATCGCCTGGAGGTCCGGGGCCGCGATTCGGCCGGCGTCTCGCTGATGTTCATTTTGGAGGAGCCCGACTACCGCGGTTTCAAAGATGCCCTGGCCCGCAACGGACTGCTCGCCGAGTTGCACGAGCGCGGCGCACGGGACCTGTTGGTCAACGGCGGCATCAACATTCACGAACTGAAAGGCACACCGGATCATCCGCAGGTCGCGGTGACGCTGACCTACAAGGTCGCGGCCGAAATCGGTCGTCTGGGCGACAACATCCGCTTCATCCGCCAGCAGATCAAAAAAGACCGCATATTTCATCTGCTGGTCGCCTTCCCGCACGTAAACCACACCATTTCCAGCCACACGCGCTGGGCATCGGTAGGGGCCATCACCGAGGCCAACTGCCATCCGGTCGACAATCACGTCCTGGCCGGCGGCAGCGCCGACGGCGGCATCATTCACGTCTGCCTGAACGGCGACATCGACAATTACCTGGCCCTCAGGGCCGAGCACCTAAACGGCGGCAAACAACTCCACAAGGAGATCACCACCGACACCAAGATCATTCCGCTCCAGGTGGAAAAGTACCTTCAGCAGGGTTTCGCGCTGGAGGAGGCCTTCCGCCGGGCGGTCAACGATTTCGAGGGCTCGCACGCCATTTCGATGCATACCGACCTGGCGCCGGGGAAATTTTTCCTGGCGCAGAAGGGCAGCGGCCAGACGGTCTTCATAGGCCTGTCCGAAGACCTTTACATGCCGTCATCCGAGGTTTACGGTTTCGTCGAAGAAACCGCCGCCTATCTGAAAATGGACGGCGCCAAGGTCGTGACCGGAAAAAACGGCGACACCCAGGGACAGATCTTCATCCTCGACCAGGAAAGCGCCGGGGCGGCGGCCGACATTCGGGCCATGTATTACGACGGCACGCCGATCCCCCTCAAGGAATCCGACATCAAGCACACCGACATCACGTCACGGGACATCGATCGTCAGGATTTTCCGCACTATTTCCTCAAGGAGATCTCCGAATCACCGGCTTCCGTTGAAAGGACGCTCCAGAACCGCTGGAAAATCCGCGAAACAAACGGTAAGAAGCGCTCCGTCGTGGCTCTTGACGCCGTGATTCCGGAAAAACTACGCCGGGCCCTAACGGATGACCCGGCGGTGCCGGGGATCCGGCGCATCTATTGCGTGGGCCAGGGGACCGCGGGCGTCGCCGCACTGGCCTGCGCCGATATTCTGAACGCCTACCTGAACGATCCGACCCTCCAGATCCGGGCTCTCAAGTCGTCCGAACTGAGCGGTTTCACGTTGAACGAAGGCGACGCGGCCGGCAGCCTGACCGATGCGCTGGTGATCGCGATCAGTCAGTCCGGAACCACTACCGACACCAACCGCGCGGTCGTGATGGTGCGCGAACGGGGCGCGCATACCCTGGCCATCGTGAACCGGCGCGACTCGGACATCACTTTCAAGGTCGACGGGGTGATGTACACCAGCAGCGGGCGCGACATCGAAATGTCGGTCGCCTCCACCAAGGCCTTTTACTCCCAGATCGTAGCCGGCGCCCTGCTGGGCCTTTACATCGCCGGTTTGAAAAACCGCCGGGGGGCCGATTTCATTTCCGCGGAAATTCAACGCTTGCTCGACATCCCCGCCCACATGCGCACGGTCCTGGCGGACCATGAGCGGATCGGCGCGTCCGCCAAACGGCTGGCCACCCAAAAACCGCACTGGGCGGTGGTCGGCAGCGGTCCCAACAAAGCCTCGGCCGATGAAATCCGCATTAAGCTGAGCGAACTCTGCTACAAGACCATCTCCACCGATTTTGTCGAAGACAAGAAACACATCGATCTCTCCGCCGAGCCGCTGATCATCGTTTGCGCGGCCGGCACCCGTGATGCGGTCCTGAGCGATATCATCAAGGACGTCGCCATTTTCAAGGCCCACAAGGCTACACCGGTGGTAATCGCCACCGAGGGCGAAACGCGCTTTGCGCCATATGCCGATGACGTCTTTCACGTGCCGGCGGTCAGCGAGCATCTGGCGCCGATCCTGAACACCCTGGTCGGCCACATCTGGGGGTACTATGCGGCCCTGGCCTTCAACGACGGATCGCGGTTTGTGTACACTTTCCAGTCCGACCTCCAGAAAACGCTCAGCGACTTCACCGCCGATGGTCTGGACCTTTACGAAATCTTGCTCGAAAATACCTTCAGAGAAAAAATTGTTAGTTTTTACAACGAGTTCCGCCGGAAAAATTCTCGAAA
>JBFYWB010000045.1:0-29837 GCA_041299015.1 Deltaproteobacteria bacterium
GCATCGAGGAAGGCATCATCTGCCACGAGCCGAAATCGATTCGGTTGGACGACCTGCTGAAAAACATCGTCGACTTTCTCTCCTCCAGGGCCGAGGCCAGGCGCCAGTCCCTGACTCTCGACCTGCCCGCGCACCCTTTGCCGGAAATCACCGCGGACCCGCTGGCCCTGGAGAGCATCTTCGGCAACCTGATAGCCAATGCCCTCAACTACACCCAGGAAGGCGGCCGCATCCGGGTCATTGCCGACATGGCGGGCGTCAACATCAGAGTAAAAGTCGCGGACAACGGTTTCGGCATCGCTGAAAAACACCTCGGTAAAATTTTTGAGCGTTTCTATCGCGTCAAAGATGACCGGACGCGCTACATCACCGGCACGGGACTCGGGCTCCCGATCGTAAAGGGCCTGGTGGATTCACTGGGCGGGATCATCGAAGTGGAAAGTACTCCCGGCGCGGGATCGACTTTTACGGTATTGCTGCCTGCCCGCAAGGACTAAGCCGGCAGGAGCGCATGCACGGCAAGGGATAAGGCGGTCGGCGGCGTCAATTCTCCTTCAGGGCATTGATGAACTCCTCCGGCGGCACCT
Organism: Deltaproteobacteria bacterium; assembly: GCA_041299015.1. GTDB lineage: Bacteria > Desulfobacterota > Desulfobacteria > Desulfobacterales > SG8-13 > JARFQH01. Next base: position 588 of record JBFYWB010000045.1, read on the forward strand.
GCAGACCGGTCCACAGCGCAAAGGTTCGGCGGGCCTGGAAAGCGAGCGCCCGCAGACCGTCCATGAAACGGATTTCCCTGCGCTGCGCCATTTCCTGCCAGAAATTGGCCCGGCGGTCGTAATTGAGATCGAAAACCAACCGGCAGTCGGACACCTCGAGATGCCGGACCACTTCGGCCATTTCCGGTGATTCCGCACTGCTGGATACGGCCGTAGCATTGACCACGATGTCGACCGACAGCACCCGGCCGGCAATAGAAGCCATTTCCAGTGCTTCCCCGCCGAAAGTGGCGCTTATGGACCGCGCCCGTTCCGCGTTTCGACCGGCGACATAGATTCGCGACGCACGCAGCCAGTTTAAAATAAATACCACCGCCCTGGCCGCCCCGCCGGTTCCGAACACCAGGGCCCGCTTGCCTTCCACTTCAAAGGCGGCTTCGCTCAAGGCATCCATGACCCCGATGGCATTGGTGTTGTACCCCTTCAAGCGATCCCCGTCGCGCACGATGGTATTGACCGCCCCGATGATGTTCGCCCCTTCGGACAATACATCCAGAAAAGGAATGGTGGCTTCCTTGTACGGAACGGTGATGTTGGCGCCGGCAACGTGCAGGATTCTGAGACTCTGGATGGCCTGCCCGAGATCCTGCGGCTTCACCATGAACGGAACGTAGGTTCCCCTGATCCCCTGGCGTTTGAGAACGGTGGAAAAAATGGCCGGCGATTTCAATTGCGCCGCCCGTTGGTCACTGAGGATACAGAATACTTTCATGGCATTGGTTTGCCGGTTGAGCCGGTTTGGTCGGTTATGCCCGTTAGGCCGGTTAGAACTGTTGAGTCGGTATTCATGTCTCGTAATTCTACGGACTGATTTTGGCGCTCCAACGGACTCAGTCCCGCCGCGGCGGGACTCAACAGGCAAAAGCGGCCTAACCTGACTATGGATACATGTTCACTTCCGCCAGATCGGGTCCCAGGTAAGACCGTTCGCTTTCGCCCAGTATGCCGAGGGAAAGGCACATGATGGTCCACAGATGAACGGTTTGATATTTACCGTCGTAATGCTCCTTGAGGTCGTGAATCTGTGAGTGGCAGTTGTGGCAGGGGGCGATGCAGTAATCGGCGCCGGTGCGGTCGATCTGCTCGAACTTCAACCTCCCGTAAGCACGGCGGGCTTCCGGAAATCCGGACTGCAGAAACCCGCCCCCGCCGCCGCAGCAGAAATTGTTGGAGCGGTTCGGCGTCATCTCGATGAAATTTTCTTCCCCCACACAGGCTTTCACCACAAACCGCAAGTCTTCGGCAATCGGGTCGCCCAGCGATTTGCGCACCAGCTGACAGGGATCCTGTACCGTGAATTTGACCTTTAAGTCCTTGTTCCAATCGGAATTGAGCTTTAATTTGCCTTCCCGAACCCATCGGGCGTAGTATTCGATGACGCTTTTGACTTCAAATGCATGCGGGATATTGAATTTTTTCAGTCCGACCCGGACCGAGAAGAATTCGTGCCCTCACTCGGTGTTGAGCCAGACCTTGCAGGCAAGGTCATCGACCGCCTTGGCCTTGATGCGGACATTCTGCTCCCATTTTTCCAGATCGGCGCAAAACAGGCAGTAGTTCTCGGCCGCCCAGCCCTTGCTGCCGTATGTCCAGTCGGCTCCCACCAGGTGCAGAATCTTCCACAGCGGCACCATTTCATCCGGTTCGGTGACCGGTTCGCGCGAGTTTTGGTTCAAAAAGAATTCGGCCCCCTGCTTGTCAAGCGATGCCTGCATCTCGGCGAACTCCGGCTGGGATTCGCGGTATTCGTCGAGCACGTCCGCCACCACGAACTGGAAATCTTCTTCGGAGGCCCCCATGGCACTGCAGGTTGCATGCTTGGAGGCCATTTCGCAGGAGCCGCGAATCCCCTTCGGTTGCAGATCCTTGGGCCAGCGGTTGCGCACATTGAACACCAATTGAGGAATGTCGATTTTCATCGGGCAGGCGTAAACGCAGCGCTGGCACATGGTACACATCCAGGCCCAGTTTGAATTCAACACCTCTTCATCGAGACCGAGGGCCGCCAGGCGTAAAAATTTCCGGGGATCCATATCCTCCAATCCGGTGGCCGGGCAGCCGGATGCGCAAAGACCGCAGGTCAGGCACGCATTGAGATTGCCGCCGTCCGGCAGCAGGGCCATAAGTTCGTCCTTGAATATGGAACCTTCTTTTCTCTTGATGACGATTACCGGTGATGACATCGGTTCCTCCGCAGAAGTAAAGTCATATCAGTTTGGCCGGCCGGGTGCTATACCCGATATCATCGACTCGGCCGGCCGGCCCGGCGCTGATGACGAGCACCGGATTTGTCCCGGCGCGCGTCGGATTCAAAGGCTAACTGACGTTCAACAATCGCTTCAGACTCTTGGTGATCTCTTCGGCCGAAGCCGGTTTGGCGATGTAGTCATCCGCCTCGGTCGCCATCCCTTCACGGTGGGTGTAGCGTGTGGAGGTGACGTGCGAGGCGACCGCCGTCAGCAGGATGATGGGAATATTGCAATATTTGTCGTCCCCTTTGAGCTCCTTACACACCACGTAGCCGTCCTTTTCGGGCATCATCACGTCCAGTACGATGGCGTCCGGCGGATTGGACTGGACCTTTTGCAATCCTTCGACACCGTTATAAGCCACATCGACTGCAAAACCTTCTTTTTCCAGGTTTCCCTGCACGATGGCAGCGAAATCGGGCTCATCGTCCACGATCAGGATTCTTTTTTGTAGCGTCATGGTCTACCTCCTTGTAGTCTTTATGGTTAACCGTCAGTTGACGATTGACTGTGCACCGCCGCGGCGCCGAGGACGCCGGGTTTTTTCTTCTGCGCCCTCCGCCGCTCTGCGGTTAAAACCGCTTGGCTCAATTCACGCTGGGCCGCGGGAAGAGGCCGGCGCGCTCGACGATCTCCGGGACCTTCTCCTCCCACTCGATGGCCATGATATGAAATCCGGCAACCCCCTTGACGCCCTTCAGCCGCTCGATGGACTCAACACAGATCTTGATTCCCTCATCGGCCTGCTTGTCTTTGGGCGTGTCGGCCAGGCGCTTGACGATGTCATCCGGCACATCCATGCCCGGCACCCGATTCTTCATGTACCGCGCCATCCCGACCGATTTCATCGGGGTCAGACCGGCCAGAATGGCCACTTTTTCGTGCAACCCGCGGTCACAGGCCTTTTTCATCCAATCTTCGAATTTATCCAGGTTGTAGATGCACTGGGTCTGGATGAATTCAGCGCCGGCGGCGATTTTTTTGGCCAGGCGGGGGACCCGGATTTCATAGGGGTCGGCAAATGGATTGGCCGCCGCCCCGACGAACATCCGCGGCGGCCGCTTGATGTCGTCGCCGCCCAGGAATTTGCCCTCGTCGCGCATGTGACGAACGGTTTGGATCAGCTGCATCGAGTCGATGTCGTGGACATTCTGCCCCTTGGCGCAGTCTCCGAAACTCTGGTGGTCCCCGGACAGGCAGAGGATATTGTGGATGTCGAAAGAGGCCGCCCCGAGAATGTCGCTCTGAATGGCGATCCGGTTGCGATCCCGGGTCACCATCTGCAGAATCGGCTCCAGCCCCAGCAGTTTGAGTCGGATGCAGGCCGCCAGGCTGCACATGCGGGTCATGGACGTCTGGTTGTCGGTCACGTTGATGGCATCGACATGGTTTTTCAACAGCTCCGCCTTCTCGGCAATCACTTCCGGATCACTGCCGCGGGGTGGTCCGCACTCAGAGGTGACGGCGAGGTGTCCGGCGGCCAGCATCTTCTCCAGTTTGCTCGGTGTCTTCACGTTCATAGTTTCAAGTCCTCCCTAACCACTTTTCGCGGTCCGCCCGCCCGATCGCTCGACCAGTCTTTCAACGGGCAGATCGATTCGTATTCTTCCAAACGGCCCAGGGCCTTGAGCCGGTCGATGATCAGCTGCCAGGCGCAATCGACGTCCTTGTTGATCTCGCACTTGCCCGCCGCCGACCCGCCGCACGGTCCGTTCAAAATCCGCTTGGCGCACCGGGACACCGGACAGATGCTGCCCGTAACGGCCAAGATGCATTGCCCGCAGCCCTGACAGCGTTCGGTCCACACACCGCGCGCCTCGTTGGCGCCCATGAAAAGGGTGTTGACCCCCGGGTAAACCGGTTTGGAATGGTATTTTTCGGCGGTAAACTGGACGCCGACCCCGCAGGCAATCGACACCACCGCATCGTACTGATCGATAATATCTCGTATTTCTTCCAGATATTCGTGATCGCACTGCCTTTCCAGGGTGCGCTCTCCGATATTCACCTCGTGGCCCTGCTGGAGAAAGTACATCCGCAGAGCCGAGGCCAGCAGTCCGACTTCTTTTTTCCCTCCGGCTTCACAGACCGTAACGCACTCGTTGCAGCCCAGGATGAGAATATTCCGGAAGTCTTTAACGGTATCAATGATTTCTTCTATCGGTTTTTTGTCGGCGACAATCATCAGATATGTCCTCCTTTTTTCCGGTTCCGTGGCCGTAAGCCATTACGGCCTTTAGCAGACGGCGCCGTGCACGGGGGCTCAGCCGGATGCCGCAAGCGTTGAGCCGGCTTCGGTGGTGGCTTTCTTTCTGGCGGCCAGTTTGATCGGATTCGGGCCGGCCGCGCAAATGCAGTCATGCATTTCCGCGGCATACTTGACGAACAGCGGTCCGTCGCTGGACGACAGGTTGCACATCCGCACCCGATTGCCGCCGATGCCGATGGAATCAAGTATCTCCTTGGCCTGTTCCACCCGTTTCTTGGCTCTGAAATTGCCGCTATTGAAGTGGCAATCGCCTTCGCGACAGCCGACCACATAGACCCCGTCGGCACCCTTTTCGAATGCCCGCATGATGTGAAGGGTGTCGACCTTGCCGGTGCAGGGAACGCGGATGATTTTAATCGAAGTGGGGTAACTCAGTCGCATCGAACCTGCCAGGTCCGCAGCGGTATACCCTCAGAAATTACAGCAAAACGCGATGATAATCGGCTTGAAGTCCTGATTCATAAAACTCCCTCCAGCAGCGAATCGATCTTGCAGAGAATTTGGTCGTCCTCGTACCAGTTCAGTTGAATGGCTTTCGCCGGGCATTCCGCCGCACAAATGCCGCAACCGTGACAAAGGGCCTCGTCGATCTGACTGACGCCATCGGCATTTATTTTCGGCACGCCGTAGGGACAGGAACGAACGCAGATGAGGCAGGAAGCGCACAAACCGGCATCCACCTGCGCGGTGACCGCCGATAAGGTCAACTGGCGCTGCGAGAGAAACGTCGTCGCCCTGGATGCCGCGGCATATGCCTGTGCGATGGTCTCGGGCAGCAGCTTCGGACTGTGGGCGGTTCCGCAGACAAAAATCCCTTCGGTAGCCATGTCCACCGGACGCAACTTGACGTGCGCTTCCATGAAATACCCTTCTGCGGTTCGGGCCAGTTTGACGATCGAAGCGAGTTCTTCCGTGTCCGCGGCCGCCATTCCGGCGCTGAGGGCCAGCAGATCGGCCTCGACCTGCAGGTCCCGCCCGAGAATATGGTCCTTGAACGTCACCCGCACACCACCGTCGACAGGTTCTGCAACCGGCGGATGGTCCGGATCAAACCGGAAGAACAGCACGCCTCTATCGCGCGCCTCTTTGTAGTAATCTTCCAGCAGGCCGTAAGTCCTGATATCCCGGTAGAGGACGAACACCTGAGCATCCGGATTCAGGGTCTTGATCTTAAGTGCATTCTTTACGGCACTCTGACAGCAGATTCGCGAGCAGTTGGGGTTCTCCTCGTTTCGCGATCCGATGCACTGGATCATCACCACTTGATTCAAGTCGCCGGCCCCCTTTTCTTTCAATCGCTGGGCCAGTTCCACCTGGGTCAGGACGGCGTCGCTCCGGGCGTATAGATATTCTTTGGGCCGGTATTCGTTGGCGCCCGTAGCGATGATGACCACGCCGTGATTGATCTTGCGCTCATACATGCCGGGTCCGGCCAGCACCTCGGTGGTGAAATTCCCTTTGAATCCGGTGAATCCGACAATCAAGGAGCGGGTGAGCACCTGGATCTTGGGATGCGTCTTAACCTTGCTGATCAACTCCTCGAGATAGACCTGGACGTCCGCGCCCTCGATGGTGAAGGTCAGACGGTTGGCCATTCCGCCCAGTTGCTCCTCCTTTTCGACCAGGACCACTTCATAGCCCTGATCGGCAAGACCCAGGGCGGCATTCATACCGGCCACGCCGCCGCCGACAACCAGGGCCCGCTCGTTTACGGGAATGATCTTTTCCCGCAGCGGATGAAGGAATACCGCCCGCGCAACGGCCATTTGAACCAAATCCCTTGCCTTGGCGGTGGCTTCCTGGGGATTGTCCGAATGAACCCAGGAATCCTGGTTGCGGATGTTGGCCATCTCCAGCAGGTATTTGTTCAGCCCCGTCCCCGCGAGGGTGTCCATAAAGATGCCCTCATGGGTTTTCGGTGTGCAGGCCGCCACCACCACGCGGTTGAGGCGGTGCTCCTTGATAAGGGTCTTCATCTGCTCCTGAGCGTCCTGGCTGCAGGTAAACAGGTTCTGGCCGGCATACACGACGTTGGGTAGACGCCGGGCGTATTCTTCAACCGCTTTGACATCGACGACGCCGGCAATGTTCACGCCGCAGTTGCAAACAAAGACACCGACCCGCGGCTCCTGAGTGGTCACATCGATTTCTGCGGGAACCTCGACGCTCTTGGTCAGCGTATTTCGGGCCGCAGCCAGCCGGCCGCCGGCCAGACACGCGGCGGCGCTGGCTTCGGTCACCGAACTGGGGATGTCTTTGGCCTCCTGAAAAACGCCGCAGGCGTATACCCCCGGACGGGAGGTTTCTACCGGCGTAAACGGCTGGGTGACGGCAAACTTGTATTTGTCGAGATCGACATCGAGGCGACGGGCCAGCTCCGCGGTGGATTCCGGAACCTGAAGCCCGACGGACAGCACCACGATATCAAAAAATTCCTCTTGAATCGTCCCGCTCTCGTCCGCGTAGCGAATGCGCAGTTCCCGGTTTTTGCCGATTTCATCGACGGTGTGGATGCGGGCCTTGACGAATCTGACGCCGGCCTTTTCCTTTGCCCGCTGATAGTACTTTTCGTAATCTTTACCGAAGGTGCGGATGTCCATGTTGAAGACCACGCAGTCCAGTTCGCCGTGGGCGTGCTCCTTGGCAATCATGGCGTCCTTGATGGCGTACATGCAGCAGACCGACGAACAGTAGCCGTTGCCGCACCGGTTGGTGTCGCGCGATCCGACGCATTGGAGCCAGGCAATCTTCTTGGGCTCCCTTTCATCTGAGGGCCGCACCAGGTGCCCCATCGTGGGGCCCGAGGCGCTCAGGATCCGTTCGAACTCGAGACTGGTCATGACGTTGGGGTTGCTCTTGTAGTGATAGAACAGCTCCAGATTCGACGGGTCATAGGGTTCACTGCCGAGACAGAGCACCACCGAGCCGACCGCGATGTCCCGTTCTTCGGCTTGCTGGCGGTGATCGACCGCCTCGGCCAGACAAGCGGCGACACACTGGTAACACTCACAGCAGTACCCGCAGTTCAGGCATCGCTCGGCCTCCACCCGCCCACTGGGCACATCATAACCGAGCTCAACTTCGTTGAAATTTCCGGCCCGCTCAGCAGCGGGCAGTTCCGGCATCTTTTCCCTGCGCTGGACCGGTACCGCCTCGGGAATGGGCCGGTAAACCGGATTTTCCCTGGAGATGGGCTGTCGGCCTTGTGCCATATCTTTTCCATCCAGGTAGCGGGTAATCGACTCGGCGGCCTCCCGGCCGGCGGCGATGGCGCCGATGGCGATCCAGGGTCCGGTTTGCAGGTCCCCCCCGGCAAACACTCCCTCGCGATTGGTCGCATACGTCACCGCATCGACCTCCGTCGTGCCCCAGCGCGAAAACGTCAAGCCGGTCACATCTTCAAGCGCCGACAAGTCCGGCCGTTGGCCGATGGCCGGGACCAGTTGGTCGATTTCGATCTCATACTCGCTGTCCGGTATGGGGACCGGCTGCTTGCGGCCGGAGGAATCCGGCTCGGTCAGCCTCATCCGGATACAGCGCAGCCCGACCACCTTGCCGTCACTGGTCAGCACCTCCTGAGGAGCGGCAAGATAGCTTATTGTCACCCCTTCGGTTTCCGCGGCTTGAACCTCTTCCTCCCAAGCCGGCATTTCGGCTCGGGTGCGGCGATAGATGATGCTGACCTCCTCCGCCCCCAACCGTACGGCCGAACGGGCCACATCGATGGCGACATTGCCGCCGCCTATGATGGCGACCTTGCGGCCGACCGCGGCCGTGCCGGTTAAATTGACTTCTCTGAGGAAATCGACCCCCTGGCGGACCCCGCGGGCTTTCTCGCCGGGAATGGCCAGATCGATCCCCTTGTGGGCCCCCAGCGCCAGATACACGGCACTGTAGCCGTTTTTCATGAGGTCTTCGAGGGTCAGTTCCGGGCCGATGGGCGTGTTGGTTTTGATTTCCACCCCCAGCTTGGTGATGACCTCTATTTCTCTATCGAGAATTTCCCGGGGCAGACGATGGGCGGGGATCCCCACCCGCAGCATACCCCCGGCTTCGGGCAGGGCTTCGTAGATGGTCGACAAGACGCCCTTGCGGGCCAAGTGGTAGGCTGCGGACAGCCCTGCCGGCCCCGACCCGACGATGGCAACCCTCTCCTTGCGCGGCGGCAGGCAGTCGATCTTGACGGCCCTGGGATCGAACTGGTCGGCCGCCAGCCGCTTGAGATCGCGAATGGCCACCGGATCGTCCACTTCACAGCGCCGGCAGGCGTCTTCGCATCCATGGGGACAGATTCGACCCAGCACACCGGGCAGGGGCAGGTCTTCCATGATGATTTTCAGGGCCGCTTCATATTTGCCCTCTCTGACCATCTGCACGTAGGCCTGCACGTTCAAACCGGCCGGACACGCCAATCGGCAGGGTGCCTTGTCACATTTCTGAATGGCATAGGCCCCCGGGATTGCCTGGGCGTAGCGCTTATAGGCGGCTTTTTTGACGGACAGCCCTTCGTCATATTCGTTGGGCAGATTGACGGGGCAGACTTTGGCGCATTCCCCGCAGCTGGTGCATTTGGAGAGATCGATAAAACGCGGCTGCTCGCGAATACGCGCCGTGAACCGTCCGGGTCCACCGTCCAACTGCAGCAGTTCGGTATTGGTTAAAAGCTCGATGTTGAGATGCCGGCCGACCTCGACCAGTTTGGGCGAGATGATTCACATGGCACAGTCGTTGGTGGGAAAGGTCTTGTCGAGCTGCGACATCAGGCCGCCGATGGCCGATGATTTTTCGACCAGATAGACGTAGTAGCCGGAATTGGCAAGATCCAGGGCCGACTGCATTCCGGCAATCCCGGCGCCGACTACCATTACCGCGCCGATGGGATCGGATTTACTGCCCTCTGGAGCGTCTCTTGTTTCCTCGCTTGGATTCAATCCCATTTTTCTTCTCCCTAAATTCCTTCAATGATCTCCGGGAGCTTGTGCTCCCATCCGATGGTTGACATAAAAACACCTCTGAAACCTTCCCTTTTCAAGGTGACCACCATTTCAGAGGCTATTTGGATGCACTCGCGCGCCTTGTCCGGTGAGCGCTGAAGCCGTTCGATGAGGGCTTCCGGGATGTGGATGTGCGGCATGTTGCGCGCGATGTAGCGGGCCATGCCCAGGGACTTGAGCAGCAGTACGGTGGGGATGATGATGATTTCCGGTCGTTTGATCCGTTTCAGAAACGGTTCAATGGCGGCGGTGTCGAACAGCGGGGGGGTGATGAAAAACCGTGCCCCGGCTTCGAAGCGTTTCATCATCTCCTCCACCTCCAGATCGGGAGATTTTCCCTTGGCACCGGCATCGATGGTCGAGCCGACCATGAAATCCGGGGCGCCGGCCAGCTCGATGCCCGCCATATCCCGCCCGGCATGCAAGCCCTGAATGGCTTTCAGCAATTCGATCAGGTCGATGTCATAGACGGGCCGGGTCTGATGATGGTCTCCAAAGCTCGGCTCTTCACCTCTGACCGCCATGACGCTGGAAATGCCGAGGGCATAGGCCGCCAGAAGATCCCCTTGCAGCGCAAGCCGGTTGCGGTCCCGGCAACACACCTGGATGCTCGCCGGCAGTCCTTCCATGCGCAGGACCATTGCGCCGCCCAGGGAACTCATTCTCATGACCGCATTGCTCATTTCCGGCACGACGAACTCATCGACCTTGTCTTTGACCCTCTTGGCATTGGCGACCATTGTAGCGACATCCACCCCCTTGGGTGGTTCCATCTCCGCCAATACGGCAAATTCACCCGTCTCGAATTTGCGTTTTAATTTCATTGGCTTTCCTCCGACGTATTTGGGAAGGATCTCTTTTGACCGGAAAGAGTGGCGGTCGATTCCAAACCGATTTCTTAGCGTTTTCCATTCACGCCGTAACACCTCATCTGGCAACAACCGTGCCGAAGCCGCCGAGAATCAGATGGATTAAGTTTATCGTATAATTTCTGATACTTATGTAAAAATTAAAAAATAGACAGCGGGATTGCAGATTTGTCGAATCTATGCCAATATGGCATAATTCAAATTTTTAATGTTTGATTTCAATCAATTAAGGTGTTATGCCATTTTGGCGTAGGCCAAATTCGACCCCTTTAACGCAAGGGCCGGCCCGTTCTGCATGCAAAGTGACCAAAAATTTGATCTCCTCTACCGGGAAACACGGAAAGGAACCGCGTAATGGATGAGAGGATACTGGTCGTCGATGACGATTGGGACTTTCTGGAACTGATGAAGGCCAGACTGAGAGGCGCCGGCTTTAAGCAGGTCAAAATCGAGGACGATCCGTTGAAAGCAGCCGCTCTTTTCGAGTCCGAAGAGCTGTTTGACATCGCCCTGATCGATATGACCATGCCGGAGATGGACGGTCTTGAGCTGCTGGATGTAGTAAAAAACAACAGCCCCAGAACCGAATGCATCATCGTAACGGCGGTCAACGACGCGCGCGTGGCCGTCCAGTGCCTGCGCAAAGGGGCGTACGATTATCTGGTAAAACCGATCAGCGAAGAGGATCTGGTGTTTTCACTCAAACGAACCCTTGAGAAAAAGCGCCTGCTGGACATTCTCGACCTCGGAAAGAGCCACCGCCTGCCGACCTTGTCCAATCCGGAGGCATTCAAATCAATTACCACCCGATCGCCCCGGATGTTGCGGTTGCTGAAAGAGGCCGAACTGCATGCGCGCAGTGATGTACCGATCCTGATCACCGGCGAAAGCGGCACCGGCAAAGAACTCCTGGCCAGGGCGATTCACGCCGTCAGTCCCCGCGCCCGCTATCCTTTTATGCCCGTCAATATGGCGGCCATCAGCGCCAGCCTGTTCGAGGCGGAATTTTTCGGTCACACCCGGGGGGCCTTCACCGGTGCGGAAAAAGAACGCGACGGATACTTGAAAAATGCCCATCACGGCACGCTCTTTCTTGATGAAATCGGCACCTTGCCCCCCGCGATGCAGGTTAAGCTCTTGCGGGTGCTGCAAGATGGCGAATACACCAAGCTGGGTTCCAGTGCCAGCCATAAGGTGGACGCGCGAGTTGTCGCGGCCACCAATGAGGATCTTGAACAGATGATCACCGCTAAAACATTCCGCAAGGACCTGTATTATCGCATTCGGGGCGGCTGGCTCCACCTGCTGCCCCTAAGGGAGAGAAAAGAGGATATTCCCCTGCTGGTCGATCTTTTTTTGAAGGAATACCGTGCCCCGTCATCGAGTTGCGGTATCGACCAAGCCGCTATGTGCCTGTTGACGGAATATCATTTCCCCGGCAACATCCGCGAATTGAAGTCAATTGTCCAATCGGCCGTGAACCTGGCCCAGGGCAACCCCATATCAGCCGACGAGCTTCCGCAGCAGCTGCGCCGTCCCAAAGTGACCAGCTCCTGCGATCAGATCGTCAATGCCGGCGGCATTGCGTCTCTCGCCCAGGTCGAGAAAACGCATATCCTTAATGTCTATCGACAGTTGAACGACAATAAATCACAAACCGCCCGAATTCTCGGCATCGGGCTGAACACCTTGCGCCGAAAGCTGACCGCCTACGGCGTCACGATAAGTTAAGGACCTCAAGCTGGAAACATCGCCCGCAGTCTCGGTTCAAGCCCTTGGGGCCGCACGCGCAGCCGTGGCCGAAGGATAGCTGTCGTGTTTTCCAACATGACTGTCGATATTTACGACAGGTAATATAACCTTCCGAAAAGTATACCTATAAAATTGATTTCAGGCCATTGCGGTGATTTTCCGACCCTTCATCGAGGGGATTCCCCACACCTCCGCGCTGTTCAGCGACGTCCTTGCCATCGGTGCCGTAATCAATATCCTGCATTATTTCATAATGATATCGCCAAATGCGAAGTGTTGTTCTCCCTGGCACACCCCTTGCTCGTAGAGTTTTGCAAACCGACACCATAACCGGAAGGAGTGGCAAAAATGGCACACAACAATCAGTCAGGACAAAGAGGTCGCCTCGGGTACGGATCTGTCTACCGCAAAGGCCATCGCACCGACATGACCAGCGGACAGGAGATCGGCAGCGTTCTGGGGGGCCAGGTGTGGATGGTGACGCCGGACCGGCCGGCATCGATGGATAGCCCCTGTCTTTGGATGACCGCCGGGTCGGTCAGGTACAAGAAATGCAACAATTTTTACGACTGCACGACGTGCACATACGACCAAGGCATGGCCCAACAAGTGCAAAAGGGCAAGCAGATCAGCTGGCAGGCGGCCATGCGAAAAAAGCCGGACCTGGAAAGAGTCTGCCGGCACAGCCTGACCCGACGGATCGCCGGAAGGATATGCCCTTATGACTACAATTGCGGCGGGTGTGATTTCGATCAGTTCTTCGAGGATGTCTGGACGCCGAAAACGGCCGCCCAGCCGCGCGAGGTTCAGCGGGTCAAGGGGTTTGATGTCCCGCTCGACTATCACTTTCACAAAGGTCACACCTGGGCCAAAATCGAAAGCGGCGGCTGTATTCGCATCGGGTTGGACGATTTTGCCCTTAAACTGCTGGGGCGCGCAGATGCGCTGAACCTTCCGCTGATGGGCAAGGAATTGGACCAGGGTCGCGTCGGCTGGGGTCTCAAACGCAAGGACAAGTCGGCTGACGTGCTGTCACCAATAGACGGCGTGATCGTTGAGGTGAATTCCAGGGCCCGCGAAAACCCGGGGGTGGCCAACCGCGAACCTTACAGCGACGGCTGGTTGTTCATGGTCCGCACGCCGGATGTCAAGGGGACGATCAAGAGGCTCATGGCCGATGCCGACAGCCTGGACTGGATGAACACCGAGGTCCGGAAACTTGAAGACATGATCGAGGAGACGGCCGGTCCCCTGGCGGCCGATGGCGGTTATCTGCAGGAGGATATTTACGGCAACCTGCCCGATCTGGGCTGGGAAAATCTGACCGGCACTTTTCTTAAAACCTGATGATATGACCGGGAACGTGAAGATGAAAACCAAGCCACCGAATACCAGAGCCAATGGGGTGCCCCCGCCCTGTATCTGGATGCAGGCAGGGGTTGTTCGCCATAAGCTTTGCCGAACGGACTTCCAGTGCGCGGCCTGCCGCTATGACGCGGTCCTGCATCGTTTGGCCGAAGAGAACCGGGGGCGGGTAAAACAGGCCGGTGCTCTCGCAGCTAAACGGTCGAAAATCGTTTCCTGGAAGGTTAAAATGGGTGAGCGTCCGCCCTGGAAACGCCCCTGCCTGCATCATATGAAAGGGCGTATTGAATACCGCGCCTGCACCAATGCGTACCGCTGCTCCGATTGCGAATTTGATCAATATTTCTTCGATCAATTTTCAGTGCATGCAACCGTCCAGCCGGTTGATCTGATCGATATCGGCGGGTTCAAAATACCCCAGGGGTTTTATCTGCATCGGGGTCACGCGTGGGTCAAAATCGAGGCGGAGAATACCGTGCGTGTCGGCTTGGATGAATTTGTGCTTCGCACCATCGGCCCCCTCGACCGCATCGAAGCCCCGCGGATAGGGAAAACGGTGCGCCAGAATGCCCCCGCCATTGCCCTGAGACGCGGGTCCAGCACGGCAATAGCCCTTGCGCCGGTCAGCGGCGTGGTCACCGCGGCCAACCCGAAGCTGCTGGAACAGGGACACGTCAAGAGCCGCGAGGCTTATTCGACCGGGTGGATCATGAGAATTCACGCCGATAATCTTCGCCGGGATTTGAAAGACCTGCTGATCAATGCGGAAACGGCCGTGTTTATCGAAAAAGAGACCCGGCGCCTCTATCGGGTCATCGAAGAGACGATAGGTCCCTTGGCCGCCGACGGCGGGCAACTGGTAGAAGACATCGGCGGACAGCTGCCGATGCTCGGTTGGACGAAACTGGTGCGCCTTTTTTTAAGGTCATGACGCCAAGGCCGCGGGCCGGCACCCGGCATCGCATGCTACAGCGCTCCCGAAAAGACCGGCGCAAGGCAATAGGCCATTGCGGCGCCGGTTCATTAAACTTGAAGATACGGCCGGCACGGCCTCCGTCTGCCCGCCGAATCCTCTTCTCGAATTCAGCCGCGCCGCTCTGTTTCAAGCCGTTTCAATTCGTCTGCCAATAGAATGCGGCAATGCCGGCAGAGTTGATCTGATTTGCGATCCACGTCCTGAATGCTCCGGCAGTAGTGCATGATGCAGCCGCGTTCAGGGCAGTGCCGGAGCTTGAACGTGTGGCCGAGCTCATGGAGCGCTTCTTTCACTGCGCGGTCGTGAAGCCTTTGCCCGGAATCCGCAGAAGAGATGCCTTCGCTCAAGCGACAGATTGAAATGATGCAGGCTTTTCCACCGATCTGGGCTTCGCCGTAGACATGGGTCAGGATGGGGATAAAGAGATCGACGCTGGTGATGCCCAGTACTTTTAGGGCCTGATCGGATGGTGCGGCGGCGAGTTTTTCAAGGATCATGGTAGAGTAATACTGCTGGCGTTCGTCATTCAAGGCAAAGTCCAGCTGGTCTAAAAGCGGGACGACATCGGTGTTGTATCCGAATATCCGCCGCACTTGCCTTTCAATCGAATCGGTAAGGCTGGGGTCGATGATTCCGATGGGAGCGATCGCGATCCTGTATTGCCCGCTGTCAATCAATCTGGTTTCCGAATGTCGTAGCGGTTGATTTTGCTGTGGAGAGTCGTCCGATCGATCTCGAGGATTTTGGCACTTCTGGTAATGTTCCAAAGGTTTTCATTGAGAATTCGCAGAATGTGCGCTTTCTCGATCTCTCGCAGCGAGTCGTTTTCCGGCGCGGAAAAGTGCTGGGCGCAATAAAAAGGCAGGTCCTCAGAGGGAATCTTGCGCTGCTTTCCAATCACCACCGCTCGTTCAATGGCATTTTCGAGCTCTCTCACGTTGCCCGGCCAGTCGTAGAGCATCATCTCGTCAATCGCCGCCCTGCTGATCCCGTCGATGGCCTTGTTGGTCTCTTCGGCAAACCGAAGCAGGAAATGATCCGCTAAAAGAGGGATGTCTTCCTTGCGTTCCCTCAGGGACGGCATTTTAAACGTGATGACGTTCAAGCGGTAGTAGAGATCCTCACGAAAGGTCGTGTTTTTTATGGCGGCTTTTAGGTCTCGATTGGTAGCGGAAATGACCCGGAAATCCGCCTCGATCGGCTGGGTGCCGCCAACCCGGTAAAAGACGTGATCCTCCAAGACACGCAGCATGTCGATCTGCATGCGCATGCTGATTTCGCCGATTTCATCCAGAAAAAGCGTGCCGCCGTGGGCCAGTTCCAGCCGCCCCTTTTTCGTTTCTTTGGCATCCGTGAAGGCGCCCTTTTGGTGACCGAACAGCTCACTCTCCATCAGGTGTTCGGGTATGGCCCCGCAATTCACCACGACGAAGGGGCCCTCGCAACGCGGACTATGGGTGTGGATGGCCTTGGCCGCCAGCCCCTTGCCGGTGCCCGTTTCACCGGTGATAAGAATCGTGGAATCCGTCGGCGCGATGTCACAGATGATCTCGAAGACCGCCTGCATCGGTTTGGACTGGCCGATCATGCTCTCGAACCGGTTCCGTTCCCGAAATTGTTCCTTGAGGTAGAAGTTTTCACGGTTCTGGGCCTGGCGCTCGACGATTTTCTCGATCAACACACCCAACGCGTTCGGATCAAAGGGCTTGAGCAGGTAGTCATAGGCGCCGTTCTTCATCGCCTCGATCGCCGTGGATATCGAGCCGAATGCGGTGATCATGACCACGGCCACATCCGGGTCGCCCTCTTTGACCTGCTTAAGTACTTCCAGGCCGCTGATGCCTTCCATTTTGATATCCACCAGCAGGATATCGAAGCGCGTTTTCTTCAGCATGTCCAGGGCTTCTTCTCCGCTGGGGGCCGCGGCTACCGCGTAGCCGTCTCTTTCCAGCCAGCCGCGCAGTGACTCGCGCATGATGAGTTCGTCGTCGACGATAAGAATTCTCGTGCTACCCATCGAACCCTCCACTGATTTCGGCCGGAGCAGATGCACGCTTGAGGGGAAGATTGACCTGAAATCTGGTCCCGCCGTTTGGGCCGGAAGCCGCATAAATAAATCCGCCATGCTCTTTGACAATCCCATAAGCGACGGAAAGCCCCAGCCCGACGGCCTTTCCATTTTTTTTGGTTGTAAAAAACGGCTCGAAGATTTTGGGGTAGTTGTCCTTGGGGATGCCCACGCCGGAATCGGTAAAATCGACCACGATACGCCCTTCGCCGGGGTCATGCCTGGTTTCGATGGTCAGGGCGCAGTCGATTCTGCCTTCCATTGCTTCAACGGCATTGGATATCAGGTTCATGAATACCTGTTGCAGTTGATCCTCGGAGCCGATCACATCCGGCACATCCGGGTCGAGTATTTTCGCCACCTTGACGCGGTTGATTTTCAACAGGTTCGCATTCAGGATGAGCGTTTTATCGACCAACCGATTGATGTTCACCTGTTTGAGTTCCAGCCGGTTTTGGCGGGAAAATGCCAAGAGGTTGGAGACGATCTTACTGATGCGCCGGGTTTCCTTCTCCATCAAATCGAGATACTGGTAAAATTTTTCGACATCGTTCTCTTGCAACGGTCCTTCGGCGATGATCCTTTGGATCAGCAGGATCAGGTTCAAAACGCCGGCGATGGGATTGTTGATTTCGTGGACCACCGAAGCGGCCAGTTTTCCGAGAGAAGCCATTTTATCCTGGTGCAGCAGCTTGGCATGGGATTCCTTAAGCTGGCGGGTTCTCTCCTCGACCATTTTCTCCAATCGGCGGGTCATCTCCTCTTCTTCTTTGAACCGCCGGGTAATATCGCGACTGATGTGAATGAACTTTGAGATCCTGCCGCGGTTTTCCCAGATGGGATAAACATTCACCTCAAAATGCCGGGTGCGGCCATTTGCATCCTTGCGCGATTGGACTTGTCTGCATTGCGTCTTGTTGCGCACGACCTCTTCCAAAGGGCAGATCAGATTCGGATTGTCGCACACGTGGTTCAGTTGCCCGTAAACGTGGTGGCATTTGCGGCCGATGACCTCCTCGCGGGTCAAGCCGGTTTTTTTCAGAAAAGATTCGTTGACCTCTGTGATCTCCATCTCCGGGGTGATGACCAGAATAAAATCCTGAATGCCATTCAGAATCGTTTCCATGGCCGTTTTCTGGACGCGCAGCTTGCGTTCCTCTGAAGCGATGGCGTTCCAGAACACCTCGAAAACCTCATGCGACATGATGCGGATACGGGGCGGACGGGTAGCGAGAATATCATTAAAAATCTGCGGCCCGGGGGTCAGGATGATGATCAGGTGGATGTTGTAGCTGGGGTCGTATAATCGGTGATAGTCTTGGAAGGTCAACAAACCCAGTTCTCTGGCGCGCTCCATGCCCGGTGACGACGGATCCTGGTCGGCAACCGCTAAAATGGGCGCATCGACGCCTTCCTGCATGTAGTCAAAGGTGGTTTTTTCAAGCAACTCCTTGCATAATCCCCTTCCCCCGACCAGCGCAATGTTAACGATGGAGGAGTTCCTGTTCGGCATGTGCGGCACCTCCAGGATCAAAATGCGGTCTGCAGTCGGTCAGCGTATTCGCGATATCGTAGGGTCTGTGAGCTGGCGAGTGCAGTTTCATAATGCCCCGCAGCGCAGACGCCGTGTCGCCCTGCGCTATATGCCGGATCTTTACCACAGGATCTTTCTCAATTCAATGCCGCGATGGGATGCCAATTTTATATACCGACCCATAATCCTTGACAAAGCGAAACCCGGCATAATAGGCTTTTTCACGCCATCTTGGTTGACCCTATGGCGCAGACGCTGCGGTTTTCGCGATTCTCTTTTTGATCCTCATCTCCATCGCCGCAGTTTTTCATTCCGGAAGAAAAAAATGGGTGAAAAACTCACGCACAATCCATCGGACAGCCTGCTGAAAGAGTTTAAGGCCGAGATTGAAAGACTTCAAAACGTGGAAACGGAACTGAAGAGAAATCTGCAGTTTACCGAATCCTTGCTGTCAGCCGTTCCGATTCCCGTTTTTTTCAAAGACGCCGAAGGTCGCTACCTGGGCTGCAACAAGGCCTTTACCGAGGTTGTGGGCGTAACGCCGGCGGAGATTAGGGGGAAAAAGGTCCACGAAGTATGGCCGAGCAGACTCGCCGAGACGTATCATCAAAAAGACCTTGCGGTAATGCGGGAATCGGAACACCAAACCTATGAATTTGTCGTGAAAGACAAAAACGGGGCCGAACGTGCGGTCATCTTCAACAAGGACGTCTTTTTCAACGAAATAGGCGAGGTCGATGGACTGGTAGGATCGTTTATCGACATTACCGAGCGCAAACAAACCGAGGAGAAATTGCGTGAAAATGAGGCTTATCTCAAAAAATTGAACGAGACGTTGGAGGAAAGGGTCAAAGAACGCGTAAAGGAGCTCAATTGTTTATACGGTATTTCGACGCTTGTGTATAAGCCCCATGAGAGCCTGGCGCAAAACATCCAGGGCGTGGTGAACCAGATCCCGCTTGCCTGGCAGAATCCGGAACTGACCTATGCCCGGATAATCCTGGAGGACAGGGAATTTAGAACCCCGAACTTCAGAGAAAGCGTTTGGAAGCAATCTTGCGGAATTGTTCTCGATCGCGAGCCGATTGGGCGCATCGAGGTGTTTTCCCTGACCGAATGGCCGGAATGCGACCCGGGACCTTTCCTTGCCGAAGAAAGATTGCTGTTGGAGGCCATAGCGGGACATGTCAGCCGAATTGTTCAGCGCCATCGGTCCGAGGAAAGCATAAAGTCTCTGAGCAGGGAACTGATCCGGATCCAGGAAAAGGAGCGGCATAGAATCTCGCGCGACCTGCACGACAAGGTTGCCCAGGATTTGGCATCGCTGAAGATCGCCATCGAAACCCTTTATAGGACTATGCCGGCAAGTGCCGGTCCCCAGACCCTCAGTGCTTCAAAGATATTAAAAATACTGGACGACAGCATACAGAATGTCCGCAAGATATCCTATGACTTGCATCCGGCCGGTTTAGATGAAATGGGCATTGCTGCCGCCTTGGAGATGCTCTGCAACGACTATTCCGAACAACACGCGATCGACGTCAGGTTTCAATCGGCGGGTATCGACAAATTGAATCTGGATTCCAGTACTCAAATCAATCTCTATCGCATCGTGCAAGAAGGTCTGAACAACATCTGCCGGCACGCCGAGGCCAAGCAGGTCCGCATCAAACTGGTGGCGGCATATCCCAATGTCATTTTGAGAATTGAAGACGACGGCAAAGGATTTGACATCGAAAAGCGTCTGCGTGAAATCGTTCATGAAAAACGCATGGGTCTGCTGAGCATGCGTGAAAGGGCCGGTTTGCTCGGCGGCAGCGCGCATGTGACGTCAATTAAAGGCAAGGGGACAAAAGTGGTGATAAAATTTCCATTCACGACGAAACCGAAATAAGTTTTGAAGACGGCGGTGATTTTTTGCTAAAATAAGCGCCTGCGCAGGCGCCTCAATCTTCGGAAGAATCAAATCAGACACCAAAGTAGTCGGACCCGGGCGCAAAAAATACTGTAAAACCGAGGCCGCTGTCAGACAGGCCTTTAGGTGCACATCCCGCCAAACGGGGCAACGAGGACAGGCGCCAGCGGAATCCCCCCTTCCATCCCAACGCGCATAAGCCGAATACGCCGACGTTACCCACAAGCAGACCAAATGAATTGCCTTCACAGTATGAACAAAAAATATATAATGCACCCTTGGATAAGTGGCTGCATTGTTACAACAATTATTATTTTTCGATTTACAAAGGCCTTGACAGTATATTTTAGATTATGGCATATGGATGCGCTGGTGGTTGATACCGTTTTATAGGCAATCCGGTTTCCCCAGGCTTACCTCGTTATGGACCCGATAGACCCGTGAAAGAGTTTAACGGATCACTCAAATCAAGGATGGGTATAGACGCCATGAGCAAGGACACACCTGTTGGATCAGTTATGGTCGTCGGCGGTGGTATTACCGGCATGCAATCGGCCCTGGATCTGGCCGATGCCGGCTTTTTCGTTTACCTGGTCGAGAAGTCTCCGGCCATCGGTGGGGCCATGGCCCAACTGGACAAGACATTCCCCACCAACGACTGTTCGATGTGAATCATCTCTCCAAAACTGGTCGAGGTCGGCCGGCACCTGAACATCGAACTGCTCACCCTCTCGGAAGTTACCCAAATCGACGGTGAGGAGGGCAATTTTACCGTATCCGTCAAAAAATCCCCGCGGTACGTCGACATGGACAAATGCATCGCCTGCGGTGCCTGCGCCGAGAAATGCCCCGCAAAGACAGTTGATGAATTCAATGAGGGCATCTCCAAGCGCAAAGCCGCCTATATCCCCTATCCCCAGGCAGTACCGCTCAAATACGTCATCGATCCGGAAAGGTGCATCTACCTAAAAAAAGGCAAATGCGGCGCTTGCTTAAAGTATTGCCCCACCGATGCGATTGATTTTGACGCGAAGGCGGAAAACATTACCCTCACCGTCGGATCGGTAATCGTCACTGCCGGCTACGAGCCCTTCGATCCCTCGAAATACGACAACTACCAGTACGCCAAACTGCCCAACGTTGTCACGAGCATGGAGTTTGAGCGCATGCTGTCAGCCGGCGGCCCCACCACCGGCCATGTTCTCAGGCCGTCGGATGGAAAGGAACCCGGCAAGATCGCCTGGCTCCAGTGTGTCGGGTCACGAGACCTGAACAAATGCGACAACCCCTACTGCTCCTCTGTCTGCTGCATGTACGCCATAAAGGAAGCCATCATCACCAAAGAACACATCGGCAAGGAGTTTCAGTCGACCATCTTCTTTATGGACATGCGGACGCACGGCAAAGAGTTTGAAAAATACTACAACCGCGCCAAAGCCGAAGGCGTGCGTTTTATCCGCTCCAAGGTGCATTCCATCACCCAGCTCGACGAAACCGGTCCCCTCATGCTGGATTACGTGACCGATGACGGGCAACGAATGACCGAACCGTTCGATATGGTGGTGCTCTCCGTGGGCATGGAGCCGGCCCGCTCAGCTGTGGAACTCGCCAAGACGCTGGGCATCGCGCTCAATGAATTCCGCTTTGTCGATACCGCGGATACGGCGCCGGTGCTGACATCGCGACCCGGTATATACGTTGCCGGCGTTCTACAGGGCTGCAAGGACATCCCCCAGTCCGTCGTGGAGGCCAGTGCCGCTGCCTGCAGCGCCGGCATTGCCTTGGCATCGGCTCGCGGAAGCCTGGTCAAGGAGAAAACCTTCCCGGTGGAAAAATCGGTGCTGGACCAGGAACCGCGAATCGGCGTCTTCGTTTGCAATTGCGGGGTCAATATCGGTGGAATTGCCGATGTTCCCGCGATCACCGCATATGCCAAATCCTTACCGAACGTGGCCTATGCCGAAGAGAACCTCTTCTCCTGCAGCCAGGACACCCAAGACAAAATGGTGGGGATCATCAACGAGCATAACCTGAACCGTATCGTCGTGGCGGCCTGCACCCCCAGAACTCACGAGCCGCTGTTTCAGGAAACCATCCGCAATGCCGGTGTCAACGCTTATCTGTTCGAGATGGCCAACATCAGGAATCAATGCACGTGGGTGCACTCATCTGATAAGCAGAGTGCCACCGAAAAGGCCAAAGACCTTGTGCGCATGGCGGTATCCAAGGCATCCCTGTTGGAGGCGATACCGGACATTTCAGTTGCGGTAGACAAAAAAGCGTTGGTGATCGGTGGTGGCGTGGCCGGAATGACCGCGGCACTCAGCCTGGCGAACCAGGGATTTCCCACCACCATCGTCGAAAAATCTTCTGAACTCGGCGGCTCGGCCCGCGAAGTCTCCAAGACCTGGCAAGGCAAGAGCGTCAGGGAATTTCTCACCGATCTCGGACAAAAGGTCGCAACGCATCCGGACATCGAGGTTTTGCTCGACGCGGAGGTGCTGGGAGCCACCGGTTTCGTGGGCAATTTCAAAACCGAGGTCGCAACCAACGGCCAGGCGCGCACCATCGAACACGGCGCAACGATCCTCGCAACCGGCGGAAAAGCCGCCGATACGGAGGAATACCTCTGCGGCCGCAATCAGCGAGTCACCCGCTGGCACGAACTGGAAAACAATCCCGGTCGGCTGAAGGATGCCACCAGTGTCGTCTTTATCCAGTGCGTCGGTTCGCGGGACGACCAGCGGCCCTACTGCTCCAGGATCTGCTGCACGTCCTCGGTTTTACAGGCGCTGGCCATCAAAGAGGCCCAGCCGGAGACCAACGTGTATGTTCTGTACCGCGACATCCGCACATACAGCGAACGCGAAATTCTCTACAAAAAAGCTCGCCAGCTGGGAGTGATTTTCGTCCGCTATTCTCTCGACAGAAAACCTCAGGTTTCAGAGGTCCCGGACGGGTTGGAAGTCCGCGTGTTCGACCCGATTCTGCAGCAGGATCTGTATATCAAGGCCGATCTGGTCAACCTGGCGACGGCCATCGTACCGAACGATAACGCGCAATTGGCCGAAATTTACAAACTGCCGGTCAATGAGGAACACTTCTTCATGGAAGCACATGCCAAATTGCGTCCGGTCGATTTTGCTTCCGACGGCCTTTTCGTCTGTGGACTGGCCCACTACCCCAAATCCCTTGACGAAAGCATCGCTCAGGCCATGGCGGCTGCCGGCCGTGCGGCCACGGTCCTGGCCAAACCGTCGATCCAGATATCTCCGCTGGTCTCTCGGATCGATGCCGACAAATGCATCGGTTGCGGCCTGTGTGCCGAAGTCTGCCCCTTTGGGGCCATCAACCTGAAGGAAGTGGAAGGCAAGGGCTTCCGCGCCGAGAACATCCCGGCCTCCTGCAAAGGGTGCGGATTGTGCGCATCAACCTGCCCCCAAAGGGCCATCGACATGCTGCATTTCCGTGATGAACAGATTCTCGCTGCGGTGTGTGCGATAGTATAAAGAAATGATTTAAGTTTTAGGTTTCAGGTTTTAAGCAAGAACGGAACACATCCTTTACGGAAACTTAAAAACGAAACTCAGACTTAAAACCGAACCTATTACTTAAAACTTAAAACCTAAAACCATTTATATTAGGTGATGTCATGTCTGATTTCGAACCCAAAATCGTGGCCTTCCTCTGCAACTGGTGCGCGTATGCCGGAGCCGATTTGGCCGGGGTGTCGCGGCTGCAGTATCCGCCCAACCTGCGGACCGTGCGCGTCATGTGCTCGGGCCGGGTGGATCCGCTCTTTGTCGTCAAGGCCTTGAAACAAGGCTGTGACGGGGCTCTGGTGGCAGGGTGACACTTCGGTGATTGCCATTACCTGGAAGGTAATGTTCAAGCGGACAAAAAAATCCGGATGACCCGCAATCTTCTGGACCTCGCCGGTATCGGCAGGGATCGGCTGCACCTGGCCTGGGTCTCTTCGGCCGAAGCACAGCGTTTCGTCGATGTCGTCAAGACGGTGACGGAATCGATCAAGGCCCAAGGCAAGTTCGACCCCCAAAAATATGCCCTGCAGCTGGCGGCCGTTGAAAATACCCTCAGCGGCGAACCGATCCGCTGGCTGGTGGGCAAAGAAATTCGGATTACCACCAAAGGCGATGTTTACGGCCGCCGCTGGGACCAGGATTCTTTCGAAAAGATTCTCGACGCGACCCTGGAACGCGAATATCAGAGTAATTTGATATTGCAGGCCATTAAAGACGGCTGCACCGCTCCACGCGATGTCAGCGGACGAACCGGCATCGCTTTGAAGAAGATCTCCTATTTGCTGGCCGACCTGGAAAAGACCGGCAAGGTCGAATTTAAGAAAATGGAAGCATGCAAACCTGTTTTTGCAGTACGATAAGGAGTGGTTATGGGATCGGATAAAACCGCCAAGAGCGGCTCGGTGATGGTTGTCGGTGCCGGTATCGCCGGCATGCAGGCCTCGCTCGACCTGGCCAATTCAAATTACAAGGTCTACCTGGTGGACAAATCGCCGACCATCGGCGGCATGATGTCCCGTCTGGACAAAACCTTTCCGACCAATGACTGTGCCATGTGAGTGATCTCGCCCAAACTGGTCGAGGTCGGCCGGCACATGAACATTGAACTGATTACCTGCAGCGAAGTCAAGGACATCGAAGGCGACCCCGGAAATTTCGACGTCACCCTCGTCAACCGCCCCCGCTACATCGACCCGGTCAAGTGTACCGGTTGCGGGGAGTGCGCCCGGCACTGCCCGGTGACGGCCGTCAACCAATACAACATGCGGCTGGACGACCGGCGAGCCACCTACATCGAATATGCCCAGGCCGTGCCGCTGGCCTTTGCCATCGACACGGACACCTGCATCGGCTGCGGCCTTTGCGAAAACATGTGCATCGCCAAGGCCGTCGAATACGACGACAAGGAACGTGAAACCAAGCTCAAGGTCGGGTCGGTGATTCTCTCGACCGGCAGCCGCGGTTACGACCCGTCCCAACTCGACTTTTTGGTGTACGGCAAATCCCCCAACGTGGTGACCAGCGAGGAGTTCGAACGCATCCTGAGCGCCTCGGGCCCCTACTTCGGCCATCTGATGCGACCGCTCGACCGCGAGCAGCCCAAGAAAATCGCCTGGCTCCAGTGCGTCGGATCGCGCGATACCAACAAGTGCGGCAACGGGTACTGTTCGTCGGTCTGCTGCATGTACGCCGTCAAAGAGGCGATGATCGCAAAGGAGCACGCCCACGGCGAGTTGGATTGCGCCGTCTTTTACATGGACATGCGCACCTTCGGCAAGGATTACGAGAAATACTACAACCGGGCCCGCGACAAGGACGGGGTCCGTTTCGTCAAGGCGCGCATCCACACCATCGTCGAAGAACCCGAGACCGGCGACCTGGTTGTCAAGTATGCCGATGAAAGCGGAACCATGCAGGAGGAGACCTTCAGCATGGTGGTCTTGTCGGTGGGTCTCCAGATTCAACCGGACGCGGCCATGCTGGCCAGCCGTCTCGGCATCGACCTGAACAAATACAATTTCGTCCGCACCGACCCCTTCAAACCGGTGGAGACCTCACGTCCCGGATTTTTCATCTGCGGCGTGATGCAGGGACCCAAAGACATCCCAAGTTCGGTCACTGAAGCCAGCGCCGCCGCCTGTGTCGCCGGCGCCAACCTGGCCGAAGCCCGCGGCCTGGATGTCCCCACCTTCGAGGTGCCCGCCGAGCGGGATGTCACCGGTCAAGACCCGCGCATCGGTGTGTTCGTCTGCAACTGCGGCATCAACATCGGCGGCATCGTCGATGTCCCGGGCGTCAGGGCCTATGCCGAGAGCCTGCCGTATGTGGCCTTCGCAGATGAAAACCTCTTCACCTGCAGTCAGGACACCCAGGAGAAAATCAAGGAGAAAATCAAGGAGCACAAACTCAACCGGGTGGTGGTCGCCTCTTGCAGCCCCAAGACCCACGAACCGATGTTCATGGAAACCTTGGAGGCTTGCGGGCTCAACAAGTACCTGTTTGAAATGGCCAACATCCGCAACCAGGATTCCTGGATCCACTCCAAGGACCCGCAAGCCGCCACCGAGAAGGCCAAGGACCTCGTCCGGATGTCCGTGGCCCGGGCGGCGCACTTAAGGACTCTGCACGAGAAAGTGGTCCCGATCAACAAGCGCGCCCTGGTCGTCGGCGGCGGAGTGGCCGGAATGAACGCCGCCCTCGGCCTCGGAAGGCAGGGGTTCGAGGTGAGCCTGCTCGAAAAAGAACCCGAACTCGGCGGTTATGCCCGCAAGCTGCATCACACCATCGAGGGCGCCGACATTCAAGCCTATCTCAAGCAGCTCATCGCCGATGTCACTGCTCACGATAAAATCGAGGTGATCACCGGCGCTGACATCGTCGGCTTCGAAGGGTTCAAGGGCAGCTTCAAGACGGCGGTTCAAACCGCCTCCAACGGCGACATCCGCAAAATTGACCACGGCATCATCATCATCGCCACCGGCGCCAGCGAATACCGGCCCAAGGAATATCTTTACGGTCAGGACGAACGTGTGGTCACCCAAATCGAGCTGAGCGACCGGCTCGCAGAAAAGGGCGCCGCCGACCTGAACAGCGTCGTGATGATCCAGTGCGTGGGATCGCGCAACGAAGAAAACGAAAACTGCTCCCGGATCTGCTGCCAGAGCGCGGTTAAAAACGCCCTCGCGATCAAGAAGCTCAACCCCGATGCCCAGGTCTATGTCCTCTACCGCGACATGCGGACCTACGGCCTGCTCGAAGAGTTCTACACGGAAGCCCGGCAAAAGGGCGTCATTTTCATCCGCTTCGATCGCAACACGCCGCCGTCGGTCAACGCGAACGGAGATGGACTGGCGGTTACGGTCAAAGACCACGTGCTGCAGAAAAAGCTTGAAATCGGTGCGGACCTGGTGACCCTCAGCGCCGGGGTGACGGCAACAGACACCGCCGGGGTGAGCAATATCATGAAACTCAACCGCAACCCGGAGGGCTTTTTCATCGAGGCGCACGTCAAATTGAGACCGGTTGATATGCCCAGCGAGGGCGTTTTTTTGTGTGGGACGGCTCATGGACCCAAGCTGATTACCGAGACCATCGCTCAGGCCCAGGCCGCGGCCGCACGCGCCATGACCTTCCTGGCCCAAGACCAGATCAAGTTGTCGGCCATCACTGCCAAGGTCGACGTCGATCATTGCGTCAAGTGCCTGACCTGCGTGCGTTCCTGCCCCTTCGGGGTACCGGTGTTCAACACCGAGAAGAAAGAGATCGAAATCAACGAGGCGCTCTGCCACGGCTGCGGCGTGTGTACGGCTGTCTGTCCGCGCCAGACGATTGCACTGAGCTTCTATGAAGACGACACCATCACCTGTAAAATTGATGCACTACTGGATGTGGAGGCATTGTAATGGCGGATTTCGAACCCAAGATTATCGCGTTTTGCTGTGAATACTGAGGGTATTCGGCCGCGGACCTGGCAGGTTCCATGCGACTCGATTATCCCATCAACATAAAAATCATCCGCGTGCCCTGCACCGGCAAAGTCGACGTCCTGCACCTCCTGCGCGCCATCCAAAAGGGTGCCGACGGTGCCTATTGCGTCGGCTGCCTGGAAGGCTCGTGCCATTACAACGAGGGCAACCTTCGCTGCCGGGAACGGGTCAATCATGTGCGCATGCTGTTGAAAGAAATCGGTATCGAAGAGGATCGCGTGAGGATGTACAATCTTTCTTCGGGTGAGGGTCCGACCTTTGCCGCCTATGCCAAGGAGATGACCGAACACATCAAGGCGCTGGGGCCCAATCCGTTAAAGAAAAAAGCGAATGCCTAGAAAAGGAGTATGACATGGCAGAGGAAGCAATCAAGATTGGCGGAAAAAGAAAGAGCGGCTTCATCGACAAGGTCAAGGATCTGCTGCCCGAGGGCGGCAACCTGAACCTGTGTCTGACCTGCGGGGCGTGTTCGTCGGGGTGCCCGGCAACGGGGTTAGAGGGAATGGACCCGCGCAAGTTTCTGCGCATGGCGGCGCTGGGAATGGACGCGGAGGTGACATCCACGCCGTGGGTGTGGATGTGCACCATGTGCCAGCGGTGCATCTACGTGTGCCCGATGAAGATCGACATCCCGCAGCTGGTGTTCAATGCGCGCCAGAGCTGGCCGCGCGACAAGCGTCCCAAGGGGATCCTGGGTTCCTGCGACATGGCGCTCAGAAGCGACACCTGCAGCGCGATGGGGGCCAGCGAGGAGGACTTTCAGTTCGTGGTGGAAGACGTGCTGGAGGAGTACCGCGAGGGTCAGCCCGAGTTTGCCGAGATGCAGGCGCCGGTGAACAAGGTGGGCGCGGAGTTTTTTTTGAACCAGAACTCGCGCGAGCCGGTGACCGAGCCCGACGAGATGGTGCCGTTGTGGAAGATCCTGCACCTGGTGGGGGCGGACTGGACATACGGGACCAAGGGCTGGGCGGCGGAGAACTACTGCATGTTTTTGGCCGACGACGAGGCCTGGAAGCACATCGTGGAGGTCAAGGTGAAAGCCGTGGAGGACCTCAAGTGCAAGGTCTGGCTCAACACGGAGTGAGGGCACGAGCTGTTCGCAGTCCGGGCCGGACTGAAAAAATACAACATTCCCTACAACTTCGAGATCAAGAGCATCATTCAATACTACGCCCAGTGGATCCGGGAGGGCAAGCTGAAGGTGAGCAGCGACTGGAACAAGGACCTGAAGGTCAAGTTTACGGTCCAGGACCCCTGCCAGCTGGTGCGCAAGAGCTTCGGCGACCCGGTGGCCGAGGACCTGCGGTTTGTGGTCAAGAGCGTGGTGGGCGAGGAGAACTTCATCGACATGACGCCCAACCGCTCGAACAACTACTGCTGCGGGGGCGGCGGCGGGTTCCTGCAGTCGGGACTTGCCGAGCAACGGCGCGATTACGGACGGCTCAAGGCCGAACAGATCCTGAAGACGGGTGCCGGCTACTGCATCACACCCTGTCACAATTGCCACGCCCAGGTTCACGATCTGGCGGACATCCGTGACCATGCCTGGCAGACGGTGCACCTGTGGACGATGATCTGCCTGTCGCTGGGCGTGCTGGGTCCCAAGGAGCGGGCCTACCTGGGCGAAGACCTGCAGCAGGCCCTGATGTTCCATCCGGAAATGGAAGAGTA
>JBFYWB010000049.1:0-11464 GCA_041299015.1 Deltaproteobacteria bacterium
CCGGAGATATGCGCCAAAACCTGATGCTTGTTATCGAGTTCCACCTTGAACATCGCGTTCGGCAAGGTCTCGAGAACCGTACCTTCGACTTTGATGGATTCTTCCTTGGCCATTGCACACCCCGTTAAGATACCCGATCCCTGCCAAAACGATTAGCGGCGCCCTTTAATCCTGCCGCCCGATTTCTTTAAAAATCCCTCGTAGTGGCGGCTGAGCATATGCGATTCCATCTGGGCCACCGTATCGATAGCCACGCCGACGACGATCAGAAGCGCAGTCCCACCGAAGTAAAAGGGAACGTTGAATTGCGTGATGAGGATCGACGGCAGTACGCAAACGACCGACACATACAGGGCGCCGCCGAGTGTAATCCGGGTCAGTACTTTGTCGATGTAATCGGCCGTGCGTTTGCCGGGTCGGATGCCGGGAATGTAGCCCCCCTGTTTTTTCATGTTATCGGCGACATCCACCGGGTTGAACGTTACGGCCGTATAGAAGTAGCAGAAAAAGAAAATCAAGCCGACAAATAACACCTCATAGCCGATGTTCCCGGGGCGCAGGGCCGAGACGACGTTCTGGATCCAAGACACCGTTATAAAACTGGCGATCGTCGCCGGAAACATCATGATGGAAGAGGCGAAAATCGGCGGAATAACCCCCGACATATTGATCTTGAGTGGCAGGTGCGTGCTCTGACCGCCGTACATGCGTCTTCCGACCACACGTTTGGCATATTGCACCGGAATGCGCCGCTGCCCCTGTTCGACAAAGACAATCACCGCGATCACCGCCACCATCAGTGCGAGCAGAACGATAACCGGAAAAATGCTCATTGCCCCCGTCGACACCAGCCGGAAGGTGTTGCCCATGGCCGTCGGCATACGTGCAACGATGCCGGCAAAAATGATCAGCGAAATCCCGTTGCCGATACCACGCTCGGTAATCTGTTCACCCAGCCACATGATGAAAGCGGTTCCGGCCGTGAGGGTGAGAACCGCCATCAGGCGAAATCCCCATCCCGGAGCGATGACGGCCCCCATGCGCTCGAGCCCGATGCTGATGCCGAAACCCTGGATAATGCTCAGAACGACCGTTCCGTAGCGGGTATACTGGGTGATCTTCTTGCGTCCCTGCTCGCCCTCTTTCTTCAATTGCTCCAGATGCGGAATCACAACCGTCATCAGTTGCAGAATAATCGACGCACTGATATACGGCATGATACCGAGAGCGAAAACCGACAGATTTTCGAGGGCGCCGCCGGAGAACATGTTGAAAATGCCCAGAATCGTGTCCTTGGCGCGATCGAAAATCTCCGTCAGAACGACGCTGTCGATCCCCGGCACCGGAACGTGCACCCCCACCCGATAGACCACCAGCAACGCCAGAGTGTACAGGATCCGACGCTTTAGCTCGGGGATCTTGAAAATATTGCCGAAACCGCCGCCGATCATAACTGGGATGCCTCTACCGTACCCCCCGCCGATTCGATCTTCTGCCGTGCGCTCCGGCTGACCAGGTCGACTTTAACCGTCAGGGAAATATTGATGTCGCCTTGACCCAGAAGCTTCACGCCGTCGCGTCGTCCCTTTACAAGACCGGCCCGCACCAGGGCGGCTTCGTCGACGACACTGCCGTGTTCCATTTTGGCCAAATCGCGAATGTTGACGAGGGCATAGGTTTTCTTGAAAACATTTGTGAAGCCACGCTTCGGTAAGCGGCGGTGGATGGGCATCTGCCCGCCTTCGTATCCGGGCCGGACGCCGCCGCCTGAACGACTGTTTTGGCCTTTGGAGCCCCGGCCGGCCGTCTTGCCCCATCCGGAGCCGACACCGCGGCCGATGCGCTTGCGGGCCTTGCGGGCGCCGGGCGGCGGCGCCAGATCATTGAGCCTCATTGGTCACCTCCTCGGCCGTGACGAGATGCGCTACGGTTGCGACCATGCCCCTGATGGCCGGTGTGTCGTTTCTGAGGACACTTCTGTTGAGCTTTCCGAGTCCCAGACCACGCAAAACACGGCGATGTTTTTCCGGTCTGCCGATCATGCTTTTCACCATGGTTATTTTCAATTTTCCTGCCATCGAACAAAACCCTTCCGGTCATAAACTCAGATGAAAAAGGCCCTTTGCGGCCGATGCTCACAGATCTTCCGCATTGACGCCGCGCCGGCTGGCTACCTGTTCCCGGCTTTGAAGCTTTTCGAGGCCGTCAATCGTCGCCTTGACGACATTGTGCGGATTGTGGGACCCCATACATTTGGTGAGCACGTTCTGGACGCCGGCGGCCTCGAGCACGGCCCGCACGGCACCGCCGGCAATAAGACCCGTCCCGGCAGATGCCGGCTTCAAGAGGACCTTACCCGCACCGAACCTTCCGATGGTCTCGTAGGGGAGCGTTCCTTCCACCAACGGCACCGCGATCATATTCTTTTTGGCTTTCTCCACACCCTTTCGTATCGCTTCGGGAACCTCGCCCGCTTTTCCAAGCCCGCACCCCACGCTGCCCTGGCCGTCGCCGACGACGACGATCGCGCTGAAACTGAACCTGCGGCCGCCTTTGACGACTTTAGCGACCCGATTGATGTGAACGACCTTGTCGATCAACTGATATTCGTCTGTATCCTTTTTATACAAGGACCCGCCTCCTTTGTTGCCTGAAAAGGGTGATCGCCTTTAAAATTCAAGACCGCCTTCGCGTGCACCTTCCGAAACCGCTTTGACCCGGCCGTGGTAGAGGAAACCGTTCCGATCGAAAACGACGCTCTTGACGCCGTTAGCGATGGCGCGCTCCGCGACAAGCTTTCCAATCCGGTTGGCGACTGCGGATTTGCGGCCGCTATCGGTCCGCTCCTTCTCGGTCTTTTCCAGGCTGCAGGCCGCCGCCAGGGTCCGGCCGCTCGTGTCGTCGATCACCTGGGCATAGATGTGGCGCGCACTTCGAAAGACCGTCAGTCGCGGCCTCGCGGGAGTTCCACGAATTTTTTTTCTGATTCGCTTTTGCCTTTTCAGCCGAGCTTCTTTTTTTAAATTCAACGATCCCATCGTCTCAATCCCTAAATATTGTGGTAGCCGCTATGAGTTGACGCTGTCAGGAACCCGTTTCATCGATCCGGAAGACCCGGTTACTTCGTCCCGGTCTTGCCGGCCTTGCGGCGTATGTGTTCCTCGGCGAATTTAATCCCCTTGCCCTTGTATGGTTCCGGGGGACGCAAGCGCCGGATTGATGCCGCGGTTTGCCCGAGAACCTCCTTATCGATACCTTCAAGTTTGATGACGTTGTTCCGCTCGACCGCGGCCGAAATTCCGTCGGGCAGCGCAAAATTGATGGTATGGGAGTACCCCAGCGTGAGGACGAGGTTCCGGCCTTTGAGTTCGGCGCGGTATCCGATACCGTTTATTTCGAGCACCCGAGCAAATCCGCTGTCGACCCCCGTGACCATGTTCATCACCAGGCTGCGCGTCAAACCTTGCAAGGCCTGACTGCTTTTATCGGATTTGAGCGACTCCACCGACAGCACCCCGTCCTCGATCTTGATGGTCACGGCGGGATGGATCGACCGGCTCAGTCTTCCCTTCTGCCCCTGGACGGATAGTTCACCGCTTTGGTAGGTGACGTTCACTTTTTCGGGTATCGCTATGGGTTTTTTACCGACTCGCGACATGTATCGACTCCTTCTTCCTGTTCACCCCCGGCAGTAAACGGCGGTGAACCATAACCGCGCCACTGAAGACCGGGAACTACCAGAGATTGCAGATGTGTTCGCCACCGATTTTTTCCGCCCGGGCCCGTTTGTCGGTCATGACGCCCTTGGAAGTGGACAGAATCGCAACACCCATGCCGTTCATGACCGACTTGATGTTGTCGCTGCTCAGGTAGATGCGCCGGCTCGGCTTGCTGATGCGCGTGAGGCCGTAAATGACGCTCTCCTGCCCCGGTCCGTATTTCAGGTATACCCGCAAGATACCCTGTTTGCCGTCCTTGATAAACTTGTAATTCCGGATATACCCTTCTTCCTTCATGATTTTCGCCAACTCGGTCTTCAGATTCGAACCGGGTATATCGACACTGTTGAACCTGGCCTTGGCCGCATTTCTGATGCGTGTCAGCATGTCGGCAATCGGATCACTCATCGTCATTGTTTAATCTCCGCTACAACCATTCGATGCTGCTGATGACTCATTGATTCACATACTACCGATTTGGATTGTCCGCCCGCATGGACGTTAGACGTCACATTTCGGCAAACCGGCCGAAGGGCTGTGCCGTCAGCCGCTGTTACCAGCTCGATTTAATAACGCCCGGCAGCTTGCCCTGTGATGCAAAATTGCGAAAGCAAATTCGGCAGAGGCCGAACTTTCGGATGAACGCACGCGGTCGGCCGCAAATCGGACAGCGGTTGTAAGCCCTTACCTCGAATTTGGGTTTTCGCATGGCTTTATTTCTAAGCGACGTTTTGGCCAAATCATCCTCCTTTAACGTAACACAACCCGGCGCAGAGCGCGTTAATTCCGGAAGGGCATTCCCAACAGCCGGAGCAATTCACGGCCTTCGTCGTCGGTCTTGGCGGTGGTGACGATCGAGACGTTCAAGCCTTTGATCTTATCGATTTTGTCATAATCGATTTCCGGGAAAATAAGCTGTTCCTTGATGCCAAGGCTGTAGTTTCCGTTACCGTCCATGGCTTTTGCCGACAGGCCGCGGAAATCCCGCACACGCGGCAACGCGATGTTCACTAGCTTGTTGAAGAAGTCGTACATGCGGTCTTGGCGCAAGGTGACCATGCACCCGATCGGCATGCCGGTACGCAGCTTGAAAGTGGCGATCGAGCGTCTGGCGCGGGTTATGACCGGGCGCTGTCCGGCGATGGTCTGCAGCTCTTCTACCGCTGAATCCAAAATTTTAATGTTATGGATCGCTTCCCCCAATCCCATGTTCAGCGTAATTTTATCGAGCTTCGGCACCTGCATCACATTGCGGTACTGGAAGGTCTCCATCAGCTGGGGGACGACCGTTTCGAGGTAATAGTGTTTGAGCCGGGACATCTTGTTCCTCCGCTTACTTGTCGATGATCTCGTCGCACTTGCTGCAGGCCCGCACTTTTTTCCCGTCATCGAGACGCTGCGTTTTGATACGGGTCGGTGACATGCATTTATTACACATGAGCATCAAATTCGACCAGTGGATCGGGGCCTCGCCTTCGATGATACCGCCCTGCCGGTTCTGCGCGGAGGGTTTAGCGTGCCGTTTGACCATATTGACCTTTTCGACAAGCACCCTGTTCTTTTTACGGATGACCTTGAGGACTTTACCTATTTTACCTTTGTCCTTGCCAGCGATCACCTTGACCTTGTCGTCTTTTTTGATTCTGCACTTGCTCGCGTTCATCGGTGACTTCTCCACCTGGTGGCCCTCGATCCTAAATGACCTCCGGGGCCAGCGAAATGATCTTCATGAACTTCTTGGCCCGCAATTCCCTTGCCACCGGTCCGAAGATACGGGTTCCGATCGGTTCCTTGCTCGCCGATATAAGGACGGCCGAATTGTCGTCGAAGCGGATGTAAGATCCGTCCGGCCGCCTGATTTCTTTCTTGGTTCGCACCACAACGGCCTTAAGGACGTCTCCTTTTTTAACCTTTGCATTCGGAATGGCTTCCTTGACCGTCACGACGATAATGTCGCCGATCCGGGCATAGCGCCGCCGGGTGCCGCCCAAGACTTTTATGCAGCCCACCACCTTTGCACCGGAATTATCCGCCACCGTCAGTCTTGTCTCTGTCTGAATCATCGTTCTCGAATCCCTTTATGATCAAACGGCCTTTTCCAGGATTTGGCTGACCTGCCACCGCTTGGCTTTGCTGAGCGGCCGGGATTCGGTGATGAGGACCTTGTCTCCGATCCGGCATGAATTTTCGGCATCATGGGCTGAAAACTTGGCCCTGCGCCGGATATACTTGTCATACAGCCGGTGTTTGACCAATCTTTCCGCCTGGACCACGACGGTCTTGTCCATCTTGTCACTGACAACGGTACCGATCAATTGTCTTTTCATTCCACGTTTTTTCATGGCAGCAATTGCAACTTGTCCATAGAATTAAGGGTTAAACTATCGGGCTTCGGTTTCGGGTGTCGCCAATTCTTGTTGTCGGATGATGGTTTGCACCCGGGCAACGTCACGTTTGATCTGTTTGAGCCGCTGCGGGTTTTCGAGCTGACCGGTCGCATGCTGAAAACGGAGGTTGAACAACTCCTGTTTCAGTTCGACCAGCTTCCGCTGCCGCTCCTCTGAGCTCAACGCTCTGCATTCAACGGCTTTCATGATGTCATGCTCCTTTCCACAAATTTCGTTTTGATCGAAAGCTTGTGGGCCGCGAGCCGGAATGCCTCCTCGGCGATCTCCCTGGAAACACCCTCCATCTCGTAAAGAATTCGGCCGGGTCGCACCACCGCTACCCAGCCCTCCGGCGCCCCCTTGCCTTTGCCCATACGGACTTCGGCAGGTTTCTTGGTGAACGGTTTATCTGGAAAAACCCGAATCCAGATCCTGGCGCCCCTTTTTACGTGGCGGGTCATGGCGACTCGGGCCGCTTCGATCTGACGGGCGGAAACCCAACCGCAATCGACAGCCTGCAGACCGTATTGGCCGAAGTTCAGGTGACTGCCTCTGCGGGCGATGCCTTTCATCCGGCCTTTTTGCTGTTTTCTGAATTTTACCTTCTTGGGGCTAAGCATCGATACATACTCCTGTCCCGGCTGCTCTGTGCTGTTATGGGGTCACCATCATGTCCAAAGGCGTTTCGGGCCGAACTATCCGCCGGTCTGCTTACTGATTTTCGAGATCCACATTGTCTTTCTTAAGAATTTCACCTTTGAAGACGAACACCTTGACGCCGATGGCGCCGTAAGTCGTGCGCGCTTCCGTGAAGCCGTAATCGATGTCGGCCCGCAGGGTGTGCAGGGGCACCCGGCCCTCGCGATACCATTCGCGGCGGGCCATTTCAGCACCGCCCAATCTTCCGCCGCAAATGACCTTGACACCCTGAGCGCCGAAGCGCATGGCCGACGAAACCCCGCGTTTCATAGCCCGTCTGAAGGCCACGCGCCGTTCGATCTGCAGCGCTATGTTCTCGGCCACGAGCTGCGCGTCGATCTCCGGTTTCCTGATTTCCTGAATGTCGATCAGGACTTCGTGGGTGACCATCTTTTCGATATCCTGTTTGAGCAATGAGATTTCGGCACCTTTTTTACCGATCACGATGCCCGGCCTGGAGGTGAAAATTCGCAGTCTGATTCGCTTGGATGATCGTTCGATTTCGATCCTGGAGACCCCGGCATGATAAAGCTTTTTCTTGATGAAGCGCCTGATTTTGAAATCTTCTAAAATATAATCGGCATAGTTCTTGTCCGCATACCAGCGTGACTCCCAGGTTTTGACGATCCCTAGTCTCAATCCGATCGGATTTACTTTCTGTCCCAAGCTTTTTCCTCCTCCGGCTTATTGCAGCGATTGCTCAGCCAAGATGACGGTGATGTGACTGGTCCTTTTCAAAATTCGCGCGCCGCGCCCGCGGGCCCTCGCCCGAAAGCGCTTGAGGGTCGGCCCCTGATCGGCGGTGATATTGCTGACCACCAGGGTGTCGACGTCGATATCGGCGTTCTGGTTCGCGTTGGCGACGGCACTGCGCATGGTTTTCTCGACGATCCCGGCCGCCTTCATCGGCATGAACTTGAGGGTATTGAGAGCCGCTTCAACCGGTTTCCCCTTGACGGCATCGATTAAAAAACGGACTTTACGGGGCGAAATACGCACGTGTCTTGTAACAGCCCTGACCTCCATTATGCGACGATTCCTTTTTTTCTTAACTGGTTATCTGCAGCTTTCGGAATGCAACCGGGTACCGATCGCAATGATTAACCCCGGTTCGGTCCGTGGCCAGTCTACTTCAATGTCGACTTCTTGGAGCCAGCGTGACCGTAAAACGTGCGCGTCGGTGAGAACTCTCCAAGTTTGTGACCGACCATATTTTCAGAAATGAACACCGGAACAAATTTCTTCCCGTTGTGAACCGCCAGCGTAATGCCGACCATTTCCGGCAGGATGGTCGACCGCCGGGACCATGTTTTGATGACCCGATTGCTGCGACTTTTTTGAGCCTCGTCGACTTTTTTTATCAGTTTCGCCTCTACATACGGGCCTTTTTTTAGCGAACGTGGCATTTTTTCTCCTGTTCAACTCCAGGTCTGACGAGTACCGGGCTTGAAAAAGCCCGTCAGATTTCTTTCCGCTCCGCGTCGGCGCTGCGACCGCGTACGGACAATCTTATTTTTTCGAGCGCCGCTTCACGATCAGCCGATTGCTGGGCTTGGTTCGCTTGCGGGTCTTGAATCCTTTGGCGGGCGTCCCCCACGGGCTGCACGGATGGCGTCCGCCCGACGAGCGGCCTTCGCCACCGCCCATCGGATGGTCGACCGGGTTCATGGCCACACCGCGCACGCGGGGGCGGCGCCCCAACCAGCGCTTGCGACCGGCTTTGCCGATCGCGATGTTTTCGTGTTCGACATTGCCGAGCTGTCCAATGGTGGCCTGGCAGTTCAGCAGGACCATCCGCACTTCGCCTGAAGGAAGCTTGACCAGTGCATAGCGATCCTCTTTGGCCATCAACTGGGCAAAGGTTCCGGCACTGCGCACGATTTGACCGCCGTTGCCCACCCGCAGCTCGATGTTGTGAATGTGGGTCCCCAACGGTATGTTGCTCAGCGGCAGGGCGTTGCCGGGTTTGATATCAGCCTCGGGTCCCGCCTCCACCGTGTCGCCGACATTCAGGTTGAGGGGCGCCAGAATATAGCGTTTCTCCCCGTCGGCATA
Organism: Deltaproteobacteria bacterium; assembly: GCA_041299015.1. Taxonomy (GTDB): domain Bacteria; phylum Desulfobacterota; class Desulfobacteria; order Desulfobacterales; family SG8-13; genus JARFQH01. The sequence continues at coordinate 8,861 of JBFYWB010000049.1, forward strand.
GTGCAGCAGTGCAATGCGTGAACTGCGGTTCGGATCGTATTCGATGGTGGCAACCCTGGCCGGTATACCGATCTTGTCACGTTTGAAATCGATGACGCGGTAGTGTCGCTTGTGCCCGCCTCCCCGGTGACGGCAGGTGATCCGCCCCATGACGTTGCGACCGCCGCTTTTGTTGAGAGGACGCAGCAGGCTCTTTTCGGGAGCCGTCGCAGTGATGTCGTCGAATGCTGAATACCCCTGAAAGCGACGTCCAGGCGAAGTCGGCTTTACTTTTCTTATACCCATGCCACGCTCCTAAGCCGGTTAAACCGTAATCGGTGCTGTCCGATGGTTAAACCCCCTCGAAAAATTCAATCCGCTCACCCGCCCGCAGGGTCACAATCGCCTTCTTCCAATCACGCCGTTTTCCAAGAACACGGCCCCTGCGCTTGAATTTGCCCCTGACCTGCATCGTCCGCACCTCGTCGACTTTCACATTGAAAATCCGCTCGACCGCGCGCCGGATCTCGACACGGTTGGCCTTGCGGTCCACCTCGAAAGTCACCTGGTTTGACGCTTCCTTCTGGATGCCGGTCTTTTCGGTGACGACCGGCCTTTTGATGATGTCATACTGCCGTATCATGCCAGCAGCCTCCCTTCGATGTCGTTGATTGCGGGCTCCAGCAGGACCAGGATTTTATATTTGAGAATATCGTACACGTTGAGGCCTTCGCTTCTCAGCACCTTGATCCGGGGAACATTCCGGGAGGAAAGCTCGAGAGTCTCGTCTTTCCGGTCCGTCACGATCAGGGCGTTCTCGAGCCGAAGGGTTTGAACGATCCCGATAAAGTCCTTGGTCTTCACCCTCTCCAGATCGAATCGGTCGAGCACCACCAATTCATTTTCCTGCAGCTTGCTGGTCAGCGCCATTTTCAACGCCAGTTTCCTGACCTTCTTGGAAACCTTGACCGCGTAAGACCGGGGATGTGGACCGAAGACCACGCCACCGCCGCGCATGAGCGGCGACTTGATATCGCCGCGGCGTGCCCGGCCGGTGCCTTTTTGTCGATAGAGTTTGCGTGTGCTGCCGCTTATTTCGCCCCGCCGTTTGGTCGCTGCGCTCCCCGAGCGTCGTCCGGCCAGTTGTGCCGTCACGACCTCGTGCAGAACGCTTTTGCGGGGCGCAACGTTGAATAACGCATCCGGAAGTTCCCGCTGCGACACTTTTTCGCCTTTACTGTTCACCACATCGATCACTGCCATGGTCATCCCCACTTACCATCGGAGGTCCGTTATGAAGTGGACCTCAACCGGTCGCATCCGTTGCTATAAGGCGACGTTAGTTTTGGAATCTCCGCCACTCGGTCATGAATTCTTCTTGGCAAACTTTATTTTTTTGACCATTACCATGTTGGGGGCAAAGCCCGGCACCGCGCCCTTCAGGAACAACAGATTTTCGGTCGGGCGGATGTCGACGATCTTCAGGTTGCGCACGGTCTTGAGAACCGCCCCGTACTGGCCGGGCATTTTCTTGCCCTTGGTCACTTTAGAGGGCCAGGCACTGGTGCCGATCGATCCCGGGGGACGCACGTTTTTACTGCCGTGTGCCGCCGGACCACGATGAAACCCGTGGCGCTTGATAACGCCGGAAAACCCGCGGCCCTTTGTCGTTCCCACGACATCGACTTTCTCACCGATTGCGAAAAGATCCAGGGTCAGACTCTGACCGAGCCTGTAATCCTCCGGATTGTCGACCGGCACTTCACGCAGATAGGCAAACATCGCTTCGCCGCTCTTTTTCAGGTGGCCCTGCATCGGCTTGTTGACGCGCTTGGCCTTTTTCACCCCCAGCCCCAATTGCAGCGCATTGTAACCGTCGCTGGCAACCGTTTTGATCTGGGTCACAACACATGGACCGACTTCCATGACCGTCACCGGAACAAATTCGCCTTCGGGGCTGAAGTATCCGGTCATGCCCAGTTTTTTTCCGATTAAGCCTTTACACATTTTCTGTTTAACCCCTCTGTGCAGATGTTTGCACGCCACAGCCCGCGCGTCACGGCCCCAAAAGCTCTGGCCGGTTTAGCCGAGACCGTCGCGAGGGACCCGGCCCTGGTCGAGTTCGCCGCGCGGCCGAAAAGCCGTTGGGCTAGAGCTTGATCTCCACGTCCACACCCGGTGAAAGGTCAAGTTGCATCAGCGCGTCCACGGTCTGCTGGGTCGGCTCCAGGATATCCAGCAGGCGCTTGTGCGTGCGCATCTCAAACTGCTCGCGGGACTTCTTGTCGATGTGGGGCGAGCGCAGAACACAAAACTTGTTGATCTGGGTCGGCAGCGGAATGGGGCCGACGACCTTGGCGCCGGTCTTGTTCGCCGTATCGACGATGTCTGAAACGGATTGATCCAAGAGTTTGTGATCGTAAGCCTTCAGCCTGATTCTTATTTTCGTGTTCGCTATCATATAGGTAGTCTTCCGCCGCTATGCAATGATGTCGCTCACCACACCTGCCCCGACGGTTCGGCCGCCCTCACGAATCGCAAAGCGCACCTCCTTCTCCATGGCAATCGGCGTGATCAGCTCCGCATCGATCGTCACGTTGTCACCGGGCATCACCATCTCCACCC
>JBFYWB010000052.1:0-14082 GCA_041299015.1 Deltaproteobacteria bacterium
GGGTGGAGATGGTGATGCCCGGTGACAACGTGACGATCGATGCGGAGCTGATCACGCCGATTGCCATGGAGAAGGAGGTGCGCTTTGCGATTCGTGAGGGCGGCCGAACCGTCGGGGCAGGCGTGGTGAGCGACATCATTGCATAGCGGTAAGGAGTCTAACGGTGAGAATTATCGTAACTCTTGCGTGTAGTGAGTGTAAACGAAGAAACTACACGACCACGAAAAACAAGCGGACGACTCCGGACAAACTGGAGTTCAGCAAGTATTGCCGTTTCTGTCAAAAACACACGGCCCACAGGGAAACCAAATAAGAACCTCATAAAATGGTTTCGGGCTTGGGACAATTGAGAAAGCCCCCTTGTCGTGAAGGTCGTCATGCAGGCCAGTAGCTCTAACGGTAGAGCATCGGACTCCAAATCCGGGTGTTGGGGGTTCGAATCCCTCCTGGCCTGCCAACTCAAATTTTGAACAAAGCTTGAAGCCTGAGCGCCGCGGGGTGCTCTCACCCTGCGGTGCTTTCGTTTTAGGCTTTCATCATTTCAGGAGTAACGTTGGGACGTCTACTGCGCAAGAAGCCGATCAAGAAGAAAAAAAAGCAGGAGGGTGCTCTGGAGAACGGTGCCCAGGCCGGCACCGATACGACTTCAAGGACGGTCGGGGACGCGTCCCAGGTCGAAAAAAAGGTGAAGAGCCTCGAGACCAAGAAAATGACCGTTTCCGCCCGCCCGGCACCGGTCAAAGTCAAGGACAATTTCTTTACCAAGTCGCTGCAGTTTCTCAGAGAAGTCAAAATGGAGTTAAAGAAGGTCACTTGGCCTTCGCGCAAGCAGACCATCGGTTCAACGGTTGTTGTTCTGGTTCTGGTGACGATCATTGCCTTCTTCCTCGGAGCGGTCGATATCGGCTTGTCGAGTCTGGTGAAACTCGTGCTGCAATAAGACCAGGAGATGGAAAGTGACCGACAAAAAAAAATGGTACATCGTTCACGTCTATTCGGGGTTTGAAAACAAGGTCAAAACCGCTCTGGAAGAACGGGTTGCGACTTCTCCCCAAAAGGAGATGTTCGGAGAGGTTCTGGTTCCGACCGAAGAAGTCGTCGAACTGGTGAAAGGCAAGCGTAAAACTTCCTCGCGCAAGTTTTATCCCGGATACATCCTGGTCCGCATGGAACTCAACGACGAGACATGGCACATTGTCAACAGTACCGCCAAGGTCACCGGGTTTCTCGGCGGTCGCTCGCAGCCGACGCCGCTGACCGATGCAGAAGCGGATCAGATCCTACATCGCATGGAAGCCGGCAAGTTGAAACCGCAGCCGAAATATTTTTTCGAAATCGGAGACGATATACGGGTCATCGACGGGCCCTTCACAAATTTCAATGGCACGGTAGAGGAAATCAACCCCGAGAAGGGCAAGATCAAGGTCCTGGTCAGTATTTTCGGGCGGGCAACGCCGGTCGAACTGGATTTCGTCCAGGTGAGCAAACTCTGATCGGGGAAAAGCTGCGCCGATGTCGCCGTGATCGCTGCGCGGAGCGGTCTGCCTTCGTTTGACATTCATCGGCCCGGTTTTTGGGCCGCGGTTTGAAAACATGCCGAGTGTAAGGAGCGAGAATTTCAAATGGCTAAAAAAGTTATGGCAATGATCAAATTGCAGGTTGAAGCGGGAAAGGCCAATCCTTCACCGCCGATAGGACCGGCGTTGGGCCAGCATGGCGTCAACATCATGGACTTTTGCAAAGCATTTAACGCCCGTACGGCCGATGACGCCGGAACCATCACACCGGTGGTTATCACCGTCTACCAGGATCGGTCCTTCACCTTTATTACCAAGACACCGCCGGCGGCTGTCCTGCTGAAGAAGGCCGCCAAGATTGCCAAGGGCGCTGGCGATCCCAAACGGGACCGCGTCGGCAAAGTGACTCGTGCTCAAATCGAAGAGATCGCCAAACAGAAAATGGTCGACTTAAATGCCAATGATGTGGATGCCGCCTGCAAGATCATCGAGGGAACGGCACGCAGCATGGGTATCGAGATCACCTGATCGATTTTTTGAAAATCCGCCGGGTTCCACCGTGCGGAGAGTGCTCGATTGGATCCTTTATACCGTTATACTGTTGACAAGGTGGGTAAAGAAAATGCCGAAGCGTGGTAAAAAATACTTAGAGGCCAAGAAGAAAGTCGCCGCCGCAACCAAAACGGATTTTACCGAGGCGGTAAAGTCTTCGATCGATTCGTCCTTTGTCAAGTTCGACGAAACCATCGATGTGAGCGTCAAACTGGGCGTTGATCCGCGCCATGCCGATCAGATGGTTCGCGGGTCCGTGGTCTTGCCGAACGGGATCGGCAAAGAAGTGAAGGTACTCGTCTTTGCCAAGGGCGAGAAGGAAAAAGAGGCCCTGGACGCCGGGGCCGATTATGCCGGCAACGATGAGGTCATTGAAAAAATCAAAGGCGGGTGGCTCGATTTCGACAAAGCCGTGGCGACACCCGACATGATGGGTTCGGTGGGAAAAATTGGGAAGATTCTCGGTCCCAGAGGCCTGATGCCCAATGCCAAGACCGGTACGGTCACTTTCGACGTCGCCCGCGCGGTTCAGGAACTCAAGGCCGGCAAGATTGAATTTAAGGTCGAGAAGGCCGGGATTGTGCATGTTCCCATGGGCAAAGTCTCTTTCGGAGTTGAAAAAATCGTCCAGAACCTGACCGCTTTCCTGGAAACCATCATCCGCCTCAAGCCGGCCGCCAGCAAAGGAACCTACCTGAAAGGCGTTGCGATCTCCACGACCATGGGACCCGGCGTCAAGATCGATACAGCTTTGATAAAGGATTTGGTGAAATAGCATAACCTGGGAAACGGCCGGGTCGCTGCGATGCGACTGTTGCCCTGGCCCGGGCGGAAAGGGCACCGAACCTATCTCAGCGCATTAATCATTTTAAAATTTAAAGCTTCATAACGACTATCTGTCGAAGACCGTAGGTACATTGTTTACGGCCAAATGGTTTAATCGGCTTTCGCCGGCCTACCGAGACAGGTTTGACACGTTGCGTTCGACTTCGATCGGTCACTCGCGATCGCAAAATTGTGTGGACCTCATTCTCATTTTGCCGAACAGACGAAAACCATTCGCCGACAGCAACGACCTCCGGCTGGTGCAGGTTAAGAAAGGAGGTGTGAATTGTGAAACTGGATGAAAAGAAGAAAATCGTTGATGAACTGCACGAGCGGTTGATCAGGTCCAAGGTGGTCATCGTAACCGATTACAAAGGCTTGAACGTCGAAGCGATGACCGAGTTGCGCCGGAAATTGCGGGAAACGCAGATTGACTACCAGGTCGTCAAGAACACGCTTCTGATAAGGGCCGCGCAGCAGACCAGCGTTGCCTTGATTCAGGACCAGCTTAAGGGGCCCAGTGCAGTTGCGCTCAGCTTCGATGACCCGGTCGCACCGGCCAAAGTTCTGACGGAATTTGCCAAAAAGAACGATAAGCTGGCGATCAAGGCCGGCGTGATAAAGGACCGGGTGCTCGACCCTGCCAGTATCAGAGCGCTGGCGGCCTTGCCGCCGCGTGAGGCGCTGCTCAGTCAACTGCTCTCCGCGATGGCCGGTGTACCGACAGGTCTGGTGAGAGTGTTGAACGGGATTCCACAGAAATTGATGTACGCATTGCAGGCCATAAAGGATCAGAAGGAAGCCGCATAGCCTGCATCGTCGATACCAACAACTCGTTTGCGACGCGAAGACGACACACCGAAGGAGATATGAAATGGCGGATTTAACGAAACAGGACGTGATTGATTTTATTGCCAGCATGACGGTTCTCGAGCTGTCCGAACTCATAAAGGAACTCGAAGAAAAATTCGGCGTTTCCGCGGCGGCTCCCATAGCGATGATGGCCGCCGGACCCGCCGCCGAAGGCGGTGCCGCTCAGGCGGAGGAAAAAACCGAATTCGATGTTATCCTGGTGGCCCACGGCGACAAGAAAATTCAGGTCATCAAGGAGGTCAGGGCCATTACCGGTCTCGGCCTGAAAGACGCCAAGGACTTGGTCGATGGGGCTCCCAAGCCGGTCAAGGAAGGCGTACCGAAAGAAGAAGCCGAGAAGATCAAGGCCCAACTGGAAGAGGCCGGAGCGCAGGTCGAAATAAAGTAATTGCATGAAACCGAAAGTCGGGATGGCGGGGATCGGATCAAAGACGCGGATGAATTTTCAGCATGTCCGCCTTTTGGGCGACACGGCGCTCGCCGGACTCGCGCCTGCCATCACCGGCTGACATCAGGCGGTACCCCGTAACCCACAAAAATTGGAGAAAACATGTCGGAAAGATCCCTGGCAAGCAGGCGGATAAGAAAAAATTTTGGCAAAATCCGTAAGATCGTCGACATTCCTGATCTGATTGCCGTCCAGCGGGAATCGTACAACAGGTTCCTGCAGATGGACGTTCCCCCGGAAAAGCGCGAAGATGCCGGGCTGCAGGCGGTGTTCCAATCCGTATTTCCCATTAAAGATTTTACCGGAAGTGCTTCGCTGGAATTCGTGTCATACCGCTTCGCGGAAGTCAAGCACAGTGTCGAAGAGTGCATTCACAGGGGCATGACCTACGAAATCCCGGTGCGGATCACCGTCCGTTTGGTGGTCTATGATATCGATGCGGACACTGGCGTTTCCAACATTCGGGACATCAAGGAACAGGAAATCTATTTCGGTACCATACCGTTGATGACCGAAAAAGGCACTTTCATCATCAATGGGACCGAGCGGGTCGTCGTCAGTCAGTTGCATCGCTCTTCAGGAGTTTTCTTCGATCACGACAAGGGCAAGACCCACTCGAGCGGTAAAATCATCTATAGCTCAAGAATCATTCCGGTGCGGGGGTCCTGGATTGACATGGAGGTCGATCCGAAGGACATCGTCTACATCCGGATCGACCGGCGCCGCAAATTTCCGATTACGATTCTCTTCAAGGCCTTTGGTTTCAATGTCGAAGATCTGTTGACTTATTTTTACAACAGCGAGAAGGTCCTGATACAAGGCAAACGAATCTCGAAACGGTTCAATCCCGAGTTCCTTAAGGGGCAGCGGGCCAGCCGCGACATAAAGGATCCGGAAACCGGCGAATTACTGGTCAAAAAGAGCCGTATTGTAACGGTGCGCGCGATCAGGCGGCTGCAGGCCACCAGCACCGAAGCCATCCCGATCGGAATGGAGGATTTAATCGGCAGGGTTTTTGCGCATGCCATTCACGATCCTCAAAACGACCTCTTGATCGTCAGGGCCAACGACACCGTTGACGACGAAAATCTGGCCAAGCTCGAAAAGGCCGGGATCAACGAATTTGAGGTGCTTTTTATCGACGGGGTATCGACGAGCGACTCGATCCGCAAGACGCTGCTGATCGACAAGGTCGAAACCAAGGAAGAAGCCCTGATCGAAATCTACCGTCGTTTGAGACCCGGTAACCCGGCCACTCCTGAAGTGGCCCAGGATTTCATCGATAACCTGTTTTTTAAACCCAATTACTACGATCTTTCCGGCGTCGGCCGTCTGAAGATCAACCAGAGACTCGGCATCAACACCTCGCTGAGCCTGCGGATTCTGCGCAAGGAAGATATCCTGTTGACCGCCAGGGCCCTGATTGAACTCAGGGACACCCAGGGCGTCGTCGACGACATCGACCATCTCGGCAATCGCCGGGTGCGGGCGGTGGGCGAGCTGCTCGAAAACCAATATCGCATCGGCTTGGTGCGCATGGAACGGGCCATCAAGGAGCGCATGAGCCTGCAGGAGGTCGATGCGCTGATGCCCCACGACCTGATCAATCCCAAGCCGGTTTCGGCGGTGGTCAAGGAATTTTTCGGCACCAGCCAGCTCTCCCAGTTCATGGATCAGACCAATCCGCTGTCTGAAACCACGCACAAGAGGCGTCTTAGCGCACTCGGCCCGGGTGGGTTGACGCGGGAGCGCGCCGGTTTCGAAGTACGCGACGTTCATCCGTCGCATTACGGCCGTATCTGCCCGATCGAAACACCGGAAGGTCCCAACATCGGTCTGATCGTTTCGCTGAGCACCTACGCCCGGGTTAACAACTTCGGCTTTATCGAAACACCTTACCGGGTCGTCAAAGATTGTGTCGTTACCAATGAAGTCAAATTTCTGGATGCTTTCGAGGAAAAGGAGCATCCGATTGCCCAGGCCAATGCCCCGATCGACGAAAACAACCGCTATATCAACCCCATGGTGACAGCGCGGGTGGCCGGCGAGTTCATGATGGTGCCGCGCGAGGAGATCGAGCTGATGGACATTTCACCTAATCAGTTGGTGAGCGCCTCGGCTTCACTGATCCCCTTTTTGGAAAACGATGACGCCAACCGGGCGCTGATGGGGTCCAACATGCAGCGCCAAGCGGTCCCGCTGCTGGTCAACGAGGCTCCTTTGGTGGGAACCGGTATCGAAGGAGTGGTTGCAAAGGATTCGGGAGTCGCTATCGTCTGCCAGCGCGACGCGGAGGTGGTTGACGTGGACGCTTCCCGCATCGTGTTGAAACACGAGCCCTCGGGCGACCCGCGGTCTAAAGACGTCACCATCTACAACTTGTCGAAATTCATTCGCAGCAATCAGAACACCTGCTTCAACCACCGCCCTATCGTGGTCAAGGGCCAGAAGGTCTCAGCCGCTGAAATCATCGCCGATGGTCCGGCCACCGACAAAGGCGAGTTGGCGCTCGGTAAAAACGTGACCGTGGCGTTCATGCCCTGGGGCGGGTACAACTTCGAGGACTCAATCCTGGTCAGCGAACGCCTGGTCCGCGACGGCGTTTACACCTCCGTTCACATCGAGGAATTCGAGGTCCTTGCCCGGGACACCAAGCTGGGCAAGGAAGACATTACCCGCGACATTCCGAATGTGGGCGAGGAGGCCCTCAAGAACCTCGATGAGAGCGGCATCATCCATTTGGGGGCTGAGGTCGTCCCGGGCGACATTCTGGTCGGCAAGATCACCCCGAAAGGCGAGACCCAACTCTCGCCCGAGGAGAAATTGCTGCGGGCGATTTTCGGGGAGAAGGCCGGTGATGTCAAGGACACCTCGCTGAGGGTCCCGCCGGGCATTCAGGGGATTGTCATCGACGCCAAGGTCTTTTCGCGGCGCGGGGTCGAAAAGGACGACCGAACACGGTTGATCGAAGACGAAGAGATAGCGGCCCTCGAAAAGGATCGCGACGACGAAGTGGCCGTGATCGAGGATGTGGTGCGCGGCGAACTCAAGCAGCTGCTCTTGGAGGAGAAGGCCCAATCGACCCTCAAGAAGGGTAAAAAGATTCTGCTCACCAAGGGGGCCAAATTTGATGAAGAAACGCTGAACCAGGTTCCTTTGGCCCAGCTCGAAGGCCTCGTCCTCAAAGATCCAAAGCTGACCGAGCGGGTTCACGAACTGCTGGAGCGCTATCGTGATCAGGGGGAATTAACCCGTATGGTCTTCGAGCAGCAGGTCAGCCGTTACGCCAAAGGGGACGATTTGCCGCCCGGCGTCATCAAACTCGTCAAGGTCTATGTCGCCATGAAGCGCAAGCTTTCCGTGGGCGACAAAATGGCCGGGCGTCATGGCAACAAGGGCGTTGTCTCCCGGATTCTGCCGGTCGAGGATCTGCCCTACTTTCAAGACGGCACCCCGGTCGACATGGTTCTCAATCCGCTGGGCGTGCCCTCCCGCATGAACGTGGGGCAGATATTGGAGATCCATCTCGGGCGGGCGGCCAAGACGCTTGGCGATCAGCTATGTGTGCTGCTGGAAGAACAAAAGACCAAAGTTCTGCGGGATAAACTGCAAAGGATATTTTCCGACCCCGACACACAGAAGCTGATTGCAGGCTACGACGAAGACAACCTGACCGCGTTCGCGGCACAGTACATGAACGGCGTCAATATGGCCACGCCGGTATTCGACGGCGCCAAGGAGGAAGAAATCAAGGCGCTGCTGGAGGAAGCCGGGGTCAGTACGACCGGGCAGACGACCCTTTATGATGGACGGACCGGCGAGCCGTTCAAAGAAAAAATTACGGTCGGCACCATGTACGTATTGAAACTGCACCACCTGGTCGATGATAAGATTCACGCGCGCTCGATCGGTCCTTATTCGCTGGTGACCCAGCAGCCTCTGGGCGGCAAGGCCCAGTTCGGCGGTCAGAGGCTCGGCGAGATGGAGGTGTGGGCCATGGAGGCCTACGGTGCGGCCTATGCCCTGCAGGAATTTCTGACGGTTAAATCAGACGATATGGCCGGGCGAACGCGGATGTACGAAAAGATCGTCAAGGGCCAGAACGTTTTGGAGCCCGGCATTCCCGAGTCATTCAGGGTGATGACCAAGGAGCTCCAAGCCCTGGGATTGGATATCGACCTGATCGAAGGCAAAGGATGATATTCGACGGACCCGGACAACGGCCGTTAGGATCCCCACTTGAGACGTGAAAAGGAATTGAAACCATGATGATGGATACATTGTACGATTTTTTCGCTAAACCGACCGATCCAAGAAAATACACCGGCATCAGGATTTCGTTAGCCTCTCCGGAGCAGATTCGCAAATGGTCGTTTGGGGAAATCAAGAAACCGGAAACCATCAACTATCGAACCTTTAAACCCGAACGCGACGGACTTTTCTGTGCCAAGATATTCGGTCCGACCAAGGACTACGAGTGCAACTGCGGCAAATACAAGCGCATGAAACATCGCGGCGTGATCTGCGAGAAGTGCGGGGTGGAGGTCATCCAGTCCAAGGTGCGCCGAGAACGCATGGCTCACATCGAACTGGCGACCCCGGTTTCCCACATCTGGTTTCTCAAGAGCCTGCCCAGCAAAATCGGAAACCTGCTGGACCTGACCCTCAAGAACATGGAAAAGGTGCTCTATTTCGACAGCTACATCGTTGTTGATCCCAAAGAAACGGACCTGACCAGGGGACAGCTGCTGACCGACGAGAAGTACCGTGAAGCGCTCGAAAAATACGGTCCCAATTTCAGGGCCGGCATCGGTGCCGAAGCCGTCAAGGAGATGCTGGCCGATCTGAATCTCGACGAGACCTACAAGGAGCTGCGTCGCGACATCCGCGAGACCGGGTCGGCGGCCAAGCGCCAGAAGCTGGCCAAAAGATTGAAGATTGTCGATGCGTTTCGCAAGTCCGGCGTCAATCCGCTGTGGATGATCATGGACGTCATCCCGGTGCTGCCGCCCGACCTGCGGCCGCTGGTGCCGCTGGAAGGCGGCCGCTTCGCCACCTCCGATCTCAATGATCTCTACCGGCGGGTCATCAACCGCAACAACCGCCTGAAACGCCTGATCGACCTGAAGGCGCCCGACATCATCGTGCGCAACGAGAAACGGATGCTGCAGGAGTCGGTCGACGTGCTCTTCGACAATGGCCGCCACGGCCGGGTGATCACCGGCACGAACAAGCGGCCGCTCAAATCCCTCAGCGACACCCTGAAGGGCAAGCAGGGCCGTTTCCGGCAGAACCTCCTGGGCAAGCGCGTGGACTACTCGGGCCGAACGGTGATCACGGTCGGCCCCGACCTGCGGCTGCACCAGTGCGGCTTGCCCAAAATCATGGCGCTGGAGCTGTTCAAACCCTTCGTCTACTATCGTCTGGAGCAAAAGGGACTGGTTTCGACCGTCAAGAGCGCCAAGAAAATGGTCGAACGGGAGACTCCGGAGGTGTGGGACACGCTGGACGAAGTGGTCAAGGAATACCCGGTGATGCTCAACCGGGCACCCACCCTGCACCGATTGGGCATACAGGCTTTCGAACCGACCCTGATCGAAGGCAAGGCGATCCAACTCCATCCGCTGGTCTGTACGGCGTTTAACGCGGATTTCGATGGCGACCAGATGGCGGTCCACGTGCCGCTTTCGGTCGAGGCCCAGATCGAAGCACGCGTCCTGATGCTTTCCAGCAATAACATTCTCTCGCCGGCCAACGGCTCCCCGATCATCGTGCCCAGCCAGGACATCGTGCTGGGGCTCTACTACATGACCCGCGGCATACCGGCCCGCAGGGGGGAGGGAAAGTACTTCGCCAACCCGGAGGAGGTGCGCATCGCCTATGATGCCGGGGCGGTGGATCTGCATGCCGAGATCGCAGTGCGCATGAACGGCAGCCGTGTCAACACGACCGTCGGCCGCATTCTGCTTTGGGAAATCATTCCCGAAGAAGATATCTTCGACCTGCGTCACATCATGGTCAAGGAACTGCAGGAAGCCCGGTCGATCCATCGAAAACTCAAGGAAGGGGGCGATTTCAGCGAGCTGGTCGCGGCCCATTCCCAGAGTCCCGACAAGAAGAACGGCGGCCATATCGGTCTGATCCGCAAAGACGAGTTCGTCAACATCTACAACATCGATGAGGACACTGCCGACAAGGTGTACTATCTGACGGTCGGTGAGGTCAGCGAAGTTCTCTCCGCCGACGGTAAGCACCATCTTTTCCAGGTGCTGCGGCGACAAGCCCCGATCCCCTTCAACGTGGTCAACCGCGTGATGGACAAGAAAACGCTCAGGGACCTGGTGGACCATGTCTACCGTAACCTCGGGCCCAAGGCGACCGTCATTTTGTCCGACCGCCTCAAAAATACCGGCTACCGCTACTCGACCGAAGGCGGTCTGTCGATTTCGATCGACGCCATGATTACGCCCGATTCGAAGTGGAAGATACTGAGCGAGGCCGAACGCCAGGTGGAGGAGATCAGCCGGCAATACACGGAAGGACTGATCACTCAGGGCGAAAAATACAACAAGGTCGTCGACATCTGGGCCAAAGCTACCGACGACGTCGCCAACGAAATGATGGAGGCTATGCGGCTGGCGCCGGTTACTGATGCCGAGGGCCGTCCGGTCACCGACGAAAAGGGCCAACCGATCATCGCCGAGAGTTTCAACCCGATTTACATGATGGCCGACTCAGGCGCCCGCGGAAGCAAAGACCAGATGCGGCAGCTTGCCGGCATGCGTGGCCTGATGGCCAAGCCCTCGGGTGAAATTATCGAAACTCCGATCACCTCCAACTTCCGTGAAGGTCTGACGGTTTTGCAGTACTTTATTTCTACGCATGGCGCCCGCAAGGGCTTGGCGGATACGGCCTTGAAGACAGCCAACTCGGGTTATCTCACGCGGAGGCTTGCGGATGTCGCCCAGGACTGCATCGTCATGGAGGACGACTGCGGGACCCGCATGGGCGTGGATGTCGGACCGTTGATCGAAGGCGGTGAAGTCATTCAGCGCATCGGCGAACGCATTCTGGGGCGTGTGGTGGCCGAGGACGTCATCGACCCGTTCAACGAAGAGGTTATCGTAGCGGCCAACCAGGACATTGATGAGAACGTGGCCAAGCGGATCGAAGAGGCCGGGTTAAGCAACGTCCGGATCCGTTCCGTGCTGACCTGCAAAACCAGAACCGGTGTTTGTGCCAAATGCTACGGACGGGATCTCGCTCACGGCCAAACCGTTGAGCAGGGCCAGGCCGTTGGTATCCTGGCGGCCCAGTCGATCGGCGAACCCGGCACCCAGCTGACGATGCGGACCTTCCACATCGGTGGTACCGCTAGCCGGCGGGTCGAACAGGCCGACATCCGTGCCCGTGTTGACGGCACGATTAAATTCGTCGACCTGAGGGTGGCCAGCAATTCCGAGGCTCAGATGGTGGTGATGAACCGCCGCGGCGGCAAATTTACGATCGTCAATGAAAAGGGACGCGAACTGGAGAGCTTTCCGGTCATCTACGGCGCCCATCTGGCGGTAAAAGACGGTGCCGAGGTGAAGGCCGGGGCACTACTGGCCTCCTGGGACCCCTTCACGACACCGATTCTGACCGAAATCAACGGCACCGTGAAATTCGGCGACATCGTTCCCGGCAAGACGATGCAGGAGAAGGTCGACCCGGTGACCGGCAAGTCGAGCCAGACGATTACCGAATCGAAGAACACCGAGGAGCGGCCGCGCATATCGATAAAGGACAAGGACGGCAAGACCGCCAAACTGCCGGGATCGACGGCCATGGCCCGTTACATGCTGCCGATCGACGCGATTTTGAAGGTCGAGGAGGGCGATAGTGTCAAGGCCGGCGATGTGGTCGCAAAGTTGCCGCGCGCAACCACCAAGACCAAAGACATTACCGGCGGTTTGCCGCGCGTGGCCGAGCTTTTCGAGGTTCGGAAACCCAAGGAGGTCGCCATCTTGAGTCAGATCGACGGCTATGTGTCGATCGCCAAGGGGACCAAGAAGGGCAAGCAGAAGATCACGATCAGCCCGGTCGACGGCGTCGGTGAAACCAAGGAATATCTGATTCCGCGCGGTAAACACATCAACGTGATCGACGGGGATTACGTGCGCGCCGGCGAACCTCTGATCGGCGGCTCCGCCGTGCCCCAGGACATCCTCAACATCAAGGGTGAGGTCGCATTGGCGCGTTACCTGGTCGACGAGGTCCAGGAGGTTTACCGGCTGCAAGGCGTGCGCATCAACGACAAGCACATCGAGGTCATTGTCCGTCAGATGATGCGACGGGTCAAGGTCGTGGAGGTCGGCGATACCGAATTCATCGCCGAGGAACAGGTCGACCGCGTGAGGTTTGATGAAATGAACCGAGCCGTCATCGAGCAGGGCGGTAAACCGGCGGTGGCCGAACCCCTGATCCTGGGCATCACCAAGGCCTCGCTGAGTACCGACAGCTTCATTTCGGCCGCTTCCTTCCAGGAGACCACCAAGGTCCTGACCGACGCTGCGATTTCAGGGTCGATCGATTATTTGCGCGGGTTGAAGGAAAATGTGATCATGGGGCGGCTCATTCCCGCCGGTACCGGCATTGCCGCTTACAGCGATGTGGGCGTCGAGGTGGTCGACGAGGCCTGATTCCTAAAGAAAACTATTGACATCGGGTACGCGACTGTATACAAGTTCCGCTTTTACCAACCAAACGAAACGGGTTTTTAAAAACCAGCAAGAGGAACGTATGCCAACGATCAGCCAGTTAGTTCGCAAGGGTAGAAAACGGGTCAAGAAGAAGACCAACACCCCGGCTCTGAAAGGCGCGCCCCAGAAGAGGGGGGTCTGCACCCGCGTGTATACCTCGACGCCGAAAAAACCCAACTCGGCGCTGCGAAAAGTCGCCCGAGTCCGGTTGACCACCGGTATAGAAGTGACCGCCTACATCCCCGGAATCGGTCACAACCTCCAGGAGCACTCGGTTGTGCTGGTGCGCGGCGGGCGCGTCAAGGACCTTCCCGGTGTACGCTACCACATCGTCAGAGGAACCCTGGACACACTCGGGGTCGCCGACCGCAAGCAGGGACGTTCCAAATACGGGGCCAAGAAGCCGAAGTGATCCAGCGTTTGAAAACCGAACACTTTTGACCAGATGGTGTAGCACATGCCGAGAAGAAGAGAGATAGCCGTAAGAAAAATCAATGCCGATCCTAAATACGGCAGTGAGTTGGTTGCCAAGTTCATCCGCAAGATCATGCACGACGGCAAAAAAAGCACCGCCGAAAATATTCTCTATGATGCTCTGGATATCATCGAAGAGAAGACGAAGCAGCCCTCGCTCAAGGTCTTCGAACAGGCGGTTGACAACATCAAGCCCTTCATCGAAGTAAAATCGCGGCGGGTCGGCGGCTCAACCTACCAGGTTCCGACCGAGATCCGGCCCAGCCGGCGCACGGCACTCGGAATGCGATGGCTGATTGAGTATTCCCGCAAGCGGCCCGAAAAGGGAATGGCCAGGAAACTGGCCGGAGAACTGATGGACGCGGCCAACAACCGGGGCGCTGCAGCCAAGAAGAAGGAAGACACGCACAAAATGGCCGAGGCCAACAAGGCTTTTGCCCACTTCCGCTGGTAAACGGCACCGCGCAAAGGGCAGGCTGAACCGCTGTCCGGCACACGGCACGCCACGCACTGTGCTTGTTGCGGTTTTTAAGGGGAGGACCAAGAGATGGCGAAGCAGAAGTTTGAGCGCACCAAGCCGCATGTGAATGTGGGCACGATCGGTCACATTGATCACGGCAAGACGACGTTGACGGCGGCGATCACCAAGCAT
>JBFYWB010000060.1:0-4664 GCA_041299015.1 Deltaproteobacteria bacterium
CAGTCAACTGAATGGGCCACCCTCAAAACCGTCCTGCTTCACCGACCGGGTTTGGAAATCAGCACGACGCAGGACCCCGACACCGTCCAGATGCTCGCTCGGCTGGATGCGGAAAAAGCCCGTGGTCAGCACGCGGCCCTTGCTCGGGCGTACATCCAGACCGGTGTCGAGGTCGTATACGTCGAGCCCGGGGAGACCCGTTTCCCGAATCAGATGTTTGTTGCCGATTTGATGTTCATGACGCCCGAGGGCGCCGTTTTGGCTCGACCGGCGTCCACCGTCCGGGCGGGTGAAGAGCGTTGGGTCGCCCGGCGACTGGCCGATCTGGGCGTGCCGATCCTCAAGTCCATTCGCGGTCGGGGGACCTTCGAAGGAGCCGATGCCCTCTGGATCGATTCGACAACAGTTCTGCTGGGCCGAGGCCTTCGCACCAACGCCGAAGGCGCAAAACAGGTGACCGACCTGCTGTTGGAGATGAGTGTTCGGGTCATCCAGGTCGACCTGCCCTGCGGCACCATGCACTTGATGGGAATGCTGCGGTTTATCGACCGCAGCCTGGCCCTCGCCTGGCCCGGCCGTCTGGCCCATACCGCGGTGCAGTCCCTGCGCGACCGTGGCTTCGCGGTTCATTTCATCCCGGATGAGCTCGAGGCGATACGGGGATTCGCATTGAATTTTGTCACCATCGGCCCGCGAAAAATCCTCATGCCGGCCGGAAACCCCAACACTCAGGCATTTTATGAGAACCTCGGGATTACCTGCCTGACGGTCGATGTCGGCGAACTGATCAAGGCCGCCGGTGCAATCGGCTGCCTGACCGGGATTATCGAACGCGAACCGACGTCGATCTGATTTGCGGCAAGACCTCCAGCGGATTTTAGAAGGCCTGTTTTTAATTTCCGCTATCCCGCCGTTGTTGCCCATACGCCCGGGAAAAACTCCCCTATAACCCCTTTCCTCCCGGGCAAATTGAAGGCGTTCCCCTATGGACATGTTCGATAAGGTCTTCCATATGTAATACACGCTGCAAAACGGCTGAAGCAATCGTGCTCGGCCACTGCTGAAAATCGGACGCGGCCTCGACAGCAAGAAACCCTATTGACACGCAAACACACTGATGCGAAAAGGGGGATCAGTCAATGCAAGCGATGAAAACCACCCGGCTGGCCATCGAACTTCAAAAAACGATACTGAACGGCACCCTTGAAACGATGGCTCTATTTCAGGATCAGGTGATCGAGTTCAATGACTGCTGGACCCGAAAAATCGGTGTTTCTCCGCAAATCAACGCCTCTTTCGAACAATGGCAAGCGATGTTCAGAAAAGGGCGCGCCGATCTCAAGCGGTATATCGATACGCAATTCAGCACCATTGAAGGAATTTGTTCTGCGGCCGAAAACGGCAGAGGGGTCGTCGCTTGCGAACCCTCAGCCACCCATTCCGGCGCGGTGAAGGCATCTGGATCTCAACCGGCACGCTGAAGGCATGCGATGATGAGCCCACCCGACAGGAGAAGATGGTTCCGTGCCGACTGTGAAATACCGATGGCGTACCTTATCGGGCGCAAGGAAACGTTTTATGCGGCCACCGTTCTCAACAGCAGCATCGACGGCCTGTATTTCGTCGGCGACACTGCGATGACCGGCGGCGATGACTGCCACATCCTTATCGAAAAGAACTCCGAGGCGCTGAGCCGCCCGCCGGATTTGAACCTCTGTCACGCGACCGTCAAGTGGTGTTCTCCGCTGGCCACGGCCGCGCATGCGCGCCGCGTTTTTGGCATCGGTATTCAGATTGACGGATGGTGCCGGTCTCTGGAAAGCCCCGATATCCAGAGAATATATTACCACTGCGACGGCTGCGAGGAGAAGATCGTCAGTTGTAGAATCTGCAAAACCGACGGGCCGCTTTTATTGTGCTCCAAATGTCTCCAGCACTTGCAGGAAATCCCCGATGGCCCGCTCAAGCAATCTTTTCTCAGATGTTTGCTCGGCAATGTCATTTGATGGCATAATTCCGGAGGACCGGGTCAAGGAATCTTGCCGGCGGCGCTGCGCAACAGTTGCAGGATGTTACGCTGTTCGATCAATTTGTCCATGAACTGCGACTCGACCTGTCTGAACTCATCGTCCGTAATCATGTTGTTGACGTAATCGTTCCGAATTTGGCGCATTGACCGCGCCATTTCCTTTAACTCGTCTTCCATTTTTTCTATCGCAATCTTGGGATCGACAGAGTTGACATCGCTTCCCGGACTGCCCAGCACATCGGGCCGATAATCTGTTGTCATTGGTTGACCTCCTTTCGGTTCCAAAGGGTCCCTTAAGCTTCTCCGCTGCGTTTTCGCCCCTTGGCGACCGGGCGCTGCAGCACCTAAAGTGGCGAACTTATCGTCTTGCGAGGTCCGAGTCGGTCGGGCGCCATGGTTGATTTTTAACCGTTTCGACGATCTGGCGTGCCGCACCGGCCAGCATCATCGTGTCCGTACTGACGGCCACAAGCACATAACCGTCCAGAACATACGGCCGCGCCTCGGCCGCGCCGGCGACGAAAACCCCCACCGGCATGCCGGCCTCGGCCGCCCGGGTGCGCACCGTTGCCATCGCCGCAGCCACCTCGGGGTCATTGACCCGACCCATAAGTCCCATGCTGGCCGACAGGTCGTAAGGACCGATGAAAAGGGCGTCGACGTTATCGACTCCGAGAATCTCTTCGATGTGGTTGACCGCATCGATGTGCTCTATCTGCAGCACCACTGCCACACTGTCATTGGCTTGGGTGACATAAGCCGAGAAACGGGTACCATATCCGTGGGCCCTCGCCAGGCCGACACTGCGACGGCCCATCGGCGGGTATTTGCTGAGCTGGACGGCCTGAACCGCTTCAGCCGCCGAACTCACGTGCGGCACGATGATGCCGTCTGCGCCTGCATCCAGGCTTTTTTTGATCCAGGTCTCTTCCAGCACCGGTACGCGCACCAGACAGGGTACTTTGCCGGCAACCGCCTGCAGCATGCGTTGAAGCGCAGGCACGTCGATCGCGCCGTGCTCCATGTCGATGAACAGCCAGTCAAAACCGCAAAGCGACAGAACCTCGGCGGTTTCAGGGGCAGGACTGCCGACGATCGTCCCGATGAGAGGCGCCCGTTCGGTCAATTTTTGGCGGAACACTGTCTGCATATGCACTCCTGTGATGCGCCAGTGGCTTTTGACGCATGCGGCGACAATTTTTGAACCGAGCCGTTTCCGGTTTTGCCGAGCCGTAAAATTTAACGAGTTCGTAACCAGGCTGATTCTTTCCAACCATAAGTCTGACTGACCGCAGCCGGGCCACGACGCGGTCCTGTTTGTGGATTTTGGTAGTCACTCCTATAGTAACACTTTCTTTTTTCAGAACCAGCCAAAAAATGACCGGTTTTGTAAATTACCGATAATACACCGGATCATCGATCAGTCCGGATTGCACGGTTTTTGCTTAGGGCATTGAAATCAACAACTTGGAGCAGCAAGACACGATCATCCCTTTCGAAAACGCGATGGTCGGTTTTCATGTGTCCAATCGATTTTCGGTGTTGACCGACGGAGCGAATATGGTTATCAAAGAACAGTTGGACTAATGAATTCGTCCGGTTCCTGAAATTTATGAATTCCGATACCTGTAAAAACTGGTCGCTCAATCGACCGTCCGTGTGGCTCGTCTGCGCAATGGCACTCCTCTATGTCGTCTTGTTCCCACCCACGGACGCCATGAATCACACCGGCTCACCTGGAGATGGCGCTTCCTTGAGCTATCCGCCTATCCCTTCATTATTCCCGCAGGAGCTCATCTCATATGACCCATTTCGGGTTCTCATGAAAATTCAGCGGATCAGTCAACGGTTTTCTCTTCAGCCGATTCAGCCGGCGAGCAATAAACCGGTTGAGACAGTGTCGCCGAGGAACTTTCCCAAATTCAAGCACGAACACACCTTTCAACCCATTATCGCGGCGGCGTCGGCCCGTTACGATGTCGATACGGCCATGATCAAGGCCATTATCCGCGCGGAATCCGGATACAACCCGCTTGCCGTGTCACCGATGGGTGCGCGCGGCCTGATGCAGTTGATGCCGCTCACGGCTGAATCTCTGGGCGTCGACGATATTTTCGACCCGGCTCAGAACATCAATGCCGGCGTCAGGTATTTCAAAAAGCTCATGAAGCTCTTCAAACAGGATGTCAGTCTGGCTCTGGCCGCTTACAATGCCGGTATCCAGCGGGTTCAGGAGTATAACGGCATTCCGCCCTTCAGTACCACCCAGATCTACATCAAAAAAGTTCTCGAGTATCACCAGTACTACTCGAACCAGGTCAGTAAAAAGGAAAGCCCGCCCCGTGTTTCTTCGGAAGGATGAGACCGTAGCGATCCGGTAAGAGAACCGCAGCATCAGCGGGACCCTGGCGGCTCCATGATACCGTGAAGAAGGTCTCGATCGATCGCGCGGCAACACCGCGAGATCTTTGCGAAGCTTCCGATTGTCATATTTCCGGCTCTCGACCATGTATAATAGGGATCTCAAATGATAGAAAAAGTCATCATCATGGGTGCCGCCGGACGGGATTTTCACAATTTCAATGTCTATTTCAAGGACAATCCCCGCTATACGGTCATCGCTTTCACGGCCGCT
>JBFYWB010000125.1:0-4713 GCA_041299015.1 Deltaproteobacteria bacterium
CCTGGCCCATCTCCGCGGCGGTTTGAACCCGGACGACATCGACACCGGCCGGATCGGCCAGCACCGTCGGACCGGTGATCAGCGTCACGCCGGCACCGCGGTGTTCGGCGGCGCGCGCCACTGCAAACCCCATTTTACCGGTCGAGGGGTTGCTGATGAAGCGCACCGGATCGATCGGCTCGCGCGTCGGACCGGCCGTCACCAGCACCCGTTGGTTTTTAAGATCCTTAGGTGTCAGACGACCGATCAGTCGATCAAGGATCTGTGGCGGCTCCGGCAAACGACCCGGGCCGACCGTGCCGCAGGCCAGATCCCCGGCCTCCGGCTCCACAATGCTGCAGCCGTCGCTGCGCAGGACAGCGAGGTTCCGCTGAACCGCGCGGCTGCGGTACATGCTGGTGTTCATGGACGGGCAGAGGACCACCGGCGCGGTCACCACCATCATCATGGTGGTGAGGGCGTCGTCGGCAATGCCGTTGGCCAGCTTACCGATCAGGTCGGCCGAGGCCGGTGCGATCACCACCGCATCGGCCTCGGTCGCCCAATCGATGTGCCGAAAAGATGTCTCGTCGGCCTTCTCGAAGAGGCTGGTGCAGACCGGACGACCCGAAAGGGCCTGAAACGTCATCCAGCCGACGAAGTGCTGCGCGTTGTGGGTCATCACCACCCTGACGAAGGCCTCCTGACGTGTCATGAGGCGCAGCAGCTCGACGCTCTTGTAGGCGGCGATGCCGCCGCCGACGCCCAGAATAATATTTTTGTCTTTCAGTCCGTGGGTCACTTCCATCGACCTTCCGAAAGCGGTTTTTAGAGCACTTTAAGTGAACCCTTAGCCGCAGCGAGTTACTTGAGAAGCCCCGAACCCGGTTCGGTCAACGTCGGCGCCAGCCAGATTCTGGCGTAGGTGTAATACGTTTCTTCGTGAAGCGCTATCACGCACCAACGATTTTCCTTGTGAAAGAGCATCAGGATGTAAGGGGTTTTTATCTGACTGACCATCTGCCAATTGTCTTTTTTCATGTTGATTTCAAAAAACTCGACCAGCGATGTCAAGTCGACCCGTCCCTTGAGCGCCAGGACGCCGGCCTTCAGACCGATGGTTCCGTAAACAAAGGTGTCCTCGTTGATCACCTTCATTTCCTTGGGAACGATCACATCGTCGAAATCGTAGTAAACGGTGGCGGTTTTCTCACCGGCCGCGCTCGGCGGGCTGCCCGTGCTTTTCTGATTCTGTGAGAGCGAAGAACAGCCGCCCGCGATAAGGAGTACGATGACAATGGTGAAAAGAGTTCGGGCGCAGAGGGCAATCGGTCTCGTGCCTGACATGATCCAATCTCCGTGCTGATGATGCGTGGTTTATCCCGACTATACAAACGATCGATAAACTCGTCAAATTGCCTCGCTGCGGTCTGTCATCCGGCGGCGCTTTTTTCGAGGTACCAGCGGTAGGTGGCATGGATGCCTTCAGCAAGGGGAATGCGCGGCGCCCAGCCGGTGCGCTTGAGCCGCGACACATCGAGGAGCTTGCGGGGCGCACCGTCCGGTTTCGAGGCGTCCCAAATGGTCTGGCTCTCGCAACCGACAACGGAGCTGACGATCTCGGCCAGTTCGCGGATGGTCAGGTCTTTTCCGACGCCGATGTTGATGTGCGACACGTGGGACGGCGCTGAGGGATCAGACGCCAATGCGCCGCCGACGCCCGGTTCCGAGGACCGGGGTTCGAACCGGCGCAACCGCCGGTAAGCTTCGTCGGACAGGCCCATGATCGTAATGCAGGCCGAGGCCAGATCGTCGACGTGCAGAAATTCCCGCTGCGGGATGCCGCTGCCCCACAAACGAACAGTCGGGATCGCCGTCGCGGCATCATCGCCGTCGTTCGCCTGAGGAGCCTGCAGAGTTTCCCGAATGTCGTCCGGTATCGGCCCGAAAACGGCCGCATCCCGTTCGATGCCCTCCCAGTCGCTGCCGGCGGCCAGTTTAGCCAGATGGTACTTGCGGATCAGCGCCGGCAGGACATGCGCGTTTTCCAGGTCGAAGTTGTCGTTCGGACCGTAGAGATTGGTCGGCATGACGGCCCGGTACTGTGTTTGGTGCTGCCGGTTGTAGCTCTCGCAGAGCTTGATGCCGGCTATCTTTGCGATCGCGTAAGGCGCATTGGTGGGTTCCAGGCGGCCGGCGAGAAGATCCTCCTCCCGCATCGGCTGGGGGGCGTGTTTCGGGTAGATGCAGGAACTGCCCATGAACAACAGGCGCTCGACGCCGCTGCGAAAGGCCGCTTCGATCACGTGGGCTTCGATCATCAGGTTCTGGAATAAAAAATCAGCCGGGTAGCGGTTGTTGGCGTGAATGCCGCCGACCTTGGCCGCAGCCAGGACCACGTAATCGACCGGGGTGTCGGCGAAGAATTTTGATACCGCGCGCTGGTCGAGCAAATCCAGCTCCGCGCGGGTGCGAACGATCGGGGGAGCGTATCCGGCGCCGATCAGGCAACGGCAAATGGACGAGCCGACCATTCCCCGGTGGCCGGCGACGAAAATCCGAGTCCGTTTCGACAGCACCTCCGACGACGATATTCCGACTGCGGCATCAGGCATGGGCGGCATCTCCCGGTTATTCGAAATGGTTGAAGGTTCGAAAGCCTTCCTGCCGGCAGAGGGAATCCCTCTCGGCTTCTCTCAGATCTTCGGCCACCATCTCGGTAACCAGCTGCCCGAAGCCGGTCCGCGAGCACCAGCCCAGCTTCTGGCGGGCCTTGGAGGCATCTCCCAGAAGGGTGTCCACTTCCGTGGGCCTGAAATAGCGGCGGTCGACCGCCACGATGAGCTTTCCGCTTTGATCATCATAGCCCTTTTCGTCGATGCCCCTGCCCTCCCAGCGCAGGCCGAAGCCGAGTTCGGCCGCCGCAGCCTCGATGAACTCGCGGACCGAATGCTGTTCCCCGGTGGCGATGACATAGTCTTCCGGCGTTTCCTGCTGCAGCATCAGCCACTGCATCTCGACATAATCCCGGGCATGTCCCCAGTCGCGCAGCGCATCGAGGTTGCCGATATACAGACAGTCCTGCAGGCCCAGCTTGATCCGTGCCAGCCCGCGGGTAATCTTACGGGTAACGAAAGTTTCACCGCGAATCGGGGACTCGTGGTTGAAGAGGATGCCGTTACAGGCATAGATGCCATAGGCCTCACGGTAATTCACGGTAATCCAGTAGGCGTAGAGCTTGGCGGCACCATAGGGCGAGCGCGGATAAAAAGGCGTGGTTTCACTTTGGGGCGTTTGCTGGACCTTGCCGAAGATCTCCGATGTCGAGGCTTGATAGAAGCGTGTTTTTCCGCCCAGTTTCAATATTCGGATGGCCTCAAGCAGGCGCAGGGTGCCCAGCCCGTCTACGTTGGCCGTGTACTCGGGGGTTTCGAAAGACACCATCACGTGGCTCTGTGCCGCCAGGTTGTAAATTTCATCCGGCTGCACCTCCTGGATGATACGGATCAGGTTGGTCGCATCGGTGAGATCCCCGTAGTGAAGGACAAAGCGTCGGTTTTTTTCGTGGGGGTCCTGGTACAAGTGATCGATGCGGGCGGTGTTGAAGGAGGAGGCCCGGCGTTTGATGCCGTGGACCCGGTATCCCTTCTGGAGCAGGAATTCAGCCAGGTAAGCCCCGTCTTGCCCGGTAATGCCGGTGATCAAAGCACCTTTGGATGTCATCATTCTCCTTTGGACCGAGATGCGTCCTGGCGTTGTCACCCAACGGATTGAGCTCCGGACGCCGGGCGCAGCCCATTGCCGTTAAAACGATCCGTTATGAATCAGATTTTTGAAATAGCCGATCGTGCGCTGCAGTCCATTTTCCAGATCGGTCACCGGAGCCCAGCCCAGCTTTTCCTTCGCCAGGGTGATGTCCGGCTTGCGCTGCAGCGGATCGTCCTGGGGCAGGGGCTTGAAGACGATCGTCGACTTCGCACCGGTTAGGGTGATGATTTTTTCGGCCAACTCGAGAATCGTGTACTCGCCCGGGTTGCCGATATTGACCGGCCCGGTAAATTCATCCGGACTGTGCATCAAACGGAAAAGGCCGTCGACCAAGTCGTCCACGAAGCAGAATGACCGTGTCTGGCGGCCGTCGCCGTAAACGGTGATATCCCGGCCCATAAGGGCCTGCACGATGAAATTGCTGACGACCCGCCCGTCGTTGGGGTGCATGCGGGGACCGTAGGTATTAAAGATCCGGGCCACCTTGATCCTGGATTTATGCTGGCGGTGATAATCGAAAAACAAGGTTTCGGCACACCGCTTGCCTTCGTCGTAACACGAACGCGGACCGATGCAGTTGACATTGCCCCGGTAGTCCTCCCGCTGCGGGTGAACCGTGGGATCGCCGTAGACCTCTGATGTCGACGCCTGCAAGATCTTGGCCTTTAGCCGCTTGGCCAGTCCGAGCATGTTGATGGCACCGTGCACGTTGACCTTGGTCGTCTGTACCGGATCGTTCTGGTAGTGAACCGGCGATGCCGGGCAGGCCAGGTTGTAGATTTCATCCACTTCGAGGTAGAGGGGAAAGGTGATGTCGTGGCGCATCAATTCGAAATAGGGATTTTCGGCCAAATGGAGGATGTTGCGCTTGGTGCCGGTATAAAAATTGTCGACACAGACGACGTCGCAGTTTTCTTTCAGCAACCGTTCGCACAGAAAAGAGCCTAAAAATCCGGCGCCGCCGGT
>JBFYWB010000017.1:0-4240 GCA_041299015.1 Deltaproteobacteria bacterium
CATTCCCGACAAGAGCCACGCTTTTTTCGACTATGAAACGAAATACACCGCCGGCCTCGCCGAAGAGATCTGTCCGGCCCGCATCGACGCGGCCTTGACCGAAAAAGCCCGCACCTACGCCGTGATGGCCCACCAGGTTCTCGGGTGCAGGGGCTACAGCCGGACCGACATGCTGCTCAGGGGACGCGATCTCTTCGTCCTCGAAACCAACACCATACCGGGTATGACCGCCACCAGCCTTTTTCCGCAGGCCGCCGCCGCCGCCGGCCTGCCGTTCGGCCGACTGCTGGACCGGTTAATCGAACTGAGTCTGGAAGACCGCAACGCCGGTTGAGGGCGCGATGATCGTCAGGGGCAGCAGGCAACTTGCAGAACGTTATGCCCGGCTCGGCCCTGGCGATGTCGTCATCGGTAATATCCCCGGCGGCCCCCTGCGCTGCGCCCGCCTGATCGACCTCGTGCAAAGGGGTGTTCACTGTTTACCGGCGCCCCTGGCGCAGATCCTGAATGCGTCGAAGGCGGCCCAGGCCGACATTCTCAACGAATGGATGCTGCCGCTCACGCGGGTGATCCGACGCCGGGCCGACCTGATCACGGCCATCGGCGTCTACCACAGGCAGGGCGTCGGCCCGGTGGTGACCAAAGAAGACCGCCTGCACTGCGGTCACGGCGTGCATTACTGGGAAAACATCGAACTCCTCTTTAGCCTGGCTGCTTTTGACAAGTCCGCTTCTCCGTTTGTGCTGCAACCTTTCCTGCGGCGTTTCAGCGATGTGCGGGTGGTCATGGTGGGCGACTTCTGCGAGGCTTACATCCGACACAATCCGGATAATTTTCGCATGAACCTGGCCGTCGGCGGCGCGAGCCGGCCTTTCGAGATCGACGCTGACCAGCTGCTGTTCTGCCGGTCGGTTATGGAACGGGCCCGGTTTCCCTTCGCCCACCTGGACCTTCAGCTGCTCGAAAACGGTTGCGGCTATCTGTCTGAAATCGCCCTCGACGGCGGTATCAAGGGCGCGCAGATCGATCGCCGGTCGCTGGTCAGGCTGAAAACAGTGCTGCTCGAAGGGCAGGCACGCCAGCTGCACGTCGGCGAAGAGCCGGCGCCGGTCATGCACGATGCGGGTGCACAAACCACAAAGTAAAGGAGGCCGATTGTGAAAACTGAACAGGGCGGAGCCCGCGAAGAAAAAGCCCGGCCGCAGGTCGGTATCGTCATGGGGAGCGATTCGGATCTCAGCGTCATGGAAGAAACAGCGGTGATCCTGCGCAAGTTCGGCATTGCCTTCGAGATAACCGTGGCCTCGGCCCATCGGACCCCTCGGCGCGCGGCCGAATTGGCCGAGTCTGCCAGGGAGCGGGGGATCAGGGTAATCATCGCCGGGGCCGGGCACGCTGCGCACTTGGCCGGCGCCATGGCGGCCCATACCATTCTGCCGGTGATCGGTGTGCCGATCGACTCCTCGGCCTTTCAGGGGTTCGATGCCCTGCTCTCAACGGTTCAGATGCCGCCGGGCATTCCGGTGGCCACCGTTGCCGTTGGCAAGCCCGGCGCAGTGAATGCCGGCATCCTGGCCGTTCAGATACTGGCGGTCGGCGACCCGGCACTGGCTGACAAGCTGGTCGATTTCAAGAAGGAGATGGCGGCCAAGGTCGAGGAAAAAGCCCGGAAGCTTGAGAATTATGCCTAGGATCGTCGCGATCGATCCGCAGCAGCCACAAGCCGACCTGATCGCTGCAGCAGCCACGCTCCTTGAACGCGGGGCGGTGATCGCGTTTCCGACCGGTTCCCTTTACGGCTTAGGCGCGGATGCCCTGAATGCCGGCGCCGTGGAGCGGGTGTTCACCATCAAACGGCGGCCGCCCGACAAGCCTCTTTTGATCCTCGTTCCCGACCGCGCCGTTGTTGTCGACCTGGCGGTCGAAGTACCGGCGGCGGCGAGCAGGCTCATGGATCGATTCTGGCCGGGCCAGGTGACGATCGTCCTCAAAGCCCTCCCCGGACTTCCTTCCAACCTGACCGCCGGCACCGGTAGGATCGGGATCCGGCTGCCCGGGCATCCGGTCGCCAGGGCCTTGGTTGCGGCATTCGATCGGCCCGTCACCGGCACCAGCGCCAATCTGGCCGGTCGCGGAGGGTGCCATCGCATCGATGAAATCGACCCGCAGTTGATCCAACAGCTGGACCTGGTGATCGACGCCGGTCAGCTGAAAGAAGGCATCGGCTCCACGGTGGTCGATGTGACCGGCGCCGAGCCCATTGTCATCAGGGAAGGGGTTGTTTCCCAACGGGCGATTCTGGCGGCTGTAGGCTGAGCGGCCATTTATTATTGACGAAGGAACCGGATTCCTGTAGTCAGAACGGCAGCGCACGTATTCGAAAACCGCATCATGCCGTGGTGGCAGATTGCGGTTGTAAGAGAATGGCGCCTTCGGATGGTTAAAGTCGCCGGAGTGGTGAAATTGGTAGACGCAGAGGACTCAAAATCCTCCGGCCGCAAGGTCATGCCGGTTCGATTCCGGCCTCCGGCACCACATGATAATCCAGAGTGATCTGGAGAGCTCCTAAAGCCCGCGACTGGCAACAGATTGCGGGCTTTTCTTTGTCCATTGCCGTCCGGTAAATTCCATTAACAGCCGGGGGTATGTAGGGTATAAAATGGGGTATACAGGCCTGTAGGTATAAATAATACCCCCGACCTTTATTCCATTTAGGGCGCGCCTTATAAGGCGGAATGGTATGGAAAACGGGAATAGAGGGTGATCCCCACGCAGGAGGAGCTACCCCATGCCTACCGATAAGCTCACCGATCCCAAGATCCGGCAAGCCAAGCCGGCGGACAAGTCCTATAAGCTTTTTGACGGAGGCGGCCTCTTTCTGCTGGTGCAGCCCGGCGGTTCCAAGCTCTTGCGGCTGAAGTACCGTTTCGGCGGTAAGGAAAAGCTTTTGGCCTTAGGCAGCTATGACAAGGGCATCTCGCTAAAAAAGGCCCGGGAGGAGCGCGACAAAGCCCGGTTTCAGTTGGCGGAGGGTATTGACCCAATCGATGCAAAAAAACAGCAAAGCAGGCCGAGCGGGAACAGGATGATAATACTTTCCGGGCGATAGCTCTGGATTGGGCCAAGACATACGGCGCCCGCTGGACGGAAACACACTTTCGCCAGGTGGTGGCCTCCCTGGAGGCAGACGCCTTTTCTGCCTTGGGCGACCTTCCCATAAAGGAGATCACTCCGCCGATGGTCCTGGAGGTTATTCGGGCGGTTGATTCCCGTGGCGCCCGCGATGTTGCCTCCCGGGTCCTGCAGCGGACCAGCGCTGTTTTCCGCTATGCCATCCAGACCGGCCGGGCGACCTAAAACCCGGCGGCCGACATGAAGGGGGTCCTGAAAACACGAAAAGTGGGGCACCGTGCCGCAATCTCGCCGGTGGGCGAGGAAGTTCGCCCCATTTTGGCCGAGTGGGTGTCTCATCTTCGGGATGAAAAGCTATGGGGAAATGACGATCCGTTATTTCCGGCAACGCGAATCAGCCTGGGGACTACCCGACAGTTAGAAGCTGCAGGACTGGCACGGGAGCACTGGAGTACCACCTCGCCCATCCGAGCTATCTTTCGCGCAGCCTTTGACCACGCGGGCTTGCCGTATTTCAAGCCCCACAGCTTCAGAAATACCCTTGTCCAACTCGGCCAGGAGGTCTGCAAGACCCCGGAGCAGTTCAAAGCCTGGAGTCAGAATCTCGGACATGAAAAAGTTTTGACGACGTTTCTAAGCTATGGCGAGGTTGCGTGCCAGCGTCAAGGAGAGATTATACGCTTTTTGACGGCACCACAACAGGTCATGCAAACGGATGACAATGAAATCGCAGATGCAGTGCTCAAAAAATTGCGTGAGTCTTGTGTTGGCATGCAGGCCAAATGAAGTTCCTGTTAAAGGTCTGTCACTCGGAAAAACAAGCAATTCCATGGAGAGACAGGCATGCGATACCGGCATGTAATCCTATCTCGGGTCTCCGATTGACCACAACATATGGGGATGCCTTGGATTCTCCGTCAATCCAGATAATGGCAAGCAGACACACACTTTTAACAGACTGTAAATATCACAGATAACATCCGACAAATCTCCAAAACAACAAATCTGTGGTATGATCTCGCTAAGAATTCATACAATACAAGGGGTTTCATTTAGAAACCGTAACTATTCAGCGTATTTTATGTTTATACTATCATCTACACGAGGA
>JBFYWB010000020.1:0-3025 GCA_041299015.1 Deltaproteobacteria bacterium
TATCGCCCCCGCTGATGCAATCGGCGATCGGCGGCCGGATCGCACGATCGGCCCTTGTTTTCACCGACGACCACAGCCCGCGGTCGAAATCAGGCAGCTGCTCGAAACCGAAATGTCCGCGCAGAAAGGCACCGGGGATACGGCAATGGTGCATCAAGGCTTCCGCGAGCAGCGTGCCCGAGCCGCACATAGGGTCGACCAGCGGGCGAGACCCATCCCAGCCGGTCCATTGGATGATGGCTGCTGCGACGGTCTCTTGCATCGCGGCCGGCCCGCCCTCATGCCGGTAGCCCCGGCGGTGAAGCGATCCGCCGGAGGTATCCAGGCTGATGACTGCGCGATTGTTCTCGACAAAAAGACTGATCCAAACATCGGGGTCGATGCGCCGGACATCCGGACGTCGACCGCAGTCTTCCCGAAAATAGTCTACAATGGCGTCCTTGAGGCAAAGGGCGGCGTACTGGGAGTGCCGGATCTTGCTGTTGGACACGTTGGCGAACACCGCGAGGGTCTGGGTCACCCCCATGACCGCCTTCCAGGGCACCTTTCGGGCCATGCGGTAAAGACGATCGGTATCGTAGCAGGTGAAGCGCGTGAGCGGCGCCAGCACCCGCGAGACCAGCCGGGACTGGTAGTTGATGCGATACAGTGCCGCCGCATCGGCTTCGAAATGCAGCCCGCAGAAGGAAGGCCTGACCGTGGCAGCCCCCAGACGCCGGATCTCCTCGGCACCGAGTTCCTCTATCCCTTCGGCGATCTGGGCGAAATACGTTTGATCTGTTTGGTATGCGAACACAGAGGGTTGGCCTTGATATTGTTTGCGGGGGAATCGTGCAGGCCTGGAACCCGACATGCCGGCATTGACATCCCCCGTCTGCTGGGGCATTTTCGATTCAAAGAGCGACCGTCCCTGGCGGCCGCTTGTATTCTAAGGATGGCCGTATGATTTTGCCGTTTTTCGGCTTGAAAGACAACCCGTTCAAACTCACCTTCGACGGGAAATATCTTTTTCTGGGCAGACACCATGAAGAGGCATTGGCCCATCTGCGTTTCGCCCTAACCGAAGGCGAAGGGTTCACCGTCATCACCGGCCTGAACGGGATGGGCAAATCGACGGTTTGCCGGTCCTTCGTTGAGACGCTCAAGGGCGGCGCGGTGGTTGCCTTTTTATCAAGCCCCATTAGCAGCTCGAAAGAACTTCTGCAGCGCATGCACCACAGCTTTGGAATAGCTGGCAACTCGCAGACCGCGCACGAGTTGATCGATGTGCTGAACCGCTTTCTGATGCGCGAACGGATCGCCGGGCGGAAGGTGGTGGTGTTCATCGACGACGCCCAGATTCTGGCGCCGGAAGTACTGGAACAAATCCGCCTGATTTCCAATCTCGAGACGACCCGTGAAAAATTGATCCAGATCGTGCTGATCGGCGAGCCCGCATTGATGCAGCTGCTGTACTCTCACCAGTTGCGCCAGATGGGTCAGCGCGTATCGGTGTGCTATGAAATCGGCCCGCTGACCATCGATGAGACGGCGGCCTATATCCAGCACCGTCTGAGCGTCGCAGCGGCAGGGCCTCCAGTTCGGTTCAGCCGCGAAGCGGTCCGGAAAATATTTCGGTATGCGCGGGGAAACCCCCGGCGGATCAATATCGCCTGCAGCATGATGCTGGAGGCCGCGTTCAAGGTCCGAAAAAAAGAGATGACCGGCGAACTGGCGCACGCCGTTATTCGGGGTCTCGACCACCTGGAGGGGCGAGATGTCACCGGCCCGGCCCTGGCGCGCTTGCCGACTTGGGCCATGGCGGTCGGGGGCCTGCTGCTCTTGGGTGCAGCGGCGGTGTGGGTGTTTCGGTCTGCGCCGCCGCGACCGCTGCCCGACCCAGGCGCCTTTGAACCTCGCCCGGCAGCAGAGTCCACTGCTGAAGCGTCATCTCCGGGAGACGGTGCCCTTGAAACCGTCCCGGCTGCGCCTGCGCCGCCGGCATCCGGAAAATCCGTCGCCCCACGGGCTGAACCCGGTTCAGAAACGGCCGACGTAGGCCAGAAGCCAGCCATGACCCACTCGGTCCAAATCGGAGCCTATCTGAACCCCGAAAACGCCCAGCAGGTGGCGGCCCAACTCAATACCAAGGGCTATTCGGCCCGGATTATGAGAATCACGGGCGCCCATGGCCGCATTTGGTATACGGTACGAATCGGGGACCACCCCAGCCGCCAAGCCGCTCAGGCCCAAGCGGATGAATTCAGCCGCCGCGAGCACCAGCAAAGCGTGGTAAGGCCTTTCGGAGGATATTAGCGGCCGGCCTCGAATTTTTGGTGCCCCTGGCAAGAATCGAACTTGCGGCCAATGGATTAGGAATCCATTGCTCTATCCACTGAGCTACAGGGGCGATAGAATAATTTCAATAGGTTAGGTGTCAGTTTGGGCTTCTTGAGCCATTCCAAAATGGCCGACTGTGCCCAAATTGTGCCCGTGAAGTGAATCGAGGTAGGCTGCATGCTTGGCGGCGGCGACTCTGAGGTCATGGTCACTGACGATATTGTACCGGTCGAAAACCGACCGCGTTTTGTGACCGGAAACCATCATCGCCACCCGTTCGGGCACACCTGATCTAACCATGTTGCGAACCGCGGTCCGCCTGAAATCGTGGAAAAGCCTTATCCCAATTCCGGCACTGCCGCAAGCCTTTTTCCACTCCTTGTCGAAGCGTTTTAGCCGCTTTGTGCCGCTCCGGTTCAGGAACACGTAAGGCAGCAACTTCTTCGCTTTCTTCCTGATTTCCCATTGACGATCGAAAACACTTTTCAATTTTCTGATGCGCCGGCTCTTAACTGATCTGGATCCGGTCTGGATCCGGAGCGACGCCGTGCAATCGTGTCGTTTGCAGTCAGCCCCGGGTGATGGCCCTGACCGATTTTTGCAGAAACCCCGAAACTTCTCAACCAATAAAGCTCATGCAGCAAGGATAATTTTTTGATCATTTTCCCGTCATCTGACCGTTAACTTTGCAGATCGGAAGAGCACA
>JBFYWB010000030.1:0-2934 GCA_041299015.1 Deltaproteobacteria bacterium
ATATCCCGTTAAAAGCCGTCGCATGACCCCGCTGATCGGCGTCAGGCCGGTACGCAGCAACAGGTGAGCGTGATTGGGGATCAGGGCCCAGGCAAAACAATCCGTCTGCGTCTCTTTCAGCGCCTGCCCCAGGCGCTTTACAAAGGCATAACGATCCATATCGTCCCAAAAGATTTTTCGGCGTTCAATACCGCGCACGATGATATGGTGCAGCGCGCCGGCGGCGTCAATTCTTGCTTTTCGTGGCATATCTATTCAAATAGCCGATAGCTTCATTCATGTCAATCAATATATCAATACCCGTCCCTTATCCACCCAACTGGGCATAGCCGGTCAGCCGCCGTGATGATGAGATTCAAATTAGACCGAATTTTGTCACGGCTTCCACAGGCGCATGCCCAGGAGGCCGAGTTCGAACAGCAGGTAAAGGGGCACGGCCATCAGGGTCATGTTTAATATATCCGGGGTCGGCGTCAAGACGGCAGCGACTATGCTGATGATCAGCATGGCATAACGCCGGTAGCGTGACAGCATGGCAGCGCTGACCAGCCCGATGCGGCCCAGCAGCATCATGGAAAGCGGCAGTTCGAAAATCATCCCAAAGCCGAAGACGATCAGCAGGCAAAAGGAAACGAACTTTTTAACGGAGATCAAGGCGGTGATGTACCGGCTCTCGTAGCTCAGTAAAAATTGAACGCCGTAAGGCAGGGATACCAGCAGGCAGAAAGCGGCGCCGGTATAGAACAACAGGATCGAAGCCAGCCAGAAAGCAAACATGGTCTTGCGTCGAAAAGTGGAAAACAGGGCCGGTAGCGGAGACAGGATCGAATACAACAGATAGGGGATACTCGCAAATAAACCCGCGCCGAGGGCCAGCGTCAGGAAGGCAAAAAACGTCTCGGGGATTCCGTAGGCAACCAGTTTGACGTCGGTCAGACGCTGCAGGAAGCGAACGATCGTTCCGGCCGCCAGGTAGCCGCCAACGGAAAAAACGGCCACCATGACGGCGGTTCGAATCAACGCAGTTCTAAAAGCTTCCAGAAAGGAAAGGGCCTTCTGCGGATCCTTTGTGTATTGATGCAAGTTGCGCATATCCCGCAAGACCGGTTTATTCGGATGATTTCCTGGTTTTCCGAACGCTCAGCGACGGCAGGTTTTCCGCCAACCGCCGGTAGAGTTCCGGTGTGACCGTCCGCTTCCGGCGAACGAGCTCATGCCAGAGGTTGGCCTCGTTTTCAAAGGCGCGCTCGGCAACCGTTCTCAACTGATGCGGCAGGGCCGCGACAGGCGCGGTGAACCGTGTGCCGGAGTGCAGTCCTTTGGTGCGCGCCAATCGTTTGAATATCTGCGGACCGAAACGCTCGTACCAAAGCAACGTGTGGGCCGTGGACAAAGATCCGGCCCAGGGATAGTCGTGAAGCTGCCAATGACGAGAAATCCGATTCAACCGGGCTTCGATATGTTCGGCTTCCGCGGCGGTTTTGGAGGCCGTCTTCTCTTCATAGTACAGGGCGCTGCGAAGGTCGTCTCCGGCGACATTCCATATTTCGCGGATTCCGAAGTCCGAAGGCCTGCCGGCCACAGCCGAACCGCTGGTCAGCTGAAACCGGCCGCACATAAACAGGGCAATCGCCTCGCGCTGGGTGTCGAGCAGTTGCAGGGTTGCCATGGCATCCGCGTAGGATTCCGTTGGAAAATCCGTAAAACACATGGCTTCGACGGCCACGCCGACGGCCGACAGGTTTTGGATCACCGTTTCCAGATCCTCCCTGGCGGTTCCTTTGCGAATCAGATTCAGCATCCGCGCAGAGCCGGATTCAATTCCCAAGGAAACCGCAAGCGCTCCGCCTTCGGCCAGATCTCGGCATACTTCAGCAGTGAAGTAGGGTTCGGGGCGCAGGTCCGAGGCCCAGCGCCAGGTCGATCCGGCTTCCCGAACTTCCCGGGCAAGGCGATGAACCGTCCTCGGGGCCATGACATCCTGGGATAAATAGAACAGACGGCAGCCGTGGCGCGCCGAGAGTTTTTCCAAATGCTGCAGGACCGCCGCAACAGGCCGCTCGCGGTACAGGGCCGTTCCTTTTTCAGCCAGGCCGTAATGGCAGAACGTACATTTCCCCCAGTAACAGCCCCGGGTCGGATCATAGGGCAATACCGGTTCAGGGCTGAAGTAGCGCTCCAGCGGCAGACCGTCGAAATCGGGAGCCGGCAGACGGGCCAGTTCTATCGGATCGTCTGAGTGCAAAATGCCAATTGGTCTGCGGCCCGACTCCAGTTCCCGCACGATGCCCAACAAAGGCATTTCGCCTTCAAACAAGACGGCCGAGTGAAAAGGGCCTAAACAGTCTTTGCGTTTGTCCGGATCCAGCCGCAAAAATAATTGTGTCAGAGCCGGGCCACCGACCGTCAGATACACATTCGGAAGTCTGCGACGCAGCACGTACGCCAACGTGTAGGCCTGTTGAGTCTGAGAAGTGTAGGCCACCGAAACCCCCACTAGGTCGACCTCCTCTTCGGCAAGCCGGTCTACTAATTGGCCGTTGAAGTAATCAAAAAACGGAGTACGGTCGGCATGGGCGTCGTTTCGAATTTGATCCATGTTCAGCAAAGAAAACGGCGTGCGATATCGGGTAAAATCCATTTCCAGGGGTGTGAAGGCGGCGCTGATCAACCGCAAGGCCGCTTCGATTGTCGCAATCGCGCGGTAATATTCCGCCGGGTCAAAAAACCGCGCACCGGAACGATCGCGGAGCACGGAAACCGCATCCTCGATATTTTTCAGCGTCGAGCGGCCGGCTTGTTTTCCCTGCCAAAGTGTCACATAGGCCAGTTGCTCCTGGTGATTGAGAATGCGTTTGCGTTCCAGCCGGCTCAGTCGCTTGGTCAGGCGTTCGGTGAAGATTTCCAGATTGTGGGACTGCAGTAAATTTTCAG
>JBFYWB010000035.1:0-3102 GCA_041299015.1 Deltaproteobacteria bacterium
TCACAGAGGACGACCGAAAACCGATTTATCTTTCAACCATAGCCTGACACTTTTTGGCAGTATGCCGAAGAGTGGGCGTAGGAAAGTCGCGATCAAGCTGCCTCGTGAAATCACATAGGCCAGCACGGTAACCAGGTCCCAGCGTGCAGCCTGCCGCGCGAAGTGCAGGTTTTCCAGGGCAAAAGATCTGGACGAGCGTGATAGGTAATGGACACGTCGGATGTTCCGGCTGGCCAACCCGACTGGGAACGTGACAAATTGGTTCAGCAGGCCGGCTACTTCCAGAGGAATCATGGTACGCAGGCATTTTTCGCAAGCGCCGCAATTTTCGAAAACATGGCGCTCAGGATTGAAGCGGGCGCTCCGAAAACAGACCCGCAAACGGGAATGGGTATCCGGCCAGCCGGCGATGGCCATCGTTTTGGCGGTCCTTGACGCCTCGGCCCCGTCGTGGATGATCTGCAGCGTATCGGTACTCAGCAGATGGTCCAGCATCGGGTGTGAGCCGTCCGGAACCAGTCGGTGATAGGCATAAGAGGACGGAATATAGAACCGTTCGAACATGGCTCCTAAGACCAACGCGGCTGCGGCCAGGGGTATTCCGAAGGTTAAATGCAGATTTTCGCGCGCCATCGCCGCCATCCTGACCTGCTGCATATTGGTTTGCACGACCAGCAATTGGATTCCCTAAGCACTGAGCATCGGTTCGTATACGTCGCGCAGGGTCCTAAACAAGCCGGTATGGCCTAAATCCACGTCATTGTCGAAGCCGTCGATCATCAGGCAGTGGGTCAGCCGGTAATCCGGCAGGACCTCATTGCCGGGCAGATGCCGCTGCAAGGTATAGAAGGAATCGACGCCACCGGAAAAAGCGCTGCCCACCGCCCTTGGCCGGTCGGCCGGTAAAGCGTCGGTGGTTTTGGCGACCTTGAGTTCCACTACTGAAAACAGTTTCGGGCACCACGTGTGCAGTATCCGCTGATAAGCCCGCAAACCGAAAACCAGACGGGAAGAAACCGTGCCCCTGATTTCCAGATTTTTTCCGAGTGCCATGGCAACGGGTAGCATGGCCACAAGAAAGGGATCGCTGCGCTCCGTCACCCCGGTCCGAAACCGCCCGGACACCCTGAACCATAAAGTTTCAGGCATGTCTGCAGATAACAGTCGGTTGTCGACAGCGGCGGAAAGGAGAATATCATCGCCTTCTTCTAAAATTCGTGGTTTCTCGACGATCATCGACCAACCCCCGAGCCGTGCGAACCGGCAGTGCCCGCGGCGTAGCGACGCTATACGATATGGTGCCAGGCAAAAAATGCCGCAATGCGCTTGTCCAAAAGAAGCGAGCGGTAGATCTGAAACATGCTCACATCCGTCCAGGAGTCGGTCCAGCTGTGTACCCCGGAGGCCCTGTGCCCACAGCAGTGACAGATCGGTTGAAAGCGCTTGTCGGGCTGTATCCGGATTTGTGCCTCGCAAGCGTCTTCCAAAACGATTTGGTCGACAATTTGATTCGACGAAAAGGGAAATAGGGTGCTATAGTGAGCACGGACATCGCAGGCTTCCTTCGGATAGAGTTTATCTTGCCAGTTAAACCCTATATCCTCTGGAGATACCGGATGTCAATTCTGTTTTGATTGATGACCCACTGTTTTACCCTGCTTGACTACAATTAAATTGGAGATGATCCAAACTTTAGAGTCCAAAGTTCTCCGGTCGGCCGAAGAACAAATCGGGAAACGTCCAATTTATAGATACGTACATAGCCAAGCCTACGAAAGTTGCACAAGATTACTGAATGTAAGGGTTGTCATCATCTCAAAGTGTATGTCAATAATTACTGACATACACTAAGTGGGCGTGTATCCTCTGCATTAAACCCTATCAAGAGGAGGATACGCCATGGACCAATTCAAACTGTATTTACAATATCAAAAGGAGGTTGCACAGGCACGGCTCAAGATCATCGAACGCTTTCAGCAACAGGGACAGCGCCAGCCCCAGGAACGTACGTCAAATATCGATATCGTTGAAAACATACTTAGCGGTGCCGGCCGCCCTTTGCATGTATCGGAAATTATCCGGAAGGCGGAGGAGGATCATCAGGTTCGGCTCAATCGGGATTCGATCGTCTCGGCCATTCTGAAAAAGATCAACGGCGCTCAGACGTTTATCCGCACGGCCCCGAACACCTTTGCCTTGAAACCCGGCAAGTAAAGGAGGGGCCATGATACCAGAGATCAGCGCCATATTGGCCGGTTTCAGATCCTGCTTTTCGCGCGCGGCCGCCTTTAACTGGTTTGTCACCGTGGTGTTCGGTTTTATCGTTCGCATTGACCTTTGCGGGGCGAGTGCCTTCGTGCGCTGGATGGGGATCGAGCCCGCGCTGTACACCGCCATGCTTTCCTTTTTCCGGGCCTCGTCCTGGCAGCTCAAGGCGATCTTGCAGCGCTGGTGGCAAATCGTGCTGCAGCGCTGTCCGTTGCCGACCATCGACGATCGGCTGTTGCTGGCCGGCGACGGCATCAAGATCTGCAAGGAGGCCGAGAAGATGCCGGCGGTCAAACGGCTGCACCAGGAGTCGGACAACTCGGGCAAGGCGCCGTACATCTATGGTCACCACTGGGGCGTGATCGGTATTTTGGCCGGTTGGGTAAAAAAAACTCTTCTGTGTTCCCCTTTGCGCCGAGCTGCATGAAGGGGTAGCCGAGATCCGTCGGCTACAAAACAAAACCGATCCGGTTCTCAACGGTCGCGCCAAAGTCAGTGTCACCACCTTGATGGCTACTATGGCCGCCGATCTGGTCGTGGCCATGGGCAAACGATGCCTATTGGTGCTCGATGCCTATTTCGCCGTGGGTCCGGTGTTCAAGATCCTGAAAAAGGTGGTCGACGCCGATGGCCGGCGGCTGGTCCATATTGTGACGCGTGCGAAAAGCAACGCAGTGGCCTATGAAGATCCGCCGGCTCAAACCGGCGGTCGAGGCAGGCCCCGTAAATATGGCCCGAAGCTCAAACTGATGTCGCTGTTCGAAATTCGGGCGGCAGCGTTCGAGCAAACCGTCATCGAATTATATGGCTGCTGCAAGACCGTCTCTTTTCTTT
>JBFYWB010000051.1:0-9682 GCA_041299015.1 Deltaproteobacteria bacterium
GACATTCGATTTGTGGAAAAAGATCTCGCTTCCGCCTTCGGCTTCGATGAAACCGTATCCCTTGTCCTCGCTGTACCATTTGATTCTGCCTTCAGCCATAACGATAAGGTACTCCTCTCGAGCGGATGCCAAGGTACAGATGTCAGGATGTCCTTTGGGTCGTTTCGGCGACAAGGCGCAGAGCCTGTGGCGGCGAAAGATCCAACCCGAAATAGATTTCCCAATATTTGCACGCGATCGGCGTAAAAAATAACCATTTGAATACAATTTAAAACTTGTTTTTATATATCCGAACGGGCCGGGAATGTCAAATCCCGCACCGGCGACCCTCGGGCGGCGTGACCGGCAGAACGAACTTGACAAGAAAGCGTGCGATCTATACGTGTTGCGTATCCGATCGAGGCTCTTGAACCCTGAACCGACCGCACGGGAGATGTTGATGCTTGCCGAACCTTTTGCGTCGGTCTACGAACGCCTTGCCGCCGTCATTCCGGCAAAGCGGTTGATTGTCGATCCGATCCGGACCCTGGCCTACGGCACCGATGCCAGTTTCTATCGCCTGATCCCCAAGATCGTCGTCAAGGTCGAAACCGAAGCCGAAACCAAGGCCGTCTTGGCGGTCTGCCGTGCGCTCAAGGCCGCCGTCACTTTCAGGGCCGCGGGCACCAGCCTCTCCGGCCAGGCATTGAGCGATTCGGTTCTGATGGTACTGGGAACCGAGGGCTGGCGCGATTATCGCATCAGCCCGGACCTCGGTGAAATTACCCTGGGTGTGGGCGTCCTGGGGGCCGAGGCCAACCGCTACCTCTCCCCATACGGCAAAAAGATCGGTCCGGACCCCGCCTCGGTGAACTCGGCCAAGATCGGCGGCATCGTCTCCAACAATGCCTGCGGGATGGCCAGCGGAGTCGATGACAACAGCATGGGCACGGTGACGGGCATGCGTGTCATCTTCTCGGACGGCACCATCCTGGACACCCGCGACGAGAGCAGCCGCGCGGCGTTTATGGAAACCCGCGCGGACATTATCGATCGGGTGACGGCCCTCGCCCGGAGCCTCAGGGACGACCCGCAAACCGTGGCGCGCATCCGACGGAAGTATCAGATCAAGAACACCACCGGGTACAGCGTCAACGCACTGATCAATTACGAGGACCCGATCGACATCATTCAGCACTTGATGATCGGAGCGGAAGGAACGCTGGGCTTTGTGGCCGAGGTCAGCTTCCGCACGATCGACGAACCGACCCACAAGGCAACCGGCCTGATGCTCTTCCCGGACATCGCCAAGGCCTGTGAGGCGGTCTGGCTATTGAAGGAATGCCACGTGAGCGCCGCCGAACTGATGGATCGGGCGGCGCTGCGTTCGGTGGAAGACAAACCCGGCATGCCCGCCTACATCAAGACCCTCGCGGGGTCGGTTACGGCCCTATTGGTCGAGACCGCCGCCGCCGATTCCGCCGGCCTGCGGCGGCAAATCGATGAGATCACTGCAAAATTCAACGGTTTCGCGCTGGCCCGCGATGTCGAGTTCTCGACCGATCCCGGCCGGGCCGCAGCCCTTTGGAACATCCGCAAGGGCCTGTTCCCGTCCGCCTGCATCGGCCGCCGCAAAGGGACGACGGTCATCATCGAGGACATCGCCGTACCGATCGACCACCTGCGGAGTTGCCTGCTCGAGTTGCAGGAGCACTTCGGACGATACGGCTATGAGGACACGATCATCTGGGGGCATGTCTTCGACGGCAACGTCCACTTCGTGCTGGCGCTCGACTTCGCGGACGATCGCGAGATCGCGAAGTACAAGGCGTTCATGGACGATATCGTCACGATGGTGGTGGACAAATACGACGGTTCGTTGAAGGCCGAGCACGGTACCGGCCGCAACATGGCGCCTTTTGTAAAGAAGGAGTGGGGTGAGCGGGTTTACGCCGCCATGCGTGAAATCAAGGCCATCTTCGATCCGGACAACCTGCTCAATCCCGGCGTCATCATCAACGACGATCCCGAGGCGCATATCAAGCATTTCAAACCGATGCCGAAAGCCCACGACCTGGTCGACACCTGCATCGAATGCGGTTTTTGCGAGCGCAGCTGCATGTCGCACGACTTTACCCTTTCGGCGCGTCAGCGCATCGTCGTTTACCGCGAGATGACACGGCTGGCCGCCTCGGGACAGGACCCCGAACGGCTCGCCGAACTCAAGCAGGAATATGGGTATTATGGTGACCAGACCTGTGCCGCCGACGGCCTCTGCGCCCTTACCTGCCCGGTGGAGATCGACACCGGAGAACTGATCAAGGCCCTGCGGGCCGATCACCTCTCGCCGACCGCCCGTCGGGTGGGCCGCAGCCTGTCCGGGCGGATGGATGTCGTCACCGGAGCCGGCCGGATCGGGCTTGCCGTGCTCGACATGGCCCACGCCCTGTTGGGCACCGACCGCATGACGGCCCTGGCCGATAAGGCGCGCCGATTGTCCCGCAACCAACTGCCGTTCTGGACACCGGCCATGCCCACGGCAGCGCAAAAGCTGCCATCGAAAATCGCCGGGCAGCGCGGACCGGATGCGGTGGTCTATTTTCCCGCCTGTATCAACCGGACCATGGGGCCGGCCAGGGGCAGCGAGGCGGTCTCGCTGACTCGCAAGACCGAAGGGTTGCTTCAAAAAGCCGGATATGCGGTCATCTATCCCGAGCAAATGGACCGGCTGTGCTGCGGCATGCCGTTTGCCAGCAAGGGGATCAAGGTTGCGGCCGCGGACAAGGCCCGCGAACTCGGCAAAGCCCTGCTGGCCGCCTCCGACAACGGTCGCCTGCCGATTCTCTGCGACATGAGTCCCTGCCTGTACCACATGACGAAGACGTTGGATAAGCGCCTGCGGCTTTACGAACCGGTCCGGTTCACGCTGACCTATCTTGCGGACAAACTCGAATTCGAGAAAATCCCGCAGACGGTCGCCATCCATTCGGTTTGCAGTGCCAAGAAAATGGGGCTCGAAGACGATTTCCGGCGGCTGGCGGAGATGTGCGCCGCCAAGGTCGTTGTACCGGACATCACCTGTTGCGGCTTCGCCGGCGACAAGGGTTTCACTGTTCCCGAACTGAACGCCTTCGGACTCAGGCGACTGAAGGAACAGCTGCCGCCCGAGGTCAGCCATGGCTACGCGACCAGTCGAACTTGCGAGGTCGGGCTTTCCTTCCACGGCGGCATCGACTACACTTCCATCCTCTATCTGGTCGACCGCTGCACCCGGGCCAAATAAGAGGAGCAGGGCGTAAGCCGCCCTTTTTACATGCCGCGGTGACCACCGCCCGTTCTGAGGCGTTCGGCTTGCCAATACCTGCGGCTGAAGAGATCCCTGAAGTGGAAAGCGCGGATCGGGTCCCGGCGAAATATCGCATTTTGTGCGGGTTCGCTCCGGAAGTCGATGCCGCACTCGAAAATTCCGGGACTGATTTCACGTGAATAAACGACGTTGCCGTTGATCTCGATCATGTTGTCGTCCAAATCCTGAGCCAGCACCAGCACGTATGGAGCAGCGATGGCCCGGCTTGTTTCAATCAGGATCCCCTTCTGGCTGATGGCGATCGTTTTGCCGACACCCTGGCCTATTTTCGTGCCTTTCTTGTTTATAAGAAAAAAGGCGACCAGCAAACTCGTCGCGACCCGCGGACGCCCCCGTCTTTCAGGAAAAGCCATGCTCCCGTCACCTCACGTCTGACTATTGATAAACCCCTGCGCCATCGAGAGTTCGTAATTCACAGCGTAGAGCGTATCGACGACGGCAGATTGAAAATCCTGCCCGGACATCGCAACCACTCTGGCGTCATCACCCGGGCGAGGGCCCTTGACGATGCCATCGAGGCAATCCGGACAGGCCACGTTGTATTCGTTAAACAAGATGAGGTTGCCGCTGAAGACATGGCGCCTGAAGTTGGCTTCATCCGCCAGATGGCTGCAGACGCACCAGGTTTTTGAGTGACGGTTGAATTTTTTCCGCTGAGCGTTTCGTCCGGTGACGCTCAGGTTGAGTTCAAAAAACGGATCGAACAGTTGCCCCTGCAATTCCTTGTCGGTCAAGGCCGATGACTCTTTTTCCATCTTCGCAAAGGCCGCCTCGCCGCCCAGCAGGTTGTTTTTGTTGCAGTCATGACAGAAAACATGGCTGTCGAAAACCACAAAGTACCGATGTCGTAGATAATTAGTGATGAATCTCTCAGGGGTGGCGATATGGTTGCAGATCAACCAAGTTTTGACGCCGTCAGGTGACCGCCGGGGCATTTCTATTTGCGTGTCGCCGATCGAAATGAAATGGCCGTTTTCTGTTTCGAATAAAAATGATTTTCCGATCGGCAAAGCCCCTGCAACCGTTTTTTTTCTGTCGAACCTGATGACACATCGCACCGCGCGGTCGACGAATGCACCCATTCAGCCACCTCCGCGAACGGGCGCTGGGTGAGCGGCGGCGCACCCGACACCCGTTCTGAGAATTCGTTATCCGTTAAACGACATCCATCATAGCGATGAAACGCTCCTTAATGCCGCCGGGCCGGTCGCGCCATCTCGTGGAAGCCTTTGGCCGGCATGCACAAAAAAAGAGCCAATCCGCCTGACGGGAGGCAGCTTGGCTCTTAATCTGGCGTTTTTAGGCAACCCGGCTGTCTTCGTGAGACCCGTAGCTTTCCGTCCCCCGATCGCTCAGGGTTTGGCTTTCGCGATCCGCTCTGATTTTTATTAATTTTAACTGATTAGTGCCGATTTGTCAAAATCCGGACCGCCTGAAACCGTGGGCCGCTGACGGCATGGCGTTTATTTGTTCTTCGCCTGAGCCTGACCGCGTTTCTCGATAAGCGCCATCCCGCAGCCGCCGCACCGCGCAGGGCACATCGGCGCGATCCGTTGTAATTCTAAACGCAATGTTGCAATTTTGGTCAAATTCGACTAAACAAAAACCCGGTTGGACCGTCGGTCGTCGTACCCTCCCTTCTTACTCCACTCAGAGAGAGGCGCCATGCGCTGGAAGCAATTCTTCACCCCCGTCGAATCAATCGATGCCCCCCAGGCTAAAAGCTACCGTGCGGCCAAGACTCCGGAAGAGTACACATTTCTAGACGTACGCCAGCCGGGGGAATATCAAACCGGCCACATACCGGGCGCCAAACTGATTCCCCTGCCGGACCTCAACGACCGGTTGGGCGAGATCGACGCGAACAAGCCGACCATCGTCTACTGCGCCTCCGGTGGACGCAGCCGGGTAGCGGCCCAAATGTTGGCCGGTAAAGGTTTCAACGGGGTCTACAACCTTACCGGCGGATTCAAGGCCTGGAAGAGCGAGCGGGCCATCGGCGCGGAGGATTTGGGTCTGGATCTGTTCACCGGC
Organism: Deltaproteobacteria bacterium; assembly: GCA_041299015.1. Classification (GTDB taxonomy): domain Bacteria; phylum Desulfobacterota; class Desulfobacteria; order Desulfobacterales; family SG8-13; genus JARFQH01. The sequence continues at coordinate 5,381 of JBFYWB010000051.1, forward strand.
AGGGAATCGCCCGAGGAAACCCTTGTCGTCGCCTACTCGATGGAAGAGGGGCTGCGGGAGTTCTATCTGTCCATGATCCCGTGGGTGAAAAGCGAGTCGGCCCGCGATCTTTTCGACAAGCTCTCCGCCATCGAGGTCAAACACCAGGACCGGATTTTCGACGAGTACCGCCGGATGACCGGTGCGGCGATAGACCGGGACCAATTCGTGAAAACCGTCGTGACCCCCGCCGTCGAAGGCGGTCTGACAACCGGGGAGTACGTGCGTCTGTATAAACCTGACCTGGAATCCGTAGCGGATATCATCGGGCTCGCCATGGCCATCGAGGCCCAAGCCCTGGATTTGTATCGGCGGGCCGCGGACCGCAGCAGCAACCCGCAAAGCCGGCAAATGCTGATGCGGATCGCCGACGAGGAGCAGGCGCATCTGGCGCAGTTGGGAGAGCTGTTCGACCGGATTTGAGTGCGTCTCGAAGGCGGCGGCCCCGTTGGAGACCCACCGGTAAGAGGTTGCACATTAACTGATTGCGGAGACGGAAATGAAAAAACACCTCGTCCTGGCCGGGGGCGGCCATGCCCATATGATGACGCTGGCCCATCTGCACCAATTCGTCGAAAAGGGGCACCAGGTGACGGTTATCCAACCGTCGGCGTATCACTATTACTCCGGTATGGGTCCGGGAATGCTCGGCAGGCAATACCGGCCCGAAGAAATCCGTTTCGCCACCCGGCGCGTCGTGGAAAAAAAAGGCGGCCGCTTTGTCCTGGGAAAGATCGCGGGAACGGACCCGGCCGCCGGGACGGTCCGGCTGGAATCCGGGGAATCGCTGCCGTTTGACGTCATTTCCTTCAACGTGGGCAGCCATGTCCCCCAAAGCCACATCGTCGGCGACGGTACCGATATCTTTCCCGTCAAACCGATCGAGAAGCTCTTACAGGCCCAGCAACGGATTCTCGAACTGGCATCGCAAAAAAAAATCACTATCGGGGTCATCGGCGGAGGCCCTTCAGCCGTCGAAATCGCCGGCAACATCTGGCGTCTGGCCCGCGGAAACACAAACCACCGGCCCGCCATCATCATCTGCACCCGCAAGCGTCTGATGCCCGATCACCCGCAAGGGATTCGCACCAAGGCCTTGGCGTCATTGACGTCCAGGGGCGTCACGGTCCTGGAAGAGAGCGCTGTCAAAGAAATCGCCACCGGTCGCATCCGCCTGGAGTCGCGTCAAGAGCATGCGATGGACATCGTCTTCGTGGCCCTCGGCGTCAAACCGTCGCCGGTTTTTAAGGACTCCGGCCTGCCGACCGGTCCGGACGGCGGCCTGCTGGTCAATCGCTACCTGCAGAGCCCGGCACACCCCAACCTCTTCGGCGGCGGCGACTGCATTTACTTCCAAGAGCAGCCCTTGAACAAGGTCGGCGTTTATGCCGTACGCCAAAACCCGGTTCTGCTCCACAACCTGATGGCCGCCCTGGAAGGCCGGGCCCTCCAACCTTTCGCGCCGGGCGGCGACTACCTTCTGATCTTCAACCTCGGCGACGGCACCGGGATCTTCAGAAAAGGGCGGCTCCAGTTCGGCGGCCGGCCGGCCTTTATCATCAAAGACTACATCGACCGCAAATTCATGCGCAAGTTTCAGGCCATCGAATGATCCGGCGAAGTCAGCCGGCAGGCGGGGCTCGCCATTTCTAATAGGGGCAACAAAGGGACGGCTTAGCGATCGACCCTGAAGTCAAAAGGTGGAAAAACCGACCGAGGCTTCACCACTCGGGCGTCAAGGGCGGTTGAATCGACAGCGGTCCGTGAAAAAGCGGCGACGAATCAGGCGGCTATGCAAAAATGTTCTGAGGCATGTAAGGGTGCGTCCCTTCGATCACCTCCACGCCGGCTTTGGCCTTGATTTTGTTGATCAGGACTTCCTTGTAAGGGCAATGGTCAACGATACAGGGCCCCACATGAACTTTGGTGATTTTTTCCCCCAGCGGTTTGTTCCACAGGTTGACCTGGGCCAGGCGGGTGACGATGGTCGCCCCCGGGCAGTCGCCGCAATTCAAAAGGCCGACCACTTGAGCGTCCTGCCCCTTGTACCTGTCGAAAGCGCCTTCCCTGCGGTTGAACCCCACCATGCAGCGCGAGCATCCGATGCACACATCATCCATCGCCCGTTTGCAGCCGACGATCAAAATTTTCTCCATGTCACTCTCCTTCCGCGGTCAGAAACCCTGTCCATGTGGTTACCCTTTTCGGTTCGAGCCTTACCGGAAAATGGATAAACGGTCAAGAGGTCAACCGATGGACTCCCAAAACATTCCGCTGCAAGCTTTTTGGGGCCACAACCGCATACCCACCGATCATTCGGACCCTGTCATCCGGATCCACAGCAATTGCCGAATGGCGCTTGAGCCCGTCGGGAAACGGCTGATGGAAAAGTTTCTTGAAGTGCGATAAGAAGCCTCATGAAGTCAAATTCAAAGAATCAAGTCTGAATAACCGCGTTGTGATTGCACACTTAACTCTTGATGTGGAAAGGGGCGACCATGTCCGCAGTCTTTGAAGAAGCATCCATTGGTTCGATGGTGCTGAAAAACCGTTTCGTGCGCTCGGCCACTTGGGAAGGGATGGCCACCGACGAGGGGGCCGGTACCGCTCGGCTGATTGAACTGATGGCCCAACTGGCCGACGGGGGGGTTGGGTTGATCATCAGCGGGCACGCTTATGTGCGCCGGGAAGGCCAGGCCGGGCCGAAGCAGATGGGTATTTATGACGACAAGCTGCTCCCGGGGTTGACCCGGATGGCGTCGGCGGTCCACGCCCGCAACGGCAAGATCATCGTTCAACTGGCCCACGCCGGCTGCCTGGCCGCCACCGGCTTGTCAGGCCTGCCAGCCAAGGGCCCCTCGGCCCGCGAAGGCGGCAAAGCCCCTGGATGCCGGGAGATGACCAAGGACGAGATTGCTGAAGTCATCGCCGGTTTTGCCGCCGGCGCCCTGCGGGCTCAAAAGGCCGGTTTCGACGGTGTTCAGATCCATGCCGCCCATGGCTATCTGCTCAGCCAGTTTCTGTCGCCTTTTTTTAACAAGCGCAAGGATGCCTACGGCGGCAGCATCGAAAACCGCGCCCGCATTGTCCTGGATGTGTTGCAAAGCATCCGCCGGGTCACCGGCAGCGCCTTTCCGGTTCTGATCAAAATGAATTCGGAGGATTTTCTCGAAGGCGGTTTCAGTCGCCAAGACATGCTCGAGGTCTCGCGAATGCTGGAAGACGCGGGGATCGAGGCCATCGAACTCAGCGGCGGCACGTCTTTTTCCGGCAAGTTCACCCCGGTGCGGACCGGTAAATTCGACAGCGCCGACCGGCAAGTCTTTTATCGGCAAGCCGCCCGGGACTACAAAGCCGCAATCAGGACCCCTTTGATCCTGGTAGGCGGAATCCGAGCGCTGGAAGTGGCCGAGCAGCTGGTAGGTTACGCTGAGGCCGATTTTATCGCCTTGTGCCGGCCCCTGATTCGGGAACCGAACCTGATTCGACGCTGGCAGTCCGGGGATAAGGCCCAGGCCGCCTGCCGGTCGGACAATCTGTGTTTCAAGCCGGCGTTGGCGGGCCAAGGCGTGTACTGCGTCAGCGCAGAGCGGGAGAAAAAGGATAAAGGGTAGCGTCGAAACTTTATGGCCAAGTCATGCACAGCGTTTGCCACGCCCAGCAACCTTTGTCCGCGCTGTTGAAGCGGGCCTCGCCGCGGACGAGCTGGGCGCGGATTCCGGCGGCCGGCGCCCGCGGAATCCGGCGCAGCCTCATCCGATCGTGTTCTTGACGATTCCGATCAGCTTCTCGGGATCGAAGGGTTTGGCGATGAACGCGATCGCGTCCTTGACGGCATGATCGCCGTCGATGCCGCTGATGACGATGATGGGGATGTCCTTCAGGTCCTTTTCCTTCCTGAGCTTGCGATAAAACCGGGGGCCCCATTCATCGGGCAGCTGCAGATCCAGGGTGATCAGGTCCGGATTTTCCTGTCTCACCAGCTCCAGTGCTTCGGAGGTACTCGATGCGGTGCAGGTGGCATAGCCGTTGTCGCTGAACACGGCCTTGAGGTATCGCACCACTATCGGGTCGTCGTCGATGATCATGATTTTTTTGGGCATCCTGGGTCCCTCCTTCCGATATCCGTTTTCGTTCTGTCATATCCGATCGGCGTCATGCGGTCAACAACATCCATTCCAGTCTTTATTCTTGTCCGGTACGTTATTGTGTTTTAGCCATAAGCCATGATCCTTGACCTTCCATTACGCCTTTGGCCTTTTA
>JBFYWB010000094.1:0-5866 GCA_041299015.1 Deltaproteobacteria bacterium
GACCGTTCTCACCATGGCTTTCGCGATCGGCCACATATCCGGCTGCCATCTCAACCCGGCGGTTTCCATCGGCCTGTGGGCCGGGGGCCGCTTTCCCGCCCGGGATCTGGTGTCCTACATCATCGTGCAGGTGCTCGGCGGGCTAGCCGGCGCCGCCAGTCTGTATTTCATCGCCAGCGGCAAAGCGGGTTTCGACGTGTCGGCGGGATTTGCGTCCAACGGATACGGTGCGCACTCGCCGGGAGGGTATTCGATCGGCGCGGCCTTTCTATGCGAAGTCGTCATGACCTTCATGTTCCTGCTGGTCATCCACGGCGCCACCGACAAGCGCGCGCCCGCGGGGTTTGCCCCGATTGCGATCGGGCTCTGTCTGACGTTGATCCATCTGATCAGCATCCCGGTCACCAACACCTCCGTCAATCCGGCGCGCAGCACCGGCGTGGCCTTGTTCGTCGGCGGCTGGGCCATCCAGCAACTGTGGCTTTTCTGGCTCGCCCCGATCATCGGCGCCCTGCTCGGCGGGACCGTCTACCGCTGGTTGGGCGAAAATCACGATTAGAATCGTCGTTTGCAGCCTATCCGGCGACGCGGGTTCAAGACTCAAGGGTCTGGAGAAAGGATGTGGCGCATGAACAGTGGCCTGAAGAACAATCCGAGGGCGGTATCGAGTGCCAGAAAGACGGCGGGCGGCGGCCGGTTGCCATTCGCGGTCAAATCCGTTCTCATGGCGATAGCGTTATTCATTGTGGGGCTGGGACAGCCCAAGGGCGATTGCTGGCTCGCTCATCTCGAACGCCCATTTCCTCAATACGGGGTTTCTCTATTCACCCGCTGCGGTGAATAAAGGCGAGAACGCAAACGGGTAGCTCAAATCGGTAAGGAGGCAGCGTGATCATTCGCATTCGCTGTGCCTGGAGCCAGAGTGAAATGGGTGAAAAGGGATGTGAAACAATCGATGCAAGGGTTCCATCCATCAGTCATGGAATATGGCCTGCCTGCAAACTACGGGTGTTTGGGGATCTTGAAAATTTTCTGGAACAATCTGCAAAAAGCAAAACAATCTAACTCGAAGAGCCGGCCCCGCAGCGACTGTGGGAAAAAGCGATTTGAGAAGAGGTAGAACTCCATGGCAGCAGAAATCGACAAGGTCCTTCAAAAAGCTATAGACGACCATCTCAAGCGGCTCTACGAGCGATACAAGAGCAATACCAAAGTCTTCACCGCGGCGCTCGTCGGCCACATCTCGCTGTCGATCGTTTTCGTCATATCGATCCTCTTCCCCTTTCTTTTTCTGCAGATCGACGCACGCGAGACCAATTCCGAACTGGAGCGGTTGTCCCAAGGAATCGCCCAACAGGAGCAGCGTGTCACCATCTACCGCCAGGCCATGACCGGCCTCAAGAAGGTTTTCGAAGCGGTGGAGAACATGCCAAAACCTTTGGAGAGTTACATCCAGGCCCTCGAAAAAGAAGCTGCCGGGGGACCTGCGGCTCCCATGCCGGATGGTCTCAAGCCTACGGCGGAATCATGCGGTTCGCCTGGAGACAAAGGACCTTGGATGGAATGCCGGATCCGACAGTACATGACTGCGCGGGCGGCTCAGTACCAGGAAATCCTGACCAATGAAATTGCCGCCCCACTCGAGAGACTCAACATCAAGGAGTTCGATCAGTGGAAGGCGGACCTTCAAGCCGGAATAAAGAGGCATGCGGATCGTTTCAGAACCGAGTTGACGGCCAACCCCGATTTCTGGAGGGGTTTCAACCAGAACACCCCGATCTACAAGAGTATGATCGATGGGGCCCACCAGTTTTATGCTGACCATCATTTTGAGGAAATCGGCCGTCGGATGGAGGAGGCCTCGGCCGCACGCCAGGCAGAGGTCGATCAGCTGAATCGGAAGAAAGATCAGATCCAGAAAAGCAAAGAAGGGCTGAACAACGCGCTGAAGAACATCAAGACGCGGTTCGGCAAACTCGGGTTGGAGGTAGATGACGCGATTCTGCTGGCCCCCCTTGCACTTGCCGCTCTTTTCTTTGTCGCCGCCCTGCAGTTGTGTCAAAATATTCAACTGCGAAGATCTTTCCACCGGCTGTTTCAGGCCAGTGACCCGCAGAAGGTCGCCATCACCGATGCTGAAATCGCCTTGGCCATGCCGCTTTGGGCAGATCCGCTGGCTCCGCCCATTCAGCGAAAGGTCAAATTGGCGGCGTTGATGATTCCGGCAGTCGCCTCGGCGCTGACGTTGTTCGTCGTTTTCTACTGCTGGACGATCCTGGACGCTTTTGCCGAACTGACCGGGATCGACCACGTGAAATACGTTCTCTATTATCTGTTGAGCGCCGGCCTTTTTACATACGGCTTTCTGCGATCTCGAAGTTCAATCAAGAGCTATGGCGCCTTTTCATCCCTGACGGAGGGCATAACCGAGGATTAAAGAGCTTATAAGAAAGGAAAAGTAAAAATTCCAACAACCTGAGTCAATCGATAGGAGGCTATCATGAAATCCCTCATTACCATCATCTTTGCGTTGGTCTTCGCATTCACGGCCATTGCAGCGGACGATCCCAAGGCCACCTTTGTGGCATTCATGAACCTGGCTCAGTCGGGTCAGGTTAACAAAGCCATCAAGGAATACGGGATCGATGAACGCGACGACAAATCCTGGATTGATGTAAAGATGCCCGGCAAACTGTCGTACGACATCAAAGACGTCAATGAAAAGAAAAAGGGAGAAGAAGCCACAATTTCGGCCCAGATTGATTACGAAACCATCACGGAGGGCGCGAAGGACACCGCCGGCACCGTTGCCACAGCCGGCAAACTCGCCACCGGCAATGTTGCGGGCGCCGCCGGTGGTGTGGTCAAAAACAAAGCCGGCGATTCGGTCTCATTCGTGAGCGAGAGGACCCAGGTGGACATGAAGCGGTCCGGCGGAAAATGGAAAGTCGTGGTGACCGACAGGTTGTATCGCCTGTTGACCGGCGAAAAGAGATAGATGGCCGGATTTACGAATGGGTGGTCTATATTTGCTCATGGGCTTGCCGTGGGCGACAGTTCCATCAAACAGAGCATTATCCCTAAAGTGGACCCGGGTTCGGGGTTTCGGATCCTTTCGGCCGGCGGCCTGCAGCGACATGGTGCAGGGACAGGTCTCAGCCGGCGGGTGAAGATTCGCACCGATTGCCATCGCGGGTGATGCCCTGCAACCAAATCTGAGGAGGTTAGACATGAAAACGAAACCCATCCAGTTTATTTTAGTTGTCCTCTTCGCCGCCCTCTGTATGGCCGGGGTTTCCCAGGCGGCCGAAAAGAAGCCCAACATCCTGGTCATCTGGGGCGATGACGTCGGTCAGTCCAACATCAGCGCTTACAGCAAGGGCCTGATGGGCTACCGGACGCCCAACATCGACCGCATCGCCCGGGAGGGGATTCTGTTCACCGATTATTACGGAGAGCAGTCCTGCACGGCCGGCCGCTCCGCGTTCATCATGGGCCAGAGCGTCTTCCGCACCGGTCTTTCCAAGGTCGGCCTGCCCGGCGCCAAGGAGGGCATGATGGTCGAGGACCCCACCATCGCCGTGCTGCTCAAGGACCAGGGCTACGCCACCGGCCAGTTCGGCAAGAACCATCTCGGTGACCGGGACGAACACCTGCCCACCAACCACGGGTTCGACGAGTTTTACGGAAACCTCTATCACCTCAACGCCGAAGAAGAGCCCGAAAACGAGGACTACCCCGGCGACCTGAAACTTGCCGACGGCCGGACCTTCAGGCAGGCCTTCGGACCGCGCGGGGTGATCAGATCTTTCGCCGACGGCAAGATCGAAGACACCGGGCCTCTGACCCGGAAGCGGATGGAGACGGTCGATGACGACACCGCCGCCGCCGCCATCGATTTTATCACGCGCCAGACCAAGGCCGGCAAACCCTGGTTTGTCTGGTGGAGCGGTACCCGGATGCACTTCCGCACCCACGTCAGTCCCGCGAAGATGGCCGAGATCAAAAAGACCCACCCCAACGCGGATGAATACACCGCCGGGATGATCGAGCACGATATGCACATCGGACAGTTCCTGGCCGTCCTCGACGAGCTGGGTATCGCCGACAACACCATCGTGCACTACTCCACCGACAACGGTCCCCACATGAACACCTGGCCGGATGCGGCCATGACCCCCTTCCGCGGTGAAAAGAACACCAACTGGGAGGGCGGATGGCGTGTCCCCGCCGTCGTGCGCTGGCCGGGCGTGGTCACGCCGGGCAGTGTCAGCAACGGCATCGTCCACCACATGGACTGGCTGCCCACCTTCCTTGCCGCCGCCGGCAAGACCGACATCAAGGAAGACCTGCTCGACGGCTATAAGTCCTCCGCCCTCGGCCGGGACTACAAGATCCATCTCGACGGCTACAACCTGACCGCACACCTCAAGGACCCGCAAGGCGCCCCCAGCCCCCGCAACGAGATCTTCTACTTCTCGGACGACGGCGACCTGACGGCCCTGCGCTATTCGGATTGGAAGCTCATCTTCATGGAACAGCGCGTCGAGGGGACCCTCCAGGCCTGGGCGGAACCCTTTGTCCCCCTTCGGGTTCCACTGATCTTCAACCTGCGGCGCGACCCGTATGAACGTTCGCAGAAGACCTCCAACACCTATTACGACTGGATGATCGACCGCGCCTACCTACTCGTCCCGGCGCAGGCCTACGTGGGCAATTTTCTGGCAACCTTCGAGGACTTTCCCCCGCGTCAGAAGGCCGCCAGCTTCTCCCTTGAAACAGTCATGGAGAAACTGAGCACCCCCGGCGGGGTCCAGTAACCGTGGCAAGACAGCCATGCGGGGCCGGCCGCTTCCGGCCGTGCCCCGCTGCATTCTTGCCGATTTTCAACCCAACGGGTCATGGCGCAGGGCCCTGTCCCAACTTTAAACGCAATCCTCCTTGAGCCCCCCTTGCAAAAGGGGGGTTGGGGGGTTTTTAAGTGACGCATTCGGAAACAAGCTTTCACCATAGGTGACGATATGAGACGCAATTTTTGGGTGGCGATCGCCCTGGCCACGGCGCTGGCCCTATCGTCGGCCGCCGCCGCTGCCGACCCGCTGCCCTCCTGGAACGAGGGCCGGACCAAGCAGGCCATCGTGCAGTTTGTCGAGGAGGTCACCACGCAAGACGGTCCCAAATTTGTCCACCCGGCCGAGCGCATCGCCGTTTTCGATAACGACGGCACGCTCTGGGCGGAGCAGCCGATCTACTTTCAGCTGGCGTTCGCCCTTGATCGGGTGAAGGCCCTGGTCCCCCAGCACCCCGAATGGAAGGATCAGGAACCCTTCAAGTCGGCACTGGCGGATGATTTGGCGGGGGTGGCGGCCGGCGGCGAAAAAGGGTTGCTGGCGCTGATCGCGGCCACCCATGGCGGGATGACCAGCGAGGAGTTCGACAATACCGTCAAGGAGTGGGTCGCGACGGCGAAACACCCGCGCTTCCAGCGGTCTTACACCGACCTGGTCTACCAGCCGATGCTCGAGTTGCTGGCCTATCTGCGTGCCAACGATTTCAAGACCTACATCGTCTCCGGCGGCGGCATCGAGTTCATGCGGACCTTTGCCGAGCCGGTTTACGGGGTGCCGCCGGAGCAGGTGATCGGCAGCAGCGTCAAGACCCGGTATGAAGTTCGCGACGGCCAGCCGGTGATCGCGCGTCTTGGCGAGATCGATTTCATCGACGACAAGGCCGGCAAGCCGGTCGCCATCCACAAGTTCATCGGCCGCCGGCCGCTCATGGCCTTCGGCAACTCGGACGGCGACTTCGAGATGCTGGAGTGGACGACCTCCGGTCCCGGCCCGCGCTTTGCGTTGATCGTTCACCA
>JBFYWB010000123.1:0-53665 GCA_041299015.1 Deltaproteobacteria bacterium
GCCGGATCCGGTTCAAATCCCGCACCGTGGCGGTGCAGGCGGTACTCGACCGCTGGCTGTCACCGGACCACCGGTACTTCAAGATCAAAGGCGCTGACGGCGATCTCTACATCATCCGGCACGATTGCCAAAAGGACTTCTGGGAGTTGACTTTTTACCGCGCCGCAGACACTCCCTGAAGACGGAGGACCGCTTCAAGACGCTGATTTCCACAGAGGGCAGCCGCATATTCCGGCTGCCCTTTGTTGAATGAGTTTCTGCCCTGCCGGCGCTGAAACCGAAAGTCCCGCTCCAACCGCTTTTCTTGGCTCAATACCGTTCTGTTTTTGCATCCTCAAGCAGAGGCGCCGGCTTAGCTCGCCTCCACCTGTTTCGATGTAGCCAGTGCCGGATGAGGCACGGCAGCGCCCAACCCGCCGCCGGTGACCATACCGCCGTAAGACGAAACCTCGAAATCCGGATAGGCATTGCCGGCATGCTCCGCGAGATCGAGGCCCTCGAGCTCCTCCTCCGGGGAGACGCGCAGACCGATGGTTTTGGAGATAATTTTGAACATAATGAAGGTGGTCGGAAATACCCACAGGAAGCAGGCCGCGATGCCCAGGAGCTGAACGCCGATGACGGACAGCGACAAGCCCTCCATGGCAAAGATTCCCGCCGAAAGGGTTCCCCAGGCGCCGCAGACACCGTGCACCGAAATGGCGCCCACCGGGTCGTCCACCCGAATCTTATCGAAGAAGCGCACCGCGAACATCACGAGCACACCGGCGACGGCACCGATGATGATGGCACTGCCGGGCGTGACAGTGGCGCACGGGCTGGTGATCGCCACCAGTCCGGCCAGGGCACCGTTGAGGCTCATGCCGATTTCGGGCTTGCCGAATTTAAGCCAGGAGGCCAGCATGGCCAAAATGCATCCGGCGGCGGCGGCCAGGTTGGTGTTGACGAATATCATGGCGATGTCTTTGTTGGCCGCCGTGGTGGAGCCGGGGTTGAAACCGAACCATCCCAACCACAAAATGAAAACCCCCAAAGCCGCCAAGGGCATGTTGTGGCCCAGAATCGGTTTGACACGACCGTCTTTGGTGTATTTGCCCATTCGGGGGCCGAGAACGATGGCGCCGGCCAGGGCCGACCAACCGCCGACCGAGTGAACTACCGTGGAGCCGGCGAAGTCGATGAAGCCGAGTTTTTCCAGCCAACCGCCGCCATTGAAGAGCCCGCCCCAGGCCCAACCGCCGAAAATGGGGTAGACCAGGGCGCTGATCACAAAACTATAGAGCAGATAACCGGAAAACTTGGTCCGTTCGGCCATGGCGCCGGAAACGATGGTGGCCGCCGTAGCGGCAAACACCACCTGGAACATCCAGAAGGCCAGCACCCAGGGATCGCCGCCGATTTTGAAATCGCTGAGAAAAAATCCCGTGGTGCCGAACCATCCGGTGGCGGATTCGCCGAACATGAGACCGAAACCAAAAGCAAAGAAGGCGATGCTGCCGATGGAAAAATCCATCAGGTTTTTCATCATGATATTGATGGCGTTTTTGGCGCGTGTGAAGCCGGTTTCCACCATGGCGAAGCCGGCCTGCATGAAAAAAACCAATGCGGCGGCCACCAATGTCCACACATAATCCGCGTGGGTTTGTACCAGCTCGATGGCCGTGCGGTTGGATTCGATGGTGGGCGGTTCGTCACCGGCCCAGGCTAAGGTGAAATTGATGATGAGAAACAGCAGGCTAAAAATGATTTTTTTCATGGGGCATCTCCTGTTGCCTGAATAAAATGAGCGGTTATTCCCTGGGAACTTGTCGTGCCTATGGAGCAAACCATGTGCCAGGTCAGCGGATGGCAGCGATAAAATTGTAAGATATTTTAATTATTGTCTTTAGGCTTATTTGAAGGCAAGTCGTGCGGTCGTTTAAAATATACATATTTGTTATTTATAGTTTTATAAAAAACAAATATGTATATTTTATTGCATGAATAGACAAATGTGTTTTTTCAGAATCGACCTCGGGAGTGGTGCGGCAACGGGGAAGCCGGGCGTGTGCGGCGGAAGTAAAGAATCAACCGACCCGGTTCTTGAACGACTCCAATGCTTCGGACAGCAGCCGACGAACGAAGGACTCTTTGTCTGGGGCCGTGAGATCCCGGAAAGTCGCGAAAGCGGGATGGTTTGGCGAGAGCTCAGGCGCAAACCCCCTGCTCTGGGTCTTCAGGCGATCGGCGTCCTGAATCAGCTTGACCAGTGTGTGACCTTGGCAGGCAAACCGCAAGACCCAACCGAGCCGCCGCATCAGTTCGAAGCGCGTCTGGTCCGCCAGAAACAGGTGAACATCGACCACTTTCAATTGATCCGGCTTGTCGAGCGCGTAGAAATCCGCAGCCGTCCCGAGATCGAGGGTCCCCATGATGATCTCGTAGAAGGCCAGCGTAGCGGCGTCGCCGGGCCGGGCCAGGAACAGCAGGGTCTTGTCGGACAGCTCGGCAAGTCGGGAGGTGACGTCGTAGGTTTCGTTGAACCGTCTTTTCCAGGGACCCAAAGCCCGGTCGCGGAATAGTCGCGCGCGATATGTTTTAAGGTCGACGATCTTGGCCATGGATGTCGTCTGTTGACGGTTGAGGTGCGGCGCCGCCGCGCCCGGCTGGTCGCGCGGGTTCGAACCACCCGCACCCGCGGCGGCGTTTCTATTTATAAAAGAATCGTCAACGGAAGTCAAACCGGCGGCGGAAAACAAATACGCTTGACCCGCGATGGTTTTACCCGTACGCTCGTGCGCGGGCGGCCCTGCGGGAACAGGCGTGTCGGCACCCGTTGCCATGCTGTCGCGGCCATCCGCTGCCGGCGGCAGGATATTGACCGATCGACTCGCCGCTCGCCCCGGTGGTGACGTCGCCGCAGAGGAAATCATCCAAAACCCGGCGCTATTTCCCCATTTGTGCCCCCGAGAGTATCCCCTCATGCGCGGGACGGGGCACCGGCAAACCGCCGCCGAACTCTCCATCCGGCGCGATCAGCCGGTTCGCTCCAACTTGGGGTCCATCATGGCGAAAGCAAACCTTCAGCGCACCGTCGCGTCGATTGGTGCCCAAGCGGCACAATAAGGGGATCCGTGCAGACCGCAACCTTCGCCCCGTCGTTGCTCTTGCGCAATCCCCACATCCAGACGATCCTTGCCAGCAGCAGATTGCACTTGCGGCCTCCCAATCCGGTCAACCGGTCGGCGCGGCCGGTAATCCTTGCTGCGGGAGAGGGTGTCCGGCTCCTCGGCTGGCTCTCCGCCCCGCCGCCGGAGCGCCCGATCAAGGGCATCGTCATAATCCTCCACGGATGGGAAGGCAGCGCTTTCTCGACCTATTGCGTGCGCACCGGCAACCGTCTGCTCCGGAACGGCTATGCGGTTTTCCGACTCAACTTCAGGGACCACGGCGGCAGCCACGATCTCAATGCCGGCCTTTTTTACGCTTCGGCGCTGGAGGAAGTCTTTCAGGCCGTTCGCCGGGCTGCCGGCATGCTGACCGGCGTTCCGGCCTTTATCGTGGGCTTTTCGCTGGGCGGCAACTTTGCGCTGCGCATCGCCCGGCGCTGTCTTCGCGAACCGATCGAAAACCTGAAGCACGTCGTTTGCATCAGTCCGGTGCTGAACCCGGAAAAAGCGACCGCCCGAATCGATGCGACCGCTTACATTCGCGTCTATTTTTTAAGAAAATGGCGCCGGTCGCTGCGGCGCAAAGAGGTTCTTTTCCCGCAACGCTACGACTTCAGCCGGCTGTCCTCGGTAACGTCGGTTCGCGGGTTGACCGACGCGCTGCTGGCCCGCTTCAGCGATTTCGGCTCGACTCGGGCCTATTTCAACAGCTACACCTTGCTGGGTGACGCACTGCAGAGCATTCCGCTGCCCATCACCCTTCTGACGGCCGCGGACGATCCGATCATAGCCGTCGATGAATTCGAGCACCTGCGCCTCAACCGGCTCGCCACCCTGTCGATTCAGCGCCATGGCGGTCACAACGGTTTTATCGAGGGTCTCGACCTGAAGTCCTGGTATGAACCGCTGCTAGTGAAACTCTTCGACGTCGCGGTGAAGGGGGCGCGTGCGCCCGAGTGAGGCCCGGCCGCCGGCCGAGTGGCTCGCGGGCCGGTATTGAAATATCGGCTCCCGTGCATACTTTTCCACGCTTGGAATCATCTGGCAAAAACGATTACGTCGAATCCAACCGTCCGCAGACCCGACCGAAACGATGCGTCGTCGGTCTCTTCGTCTCCGGTGGTGGCAAGCCCTCGAAAAAACGATCAAAGGAGGTAGCAAATGGGTGAAGACAAAACCGTGAAGATCCTGAAAAGTGCCATCCTGCTCGAAAAAAGGGGGCGCGCGTTCTACACCACGGTCGCCCGGCAGACCGACAAGGCTGCCGTCAGCCGCTTCTTCGACCAAATGGCCGATGAAGAAAAAAGCCATGTGCGCGTGCTGTCCGAACAATATAAAATCTATTGCGAAACGAAAAGTTTCAAATCCGGTGCCTATGGTACCGAACGCGCCGGTCTCATTGCCTCGCAGGTGCTCACGCGGGAGCTGAAGGATCAAATTTCGGCGGCCGGTTTCGAAGCGGCCGCGATTGCGGCCGCCATGGCAATGGAAAAAAACGCCATTAGGCTCTATTCACAGCGGGCCGAAGAAGCACAGGATCCCAATGAAAAAGCCCTTTACGGGTGGTTGGCCGATTGGGAAAAAACCCACTTGGACTTCCTGGCCGCCGTCGAGAGAGAGGTAACGGAGAAGATCTGGAACGACAGCAGCTTCTGGCCCTTCTAAACCGCCGCCGCTCGGCAGGCGGACGCTCGGGCCGGTTTCTCAAACCGCTCCTGTGGTCCGGCCATGACCGGATGCGCCCCCGGAGGATTCGGTCAGAGGAACCAGCAGCACGGCGCAGGGGGCTTTTTCCAAGATCGTCATGCCGATGTAATCGACCCGGCCCAAACTGAAATGCCGGTGGGTCTGATGACAGCCGACCACGATCAGGTCCGCACCAATGGCGCCCGCGATACGGCAGACCTCCAGGGCAGGGTCGGCCGGAAAATAGTCGATCGCCGCAACGAGCGCCCCCGCCAGGCGCGGCTTAAGATCGGCCTCGATCCATCGCCGAACATCGGCCAGGGCCGCGTTCATCTTGGGATCGGTGGCGGCCACATCCTTGAGGTGGTAATCGAGCGCATGAAACACGTGCAGCTGTGCGCCGTGTGACTGAGCCAACCGAACGGCCAAATCAAGGGCGTTCAGGCCGGACGGAGAAAACTTCAAAGCGACAAGGATCGTTTCGAACATCTCGTCCCTCCACTTCACGCTCGATCGGCGCGGTAGGCCACGACGGGTGCCGGTTCGAAGGCCGGCCGTTAAAGCGGCCTTAGCGTCCCTCAGGCCCGGCCGGTCCGGTCACACTTTTCCGGCCCGACCGTCATCGCAGGGCTCGCCCATATCTTCCATCCGCGAGTGTTCGGCGGTTTCGCTCAAGCTGCAGACCGGCAGAGGCTCTGCCTTGGCCATCGGTTGGCGGCAGCATTCCGGAACCGTCGCCGCAGCGTTCTTCACGCTGGCCTTGTGCCCGCATTGCTTGCATTTGTAGTTCGTCGTTTCTGTCATGCTCGCCTCATCAAGAAACCCAATGATGTTTCACTTCTGGATGCCGCGACAGTAGAAGATATCAGCCGGCGTGTCAAGTCGGTCGCCGCCCCGCATGCGGCGCCGCGGCTGTCGGCATTCCAGCCCGGCGCGGTTCCCGGCTCGGCGGGCCGAAAATCGTTGCCGCTCACGCGGCCTTCACGCCGTAATAATCCCCACTACGGCTCCGGTCATGCAGGTGGCCAGGGTGCCGCCCACGATCGCGCGCCACCCCAGAGAGACGATTTCTTGGCGTCGTTCCGGCGCCATGGTTCCTAAGCCGCCGATCAGGATACCAAGACTGCCGGGGTTGGCGAACCCGCACAGAGCGTACGTCAGGATCAGTTTGCTGCGGGCGCTCAGGGCCGATTCGGGCAGGCGACTGAGGTCGAGGTAGGCGATAAACTCATTCAGGACCGTTTTGGTTCCCATCACAGCGCCCGCCGTGGCTGTCTCCGCCCAGGGGATTCCCATCAGCCAGGTCACCGGCGCCATGATCAGGCCCAAAATCCGTTGCAGCGTGACGGCCCGGTCGTGCCAGTGCGGCAGAAGGCCCAACATCAGGTTGAGCAAGTGCACCAGGGCGACCAGAACCACCAGCATGGCAGCGATGTTGATCACCAGTTTGACCCCCGCCAGGGTCCCGCGCGTAACGGCGTCCATGGCGCTGCTTGCCGCCTCGGGAGCGAGCAGGACTCCCGAGGTGAGGTCTTCGGTTTCCGGTACCATAATTTTCGATATGGCCATAGCAGCCGGAACGCTGATGATCGAAGCGGTCAATATGTGCCCCATGACATCGGGAACCGTCCGGCTGAGTATACCGGCATACAGCACCATGACGGTGCCGGCTATCGTCGCCATGCCGCAGGTCATCAGGGAAAACAGCTCGCTGCGCGTCATTTGCTGCAGGTAAGGACGGATGAACAGCGGCGCCTCCACCATGCCCACGAAGACGTTGGCCGAGACACCCAAACCTTCGGCACCGCCAACGCCCATCGTTTTTCGCAGGGCCCAGGAGAATGCCCGGACCACCGGCGGCAGGATCTTCCAGTAAAACAGCAGGGCCGACAAGGCGCTGACGACCAGCACAAGGGGCAGCGCGCGAAAAGCCAGGATATAATCGGCGCCCGCAATCTTTTCATCAAACGGCGGCGGGCCGCCGCCCAGGTAACCGAAAACAAAGGCAGTGCCCGCTGTCGTCGATTCTTCTATGGACAACACCAGCCGGTTGAGCAGCAGGAAAAACGCCCTGAACAGGGGCAGTTTCAACAGGAGGAACCCGAGCGCGAACTGGAGGCCGATACCGATCAAGACCGTTTTGACGCCGATGCATCTGCGGTTTTCGCTCAGCGCAAGGGCCAAGAGTCCGAATACCACGATGCCGGTCGCTCCTTGAAGCAAAAAATACACGTTTTCTCCGATTCGATGCCGCTGCCGCTTCGATGGCGGTGGCGAGCGGGACTTTCACCGCAAAGTCACCGCTTCCGCCGTATCGGGCCGCCGATATCCCCCGGGACGCCGTCGGGAGTGTGATCCAGGCCGGAGACCCTAGTAACAAATTGACGTCGGCATGTCCATTCGCAACTTTTATTGTGGATTCCCATGTCGCCGCATTGGGGTTGACAACGCCGGTGCGGTGCGGGAAATAGAGGCATCGAAAACCATTGCCGCAACCAAAACCACTTATCGCGGCCCGAGCGGTCGACATGCAGGTATGGATAAAATATATCGGGTTGGCGGCGCTGGCCTACGCGGCTTACTGCACCCTGCTGTTCATGATCCAGCGCCAGATGATCTTCCCGCGCGGCCTGATCGGCTCGGCGCCGGTGACCCTGCCCGACAACCTATCGATCGAGATAACCTGGCTCACCATCCCCGGCGGCGCCGTAGAAAGTTGGTATATCCCTGCGCGCGGGGTTTCGGCGAACGGCCCGGGGCCGGCCCTCATCTTCGCCCACGGCAACGCCGAGCGCATCGATGTCTGCGCGACCGAACTGCTGCCTTTCACCGCCCTGGGCATCGGCGTGTTGCTGGTGGAATATCCGGGTTACGGCCGCTCGACGGGCACTCCGTCTCAAAAAAGCATCACCGCGGCCTTCGTTGCGGCCTACGACATGTTGGCGGCCCGGCCGGATGTCGACCCGTCGAAAATCATCCTCTACGGCCGATCCCTCGGCGGCGGTGCCGTCTGTGCCCTGGCCGCAAAGCGACCGGCGGCGGCGCTGATCCTGGCATCGACCTTTACCGGCATCCGCGCCATGGCCTCACGCTACCTGGTTCCCGGGTTCATGGTCCGCGACCCTTTCGACAATCTGGTCGTCCTCCGCGCTTTCAACGGCCCAGTGCTCATCGTCCACGGCCGCCATGATGACATCATCCCCTTTCATCACGGCACGGCGCTCCAAAAAACCGCACGTCGGGCCAAACTCCTGGCCTACGAGTGCGGCCACAACGACTGCCCGCCGGACGCAGAGCGCTTCTGGCGCGATATCGTCACCTTTTTGCGCGAAGCGGGCGTCATCGTTTGACGGCCACCAGCGAGGCCAGCGGGTAAGGCTCAGCGTCGGCCGCGGTCATCGTCTCGCGGTAATAGACGACCTCCAGTTTCAAGAACCCGAGCAGCAGCTCGTTGATCCGCAGCAGGTGGTCGTCACAAAACGCACGCTGCGGAATAAAGTTCGGGCGTTTGAGGTAGGTCTCGAAGATCAGCAGTCCTCCTTCGGTCAGGGCTGCGGGGATCTGCGGGAAAAGCCTGCGGTTCAGATAGCGGATGTTGAGCACCAAGTTGTAGCGCCGCGGTACGAGATCGTATGCGTCGAGATCGACGCACGCCGCGCGAACCGCGGGATGCCGGCCGGCAACCGCCCGCAACCCGGCCTCCGCGATATCCAAAGCGTCAACCGCAAACCCCTGCTGTGCCAGAAAGAGCGCGTTGCGGCCGTTGCCGGCCGCGATGTCGAGCGCGCGCCCGCGGGCGGCAAGGGGGTAAAAATTGCGGACGATCTCGGACGGATGGGCGGGAAGAGCCGTGCTGCGGCTGAGGTACTTGCGGTTCCATTTAATCCGATCGCGGCGCATAACCGAGCCGCCTTTCGCTGCAATCCGTCAGGACCCTTCCGGAACCGGTAACCCAGCCGCCGGTGGTCGGCCAAAACCGAACTGACGCTGCAGGAGTTCAATGGTGTGTCGGCTCACCTTCAGGTGCCGAATTTCCTCGGGCCCGATCCAGCGTGCCGCACGGGCATCATCGCCGGCGCTGATCGTGCCGGTCACATAGTCGGCGATCAGGTCCACGATCACATAGTGAAAGCGGATGCGGCCCTGGGAGTCTTTCTCGAGCAGATCGAAGGTATAAACCGGTTGGCGGGCACGGACGGTCAGCCCGGTCTCCTCCAGGATTTCACGTTCTGCGGCGGCCTGCAAGGTTTCACCGAGCCGGACCCTGCCGCCCGGAATCGCCCAAAGGTCTTGGGACGGCGGCTGGCCGCGGCGAACCAGCAGCACGCGTGCGCTTCGGAACACCACTGCCCCCACTGCCACGACCGGGCATACGGGATACGAAACGGCTGCGGTCGTCGCCGGATGATCAGGCACTGTCGGCATAGAACCCGCCCCTCGCCAGAAGCCTAAAGCGCTGCGATGGTATCATAATGGGTCAACCGATCGGCGTCAAGCCGCTGCAATCCGCATGGTCGCACCGCAGCCAAACGGGATCCGGCGACCGGTGGTGATGTGACGCTGCGGCTGAGGGAATCCAAAGCGCCGTGCGGCCGACCGTGCGCTTGACAGGCCGAGACGGTCTGCGTATGCTCCCGCAGAAACCGTGAGGTAACGCTGCCGCCGGCACGGCGAGGGCGCGGGGGTCCCGCAATCGAGAAATATAACCCGCACCCCGGCACGAACCATCGGCAATACGAGGCCACTCATGCCCCTTCGCTCCAAGCTGCCCCAAGTCGGCGTGACGATCTTCACCGCCATGTCCCAGCTGGCCGTTCAACACGGCGCCTACAACCTTTCCCAGGGGTTTCCCGATTTCGACGTGCCGTCCGCGCTGGTGACGCTGGTTGAGAAACACATGCGTGCCGGACACAACCAGTATGCCCCCATGCAGGGAGTTGCCCTCTTGCGGGAGAGGATCGCCGAGAAGGTCTACGAGCTCTACGATGCCCGGGTCGACCCCGAAACCGACATCACCGTGACCTCGGGCGCCACGGAAGCGCTTTTTGCCGCTATAACGGCCGTCGTGCATCCGGGCGATGCGGTGATCGTTTTCGAACCGGCTTATGATGCCTACGTGCCGGTCATCGAATTGAACGGCGGAAGGCCGATCTACCAGAAGATGTCGTTTCCCGGTTACCGGATCGACTGGAACGCGGTCGCCGACGCGGCCGGCAAAGCCCGCCTGTTGATGATCAATTCACCCCACAACCCGACCGGCACGGTCCTGACGGCCGAGGACATGGCGGCATTGAGGCAAATCGTGCGCAGCAGCGATCTTTTGATCGTCAGCGACGAGGTTTACGAACACATCGTCTTCGACGGTCGGCGCCACCAGAGCCTGCTGAACGACCCGGAACTCGCCGAGCGCAGTTTCGTCATCAGCTCCTTCGGCAAAACCTATCACGCCACCGGCTGGAAGATCGGGTATTGCATCGCGCCGGCCGCACTGACGCGCGAATTCCGCAGGATTCACCAGTTTCTGACCTTCTCCACGACCACGCCGATCCAGATGGCCTACGCCGACTTCATGGAGCAAAAGGGAATCTACGGCACTCTGCCGGCTTTTTACCAGGAAAAGAGGGACACATTCCTGTCGCTTCTGAAGGGTTCCCGCTTCCGGCCGCTCGGCTGTCACGGAACCTATTTTCAACTGCTCGATTATTCGGCGATCTCAAACGCAGCGGATGTCGCCTTCGCCCGACGGTTGACAGCCGCACACGGCGTGGCCGCCATACCGCCGTCGGTGTTCTATCATGACGGAGACGATCACAAGGTGTTGCGATTCTGTTTCGCCAAAAAGGATGAAACCCTACAAAAAGCGGCGGAGATCTTATGCCGGATTTGACGGTAACAGTGATTCAGACCGAATTGGACTGGGAGGACGCTGCAGGCAACCTGCGCCGCTTCGATCGCCTGATCGGCGCTCTGCAGGCCGCTACCGACCTGATCGTGCTGCCCGAGATGTTCACCACCGGCTTCAGCATGAACGCCGCGGCGCTGGCGGAAAGCATGGACGGTCGGGCCGTCGGCTGGCTGCGAGAGACCGCTCGCCGCACCGGAGCCGCCGTTGTCGGCAGCATCATCGCCGCCGATAGCGGCCGATTCTATAACCGCCTGTGTTGGGCGAGCCCAGACGGATCGATCGTGACCTACGACAAGAAACACCTGTTTGGATACGCCGGCGAGGACCGGGTCTACACGGCCGGCGATGCAGCGCTTCTGGTCGGTGTGAAGGGCTGGAAGATCCGCCCCTTCATCTGCTATGATCTGCGTTTTCCGGCTTGGAACCGCAACATAAACGCCGCATACGATCTGAGCGTCTTCGTCGCCAACTGGCCGCAGAGACGGGCCGCACACTGGAAAATCCTGCTGCAGGCGCGGGCTATCGAAAACCAGTGTTTTGTGATCGGCGTCAACCGGATCGGCACCGACGGCAACGGGCTTTACCACAGCGGTGATTCCTCGGTCATCGACCCGCTCGGCACGATCCTGTTCCGCAGTGCCCACGCCCCTTGCGTCTTCACGCTGACCCTCGACCGGGGCCTGCTCGATCGATACCGCCAGGAATTTCCGGCCTGGCAGGATGCCGATCGGCTGTCGCTCGACTAAACCGGAAGGTTCGCTTTGACCTGCGCCTTCCAGTACGGGTTGATCAGATCCTCGAATATCGAGATGGCGGCCGCCGAGCCTTGTCCGGAGGCCGTTACGATCTGCTTGTAGCCCCCTTCCACGTCTCCGGCCGAATAAATGCCGTGTATGCTGGTCCGGTGCCTTTCGTCATGCTTGATATAGCCGTCTTCGGTCAACTCCACGCCGATCTTCTTGGCCAGCTCGACCGATGGCTCGTAGCCGATGGCGATAAATACACCGTTGGTTTTGAAAACGCTCTCCTTGCCGGATCGGTTGTCGACCAGCAGAACATCTTCGACCCGCTCCTTGCCACGGATTTCCCTGACCTCGCTGTTCCACAGCACCGCAATGTTGTTGTCGAAGAGTTGCTTGGCCAGAAAGTCCTGGGCGCGGAGCTTTTCGCGCCGGTGGACCAGAGTCACGTCGATACCGATGTGAAACAGGTGCAGGGCCTCCGTCACGGCACTGTTGCCGCCGCCGACCATGATCACCTTCTTGCCCCGGAAAAGCGGTCCGTCGCAGGTGCTGCAGTAGCTGACGCCTCTGCCGGCCAGACGCTCCTCTCCGGGAACACCCAGGTGGCGGTGCTTGGCGCCGGTGGCCAGCAGAACCGCCCGCGTTTCGAATTTGCGCCGACTGGTCTGGACGACGATGGGGTCTCCCGCCTGAATGTCCAGCACGGCCTCCGCAGGGTAAATCTGAACGTACTGCAGGGCATGGCTGACCATGATGTCCACCAGGGTTTTTCCGCCGACCTGCGCGAAGCCGGGATAGTTTTCGACAATCGGCGTCGTGGCCACCTGGCCGCCGAGAGCATCGCGTTCGACGATCGCGGTCCGCAGGCCACTGCGTTCGGTGTAAATGCCGGCAGCCAGCCCGGCCGGACCGCCCCCGACGATCACCACGTCGTTTTTCACCAATTCGGCATCGCTTTCCGGTATGAAGATGGTTTGGGGTTCCATTTTCAACAGTGACAGCGCGAAAACCTCTTCACTTTGAGCGCCCTGTCCGATGAGGATATCGTTGGCAAAAGTCTGAGGGACGCTGTGCGCGGCATACTGATCGGCCAGATCCGGCGCGCACTGGATGTCGATGATTTCCACCGACACCCTGTCCGGGCTCTCGATAGCGGTTCGGATGGCATTGACGGCCTGCTGCGGGCAGTAAGGGCAGGTGGCGCTGACGAAGACCTTCACCTGGCGGGGCGAATCGATTTTCTTGAGCACCTTTAGGGTCTGATCGTTCAAATTGCTCTTGCCCAACCCGACGAAAATCAGGGTTTCGAGAAAGGTGCGGCCCTCTTCCCCCAGCGGGGCACCTATCCAGCGGATGTTAACCCGCTCCGGAGCGATCAGAAGGGTCGGCGAGCGGTCGACGTTCCACTTTCGCGCCGACTCATGATCCAGCGGATATTCGCGGAAGGTAATCTTGGAGGTCAGTTCCCTGAAAGCGCGAACGATTTGGCGATTGGTTTGGGCAAAAATATCGTCCCTGCCCCGCTCGACAAACATGTGAATCGGAATTTCGTGCGGCAGTTTTTCGAAGGTCTGTTTCAGCTGGCGCATGAATTGATCCTGGCTGGCGGCCGCGGCCGGATTGTCCTTCGTGGCTGTATTTTCCAAAACGACTCCTCCTTGTACGGTTGACCGGATAGACGGGTTTATACTTGAAATCACAACAATTTTATCTATTTAACGCGAGAAATTAAGTACCCTAGCGCCCGGTGTCAACCGGCGGGAGCAGCGGCCGATTCGCGACTCTCGGGGGGGGGGACCGGTCCGCTCCGGTGAATGCCGCGGGCGGCGGATCACCGGTCAGATGCGGCCAAGGGGCAGCGCCGGGGTCACTGGCCTGCGGCTCGAATGAGCGCCGCAGCCATGACCAGGTCTTCGGCGGTGGTCACCTTGATGTTCGATTTGCTGCCGGTGATGAGGCTGACCGGGTATCCGAGGCGTTCCACCAGGGCGGCGTCGTCGGTCCCGGTGTAGCCGTCGCGCAGGGCCCGGGCATGGGCCTCGACGATGATCGCGTATCGAAACACCTGCGGAGTTTGAATGAGCCAGAGGTCCTTTCTGTCGAGGGTTGCCGCAATCGTCCCCTCTGCGTTCACGCGTTTGATGGTGTCATAGGCCGGTATGCCGGGCACACAGGCCCCGCTGGTTTGGGCGACCCGGATGCAGGCCGCGATCAGGAGCGGATCTATCAGGGGCCGTACCCCGTCGTGAATGGCCACCAGTCCTTCTTCAGAGGCCAGGGACCGCAGACCGCTATACACCGACTGCTGTCGCTCGCGGCCGCCGGTAACAAATTGCAGCGGTTTATGGACCTGACCGTCCGCCAACAGACAGCGACGGCAGAAGTCGAGGTCCTCTTCAGGCACGACCAGGCAGATCTGGTCGATCAGAGGGCAGGCATCGAATTGTTGCAGTGTACGCACCACCACCGACCGGCCGGCCACCAGCAGGTACTGCTTGCGGGTGCCGCTTTGCATCCTCACACCGTTCCCGGCCGCAACGATAACAGCAGAAACCATAATGTTTTACTTTAAATATTTGAGTTCCTTCGGCAGTGGCACGCCCTTGCCCATCGTATCTTCGCCGTAGTTGACCCCGGCCAGAATCTCGATATCCTGCAAAGCCCGCACATCGCCTTCGAAAATGACCTTGGCGTGGTTCTCCTTTTGGATTTTTCCACCAGCCCATTGGATGTCCAAAACGCTGCTGGCATCGAACCGGTCCTCACCCACGACCATTTCGACCCGTCCGCCGTAATGCTGAACGATTTTGGCCACCAGGAGACTCGGTCGACTGTGGAAGCCGAGCTCCACCGGTATGCCCACGGCAATCGACCCTCTTTCGATGTTCTCGTTGAGGATATCGCCGGCCAGCTTGGTGCCGATGTTGAGAAAATGGCAAGTAAAGTAGAGCCCGTAGTTGATGGTGCGGTCCAGCAGCGCTTCGGCGTCGACCAGCAGCGCCAGGCGCTCCTGCGCCTGTTTGTAGATGTTTTTGTAACCGGCATCGTAGAGATGCCGCTCGTAAAAATGAAGCAGCCGCCCCATGACCTGAAGCAGATGAAAGACGGCTGAGAAGTTGCCGCGCAGCTGCTTGAGCTTTCGGTTGCCGAATCGGTAGCCGCCGTGGATCACATAGGTGTCGAAGGAGGACTGAAGGTTGTGCAACAGCATCTCGAAACGCCTGACGGCGACTTCGTTGATCTTGTCGGGAACGATGGTCCGAATCTCCGCGATGCGGTAGGGTTCGTAAAACCGAAACTGATCGAGGGTCTTGGCGATGCGGATAAATTCACTGGCGATGTTGACGATATGTTGCTTCTGCTGGTCCCTGTTCTCGTCATCGATGTTGTAGGGCAGCATGTCGGCCGTCACCACTTCGGGAAAAGCCGCAATGTCGAGGGTCTCGGTGGGTTCGGGGATGTTCAGGCGAAGGGCTTCCTCGATGATGACCGGCGCCAGGTTTTTCAACGTTTTGGTTAAAAACGCAAGGTTCGCCTCGCCTTCCCGCTTGAAATTCTCCATGTCGACCAGATCATAGAAAATAAGGCGGTTCAGGATATGCTTCTGGGAATAGCAGGCCAGGCTCAAATGCCGGACGGCCGCACTGAGTTCCCGAAAGAAATACCAGTCGGAATTGTTCTTGGCGCCGTGAAAATCGAGAAAATCTTCCAACAGCTGAGAGTTTGAAATCAGCGCGGCATAGAGTTTCTTGCTGATCACGCCGGCGGTGGAGCGTTTGTCGGCCAGGAATTTACAGCACCTCAGGTACTCCTGGGTGAAGATTCTCACCCGTCCGGCAAATGTTATATCACACGTGTGGGGGGCATCCATATCCGCACAGCCTGTTTCGGCGCAATCGATAGGCAGCTTGGCAGCGAATTCAACCGCGCTGCGCAGGGGCGGCCGGAGCGGTTCGTAAGCCGAATTCTGTTCCCCCGGTCGGTTGCCCGGCAGAGGGCGACGATCATTCATCTGCGGGTGCCGATTGCCCGGCACCTCTTGCGACCTACCCGGGAGCTCGGGCGGGCCGCCCTCGAACGCTCCCCTATTTGGTCTTGCACCGGGTGGGGTTTACCGAGCTTCCCCGGTCACCCGGGGAACTGGTGCGCTCTTACCGCACCGTTTCACCCTTACCCCGCGCGCCGCGCGGGGCGGTTTACTTTCTGTTGCACTTTCCTTCGCGTTGCCGCGACTCCAGGTTATGGAGCACCCTGCCCTGTGGTGTTCGGACTTTCCTCCGGACGAACCGTCCGTCCGGCGATCGTCTGAACGGCTCCGACCGCCCATTTTCTTGCGTTCACCTGCGGATATTAACCGATTTGCACCCAAAATCAAGCCTTGGAACCGAAAACACGGCCCCCGCCGGCACTGCCACCGGAAGCCGGCCGTGCGGCTTGGCCCGGCGTGAGAATCGGCGAACCCTTTGTTAAAGGGGGTGGATTATTCGCTCGCGGGATAGATCAACCGTTCGCAGTGGGGGCAGACCAGCAACTTGTCGAAATGCAGCAGATCGTGAAACATCTGAGGAGGCAAATTGAGATGGCACCCCAGGCAAACCGCGTTTCTGACGACCGCGATCGCCACGCCACCGCTGTTTTGTTTTACGGTTTCATAGGTTTTCAACAAATCCGGCGCGATGACGGCGATGATTTTGGCGCGTTCGTCGTTCAGGCGGTCGAGTTGCTTTTGCGCAGCCAAGGCGTTCTGGCAAATTTGCCCTTTTTGCGCTTCGATGTCGCGGGTCAGACGTTCCCTTTCGTCCTCTTGGGCCGCGATCAACAGCTTCACCTGGTCAATCTCGTCCAGGCACGCGATCATCCGGTCTTCGATGGCCGACAGCGCGGTCTTCAAGTCCTCGATCTCCTTCAGCGACGACTGATATTCCTTGTTGGTCTTCACCGAGCGCAGCTTTTCTTCGCTCTTGACGATCCGGGACTGGATCACCTTGGCTTCCGTTTCCTGGGAACGGTAGGCCTGCTGGATCTCGGTCATGCAACCGACCGCGCGGCTCATCGCCTCGGCGGAGACCTTGACCCTGGCGTCCAACTCGCCCAACTGACGCGGGAAACCGGCGAGCTGCGCCTGAACGGATGCGGTTTCGATTTCAACTTCCTGAAGCGTCACCAAGTTGTCGAATTTTTTCTTCAGTTCCTTGTCCATGGCACAGATCCGGAAGCGGCAAACTCTTGGAGTTTAAAGGTAGACAAACGGCTCTTTTTCGAGCCCGCAGCCGCTGATGACGGTGTCGAATCCCGCGGCGGCGGCGGCTTCCCGCAGACGGGCGGTCAAACCGGAAACAAAGATGTGCTCGGATGCAAAATGCCCGACATCGATCAAACCGCGCCGGGCGGCCTCGGCGTCGCGGGCATCGTGATAGCGCAGGTCGCCGCTGATGAAAACCTCGGCCGTGGATGCCAGAAATTGCCGCAGGAAGCCCGCTCCGCTGCCGGTGCAAACCGCTACCCGCTTTACCGTCAGGAGCAAATCACCGGCGACTCTGAGGGTTTGCAACCCGAAGGCGCCCTTGACCCTGAGTGCCAGAGACCTGAGATTCGAGGCTTCGGTCAGATCGCCGATGCGGCCGATCCCCTGCTGTACTTCGGTCTGTGTGAGCGGGTATACGTCATAAGCCATGGTCTCATAGGGGTGATGCGAGCGCAGGTGCGCGATAACCCGCAACAGATCGCGCTGCTTGACCACGGTTTCGATCTTGACCTCGGTCACATCGTTGACGCGGCCGCGATCGCCTGAAAACGGCTCGGCGTCTTGACCTGGCTTAAAAGTGCCGCGGCCGGGGCTCCGGAAAGAACAACAGCTGTAAGCGCCGATCTCACCGGCGGGGGTTTCGAACAACGCCGCCATTAGCCGCTGTTCGTGTTCCGTCGGAACGAACACCACCAGCTTGTACGGAGCGTCGGCCCCCGCCGCTGCGAGCGGAACCAGGTTGGTCAAGCCGAGGCGGCCGGCGAAGATGTCGTTTAATCCACCGGTCACGCTGTCAAAATTAGTGTGCGCCGCGTAAAGTGCCAATCGATTCTGCGCGGCCTGGAGGATGCTTCGGCCGGTGGGTTCGGCGAAATCAACGCGTTTGAGCGGCCTGAAAATCAATGGGTGGTGGGTGATCAGCAGGTCGACCGCGTTTTGGCAGGCGGCCTCGACAACCGCCGTCGACGGATCGAGCGCCACCCAGACCTTCTTGACGCGCCAGTCTCTGCGGCCCGCCTGAAGACCGACGTTGTCCCACTCCTCTGCCAGGGCGAGCGGCACGAGGCTTTCCATGAGTTCGATGAAATCGCCTACCGTGACGGCCATGAGCGTCTCTTTCTCAAGTTCGCCGCCCCCTGTGGGGCCGGCGGGCCGAAAGGTCGGCCGACGCACCCGGCCCAAACGGAAAAAAAGCCGCGCCCGACCTGCAGCCTCGTCTCATCGCGCATCATCCGGAGCATCCTGCCGGCGCGCCGCGGCGCAATTAAAGACGCCGGTTGCGGGCAACCGGCTGAACGGCGCTTTTTGGGGGCATGGGCCCACCTGGGATCGAACCAGGGACCGACCGGTTATGAGCCGGTGGCTCTGCCAGCTGAGCTATGGGCCCTTGGACACGCTGCTTCACGCCGAACGTCCGTAAAGCGCGCCGGTATCGGCTCTACAGATGGTCGGCGGCCTCGATATCGGCCCCGCGCGGCCACGCAAGACCAAGGCAACCGAGTCGGCCGCCCCGAATTGCGGCTGAGGTTCCCGGCCGAACACCCCTACCCTTGCAGGACGGTTTTGTCAAGCCGAACCCCTGATCCGCACCGCCGGTTCTCGACGCCGGTGCCGCAGCCGCTTTCCACGATCTCAAAGCGCAGGCTGCGCCCCTCACCTTCAGCGGCATGGCCTGCGGATCATCGGGTTCAGGTTTCGATGAAGTGCTTTAGTTTCCGGCTGCGGGTCGGGTGCCGCAGCTTCCGCAGGGCCTTGGCCTCGATCTGCCGGATGCGTTCACGGGTGACGGCGAAATCCTGTCCGACCTCCTCTAGGGTATGGTCGGCTTTTTCACCGATACCGAAGCGCATGCGCAGCACCTTTTCCTCCCGCGGCGTAAGCGTGGCCAGCACCTTGCGGGTCTGTTCGGCCAGATTCAGGTTGATCGCGGCATCGGAGGGCAGCATGAACTTCTTGTCTTCGATGAAATCTCCGAGATGGCTGTCCTCCTCCTCTCCGATCGGCGTTTCGAGTGAAATCGGTTCGCGGGCGATTTTAAGGACCTTGCGCACCTTCTCGAGCGGAATTTCCATTTTTTCCGCAATCTCCTCCGGGCTCGGTTCGCGGCCCTGCTCCTGAACCAGGTAACGGGAGGTGCGGATCAGCTTGTTGATCGTCTCGATCATGTGGACCGGAATACGGATGGTACGCGCCTGGTCGGCGATCGCGCGGGTGATGGCCTGACGAATCCACCAGGTGGCATAGGTGCTGAACTTATAGCCCCGGCGGTATTCGAATTTGTCGACCGCCTTCATCAGTCCGATGTTGCCTTCCTGAATCAGATCCAGAAACTGCAGCCCGCGGTTGGTATACTTCTTGGCGATGCTGACCACCAGCCGCAGATTGGCGCGGGTCAGCTCGCTTTTCGCCAGTTTGGCCTTCTGCCGGCCCTCTTCGACATTGGCCATGATCCTCTTCAGCGTCCTGTTCTTGGTTTTGAGCTCCTTTTTGTTCTCCAGGATGGCCGACTCGATGTTGATCACTTCGGTGTACAGCTCGCCGAGTTCCTCTTTTTTGAGGCTGCAGAATTGGTCGGCCCATTTGACGAAGTGGGTTTTGGACTTCAGGTTTTTGCGGACCTCGCCCAGCGGAGCGTTCACGATGCCGGCCCGTCGGGTTAGGTTCTGGCCCATGCGATCAAACCAGTCGATTTGATCTTCGATCCGCTGTTCGATTTCATCGATGATGCCCCCTTCCAGGCGCCATTCTTTCAGCAGTTCAAATATCCGGGCATTGCGTCTTTTTATGGCCCGTCGCACGCGCCGGCTTTCATCCGGCTTCAGCTGGTCTGAAAAGAGTCTTTCGCGAAACGCATTGTTTTCGACGTAAATCTCCCTGATCGCGCGAATCGTCGTCAAAAACTTTTCGGTCTGCACGACCTCATCGACGTAGGTGTCACCTTCGTCGATATCCCGGAGGACATACTTGGGCCGCAGCTCGGCCTTCTCGATCCGGTCGCCAAGCTCGAGGATCGATTCGACGCCGGTGGTCGTGTCGAGCAGGGCCCGCAGAACTTCCTGTTCCCCGGCCTCGATTTTCTTTGCGATCTCCACTTCCCCTTCACGGCTCAAGAGCGTTACCATGCCCATTTCGCGCAGGTACATTTTTACCGGATCGGTGACCGCGCCGAAATCGGTCACGGCGCGCTGACGCTCCTTAATTTTGGCCTGTTTGAGCTTTTTGGCCTGCTCGGATTTTCGAGCGCTTTTTTCGTCCAGGATATCGATATCGTGATCATCGAAAAGAATCAGCGTCTCTTCGATCTGTTCGGCGGAAAGCATGTCTTCCGGTAGGACTTCGTTGATCTCGTCATAGGTGAGATAGCCCTGTTTGGTGCCCTTTGAAATCAGGTCCTTCAAGGCTTTCTTGCTGATCTGCACACCGCCGCTGGTGTTGTCGGCGGCCTTTTCGTTCAAGCCTTTGTCGCCGGTCGTTTTGGCCGGCGGCTTTGCGGACGATTTTTCGTCGCCTTTTTTTTGATCGATATTTTTTAGATGTGCCCGTTCTTTAGCGGATTTATCACTCATTAACATTTGCCTCCCGCGCGTTCGCCGGTTTCTTACACGAGTCTGTTACCTGTCGAGCAAGGCCATCTTACGCTTCTCATGCTTGACCGCCAGAGTCTGTTTTTCGCTCAACAGGAGCTCGAGAAGCTTGTCGTCCTTGTTGCGCTCGGCCTCTTTGATCCGGTGTTCAATATCGTGTCGACTGCGGCGTTTTCGCGCCGTTTCGACAAAATGCAGAATCTGTTTTTCACACCCCTCGAGCGACCATCCCTCTGCGGTCATGGCCGCCGCGGCGACCAGTCGCCGATCCCCATCGGCGGACAGGTTCGCCATGATGCCGGCCAACCAAAGATCCTGCAACGGGGCGGGCGCTGCATCATCGGCCGCTGCCGGCCTTGTCGATCGGTCGTAGACATCCAGAATGACCCGGCCGATTTGTGTCAGAGACCGGCATTCAAACCATGCAAGCGCGTCAATATGGTTGATGATGTGACAGGTTTGCGGTACCTGCAGCATCATGGCGATGATCTGTTTTTCGACCCGGCTGGCATGGCGTGAATCGTCCTGTGGAGCGATGGCGGAATGTCCGGCGTCCGGTGGCGGAGCCCACGATTCCGGGATCGCTCGACGGCCCTGCCCCGCTGCCGTTGGCGTGGCAGCCGCCTGACGCAGGTTGTCCAACAGGGCCCGCTCGTCTATGGCCAGTCTTTCGGCCACCATCCTGATGTACAGGGACCGGGCCACCGCGTCGGAAACAGCGGTCAGCGGCTGCTGAAGGTCGCTCACGGTCCGCACCTTGCCCTCGACGGAAAGGCCGTTTTGCTTGACGGCGGTCTCGAGCAGAAACGAGATGATGTCCATGGCATCGGCAGCCGCGGCGTTAAACGCTTCCGCACCATGTTCGAAAATGAAGCTGTCCGGATCGTAACCGGATGACAAAACAAGAATTTGAGCATTGACATACTCTTTGTCAAATACCTCGATGCTGCGTCGGGCGGCCTTGATTCCGGCTTCGTCGGAGTCATAGACCAGAACGGCCCTTCCTTTTTGGCCGATATGTCCGCGCAGCATCCGGACATGCTCGGCGGTCAGTGATGTGCCCAACGTCGCTACCGTGTTGGCAAGACCGTGCTGATGCAGCGCAATCGCATCGAAGTATCCCTCGACGATGAAAACCGACTCGGTTTCCCGGCAACGGGCTTTGGCCAGGTGCAGGCCGTAGAGAGAGCGGCTTTTGTTGTAGACCGGTGTCTCGGGAGAATTGAGATATTTGGGCAGCGCATCGTCCATGACTCTGCCGCCGAACCCGATGACCTGCCCGTTCGAATCGAAGATCGGAAACACGACCCGATCGCGAAACCGATCGTAGAAACCGCCGCTGTTCTTGCGAGCGACCACCAAACCGCATTTCTCGATCACCGCGGGTGGCAGGTGCCGTCCGAGCAGGTGCCCGCAGAGATGATCCCAACCGGGGGGCGCGTAGCCGATATGAAACGCGTCGATCGTCGCCGGCGTCAGCCCCCGCTTGGTGAGATACTCCCGCGCCTTGCCGCCCGCCGGACTGTCGGCCAGGCTCTTTCGGAAAAAGTCCATCGCCAGCCGATTGACGGCCAGCAACTGTTCCTTTTCATCGAGACGCCGCTTTTGACCGGGGCTCATACGCCGCTCCGGCAGATCGATTCCGTAACGGCGGCCCAAATTTTTGACGGCTTCCGGAAAGGACAGGCCTTCCTGCTTCATGACAAAGGAAAAGACGTTTCCGCCTTCTCCGCACCCAAAGCAATGAAAAATTTGTTTGTCGGGACTGACGGTAAACGAGGGGGTCTTTTCGGAGTGAAAAGGGCAGAGGCCGAGGTAATTTTTTCCACCCTTTTTCAACAGCACAACGCCGGAGATGACATCAACGATGTCGGCGGCATGTCGAATTTCGGCGATTTTTTCCTCAGGGATGAAACTGGTCAAGAAGAGCACCCTCCACTATTCTGGAACATAGAAAATTGTCCTGCAATGGAGGTGATTAAACGGAATGAAACTAAATGATATTTTTCAAGATCGTGCGTAAAACCGTCTCCGCCCGGCTGGGAGCGTCTCACGGTCCCTCTCAAACGCCGCCCGCAACCATAAAGGCAAATGGGTCAGCGGGAAAACATATTTTATCATCTGAGTAATGTCAAGCATTTTCTGGAGAAGCCGGCCCCTTAGCGACTTTGGGCACCACCGGCGTCAGCGCTGTCGATGGCCTGTTTCAGGTCCAGCGTCCCGGCATAGAGGGCCCGGCCGACGATCACGCCGGTCACGCCCACCGGCTCGAGCGGCAGGAGCTTGTGGATATCCTCCAGCGTAGAGATCCCGCCGGAAGCCACCACGGGAAACGATACTGATTGCGCCAGACGGCGGGTTGCCTCGATGTTTACGCCGGTTTGCATTCCGTCCCGATGGATGTCCGTGAAATTGATGCCGGCCACCGGACAATCTTCAAACCGGCGCGCCAGGTCGATCGCCCGGATGCGGGTGGTCTCGGTCCAGCCCTCGACGGCCACCATCCCATTGCGCGCATCGATGCCCAGAACGATGCGACCGGGAAATCGGCTGCAGATCCCTCTGACCCAATCCGGATCCCTGACCGCCGCCGTGCCGATCACCACCCGGGCGACGCCGGCATCCAGATACTCACGGATCGTGTGTTCATCTCTGATGCCACCGCCGACCTGGATCGCAACCGCGACGCTCTCGAGAATGTTGCGGATGGCGGCCGTGTTGCGCGGGCCTTTTTCAAAGGCGCCGTCCAGGTCAACCACGTGAATCAGCTGCGCCCCCGCCGCTGCCCAACGGCGGGCCATGGCCGCGGGGTCATCGGAGAAGACGGTGGCGTCGTCCTTGCGTCCCTGCAAGAGGCGCACGCATTGGCCGGATTGAATGTCGACTGCCGGTATGATGATCATAAAGGACCCGGGCTGGCATCAAAGGATTCGGTTAGGCGCAAACAAACGCGGCGCTGTCTTCGGATTCCGCCGAAAAAGCCGGCCGCGATGAGCACGAAGCTGCCGAGCAGCAAAAGCCCCATCCGGCAGCTGTTGCGTGGCCGTTGCAGGGATGTCACCCTCAAAGCGATCCCTTGGAAGAGCGCACGCCCTTGATCCGCGCATCAATACTGCTGGCCTCGTCCAGGGCCCGGCCGGTGGCCTTGAACATCGACTCGATCACGTGGTGCGGGTTTTCTCCGTAATGAACGTTGATGTGAAGGTTTATGCCGCAGCGATTGACGAAAGCCCGGAAGAACTCCTTGGCGAGGCAAATATCGAAGTGGACACCGTTGCCCGCCGGGCCGGCGGCATTGTAAACCAGAAAAGGCCGGTTCGAGAGGTCGACGCTGACGCTCGTCAGGGCGTCGTCCATCGGTGTGACCGCATGGCCGTAACGCTTTATTCCCACCCGCTCCCCGAGTGCCTGCCGAAAAACGTCTCCCAACACCAAACCGACATCCTCGACGGTGTGGTGGTGATCGACGTCCAGGTCTCCGCTGGCCGCCACCGTGAGGTTAAAGAAACCGTGCACCGCCAGAAGGGTCAGCATGTGGTTGAAAAAAGGAATGCCGGTCGATATCTCGCCGATGCCGCTGCCGTCGAGGTCGATTTCGATGTGGATCCGGGTCTCTTGCGTGGTGCGCGTCGCCGCGGATGAGCGCGTCATTTTGTCTGTACCCCCTCGGGCTGGGTGAAAAGCGCCGCAACAGAGAAAACGCTTACCAATAACTATTAAAAATTACATTAGATTATGATCCGAAGTCAAGCATCAATTCACGCCCGCGGGCTCTGTGCGGCGATCTACCGGTCCGCTTCGCGGTAGGCTCGTGCCGTCTGCCCGTGCAAAATGGTTTCGCCCGCGCCTTGAAACGGCGCTCGTTTTGGCGTATAAATGGGTTGAAAAAGGGCCGGCTGTCGTGAATCGACGTTCAGCGACCCGCACTTACCTAAAAATCAAGCAACCGACGGACCATGCACCCGCAAATCGACCCGTTCAGCCAGGATTACCTGAGTTGCCCCCGCTGCAAGGGCCGTCACAAGAAACACGTCGCTGTCTGCGCAAGGTGCAGCCGCAACAGCGGCTGCAGCGCCTACCGCCGCTACCGTAATCCGGAGCTGCCTTTCGGACTGCCCGCGGCAACGCCCGCCCGGCACAATCGTTTGGCCGAGGACTGATTCGGCGGTCTTGAAAGAGCCGCGCCATCTCGGAGCGCTTTCGACGGCAAAGCGCCGGTCGATCGATAGGCTACTCCGCCGCGCGATCACCGGCCGACGGGGCTGCGGTTCGGCAGCCGCCGCTCTTCAGCGCTCCTGCCGGCGCATCGCCACCAGAGCCTCTTTTTGTGCCGTCACGCAGTCACAGTGCCCGCCGATGTTTCTGCGAAAATGCATGCACCACTCTCCGCCCGAAGACTTGCGGGAAAACTTACACAGCCTATGCTCCTCCCAGACCGAACCGGCCGAACACCGGTACATGGTGCCGAATTCGCAGTAATTGTGATAATGGAGCCTGAGATGTCCGCACGAAAACCGGACCATATTTTTCTGGTTTTCCACTGGCACGATCCACCCTATCCTCTCGTTTCAGCCTTTCCCGATCGCAAACCGTTGGTTTCGGGCCGTCGTGGGGCCGTTCGCTGATGGCGGGTTGACGGCCGGACCGGCGGGTCGAATGGGCAAAACAAGTGCCCCCGTTCGCGTTGACAAAAGTGGAAGGACTCGACGGTGCTGTGACCTGCGAACGGCCGACCGATCACAAATTTCCGGCCACCGTCATAAGAAAGGGGGAGGCAGCGCAGTGCGTCACCCGCCGAAGCAAGCCGACAAAATGGCGCCCGGTCTTGGTTCGTCCCGGACCTGACGCCGCCGCCAGACCGCAGCGTTCCCCGGTGGTTAAAGAGACGTGGATGAATTCAGGCGTTACAGTCGGTTGAAAAGATCAGCGCAAGGAGAAATGGAAGGGCTCTGGAAACCCCCCGATACCTTGCGGATACCGGTCTCCTTGCGCTGTGAGGAGGAAAGATGATTGCAGATGATGCACATCTTTCTGAACAGCCCGGGCTATTTGGCTGTTCATTCTTAATGAGACCAACGGTCGTTGTCGGTTACACGCCGCGGCCGGAACCTGGAGAATCCGGCGGATCGGCAAGCTGCCCCCGGCCGTGATCTGAATGCCGATCGCGGGTGCTTAGACCAGACTGCCGGGCGCACCCAAAAAAAAGCCGCGGGCAAAGCGACCCACGGCTTTCCTGGCCTTTGAATTGGTGGAGATGATGGGATTCGAACCCACGGCCTCAGCGTTGCGAACGCTGCGCTCTCCCAGCTGAGCTACATCCCCAAACGAGAGATTAGTTTCTAACAGAGAAAATCGGTTCGGTCAATTTAAAATCTCATCCACGCCTTGCCGGGCGTGCGGTGACGGGCCCACAAAACACCGCCCGCGATCCGACTGTTATGACGACCCGGAAAGCGGTTTTCATGGTCGCCTAAATTTGTTAAGGTGAGCCCCCGGCGACCCGCTGCCGCCCAAAAGCGCCTCGCTGAAGCATATACCGCCTGACAGGCAGCCGAAGCCGGCAGACGGCACGGTGTTCTTGCGGCGGATTTTTATACTCGAAGGAAAATCCCATGACCTCGGAAATCAAACTACAGGACGCCTTCAAAGGGTACACGCGCGATCAGGACAAGCTCCGGCCGCCGGAGGAGACCGTGCGCGAGCTCAAGGCCAGGCTTGGGCGGTTCGACTTGGAAATCCTCGATCATACCGTCAGGATCGACAACGGTCGCCTCGACATTCCGGTCTTTTTCAGTTACTGCGGCCGTGACGCCGCTGCGCTGACCGGTACCAAAAAACAGATGGGCAAAGGCGCCACTCCGGAACAGGCCGAAGCCAGCGCCGTAATGGAACTGGCCGAGCGGTTTAGTTTCTTCAGCTTCGCCAACAGCCCGGCCAACTTTGTCGTGGCCTCCCGCCGGGAACTCGCCGACCGAACCATCCCCTTTGAGACGATCGCCGCTTCGGTTCACGATTCTTCACCGGACTTGGCGGCGGCACAAGAATTATTTGAAAGCCTTCCGCTGCAGTGGGCCCGGGCCTTCAATCTCACGCGCGGGGAAACGGTTCTGATCCCTTTCGACTGGTTTTATGCCATCAATGCGTTCAACGGCCCGTCGGCCGGAAACTGTGTGGAGGAGGCCCTGTGCCAGGGCATCTGCGAAATCGTCGAACGGCACACCTCCTCGATTGTCAGTCACAAACGCCTCAATTGTCCCGCCATCAATCCGGATTCGGTCACCGACCCCCTGACCAGGGAGATGCTCGGCAAGTACCGCAGGGCCGGGATCAGGCTGCATATCACGGATTTTACGCTCGGCATGGGCATCCCGACCGTGGCTGTCCTGGCTTACGATCCGGCGACCTTTCCCGCCGAAAGCGAGATCGTCTGGACAGCCGGCACGACCCCGGACCCGCAGAAGGCCTTGAGCCGGGCGCTGACCGAAGTGGCTCAACTGGCCGGAGACTTCAACAGCAGCACCCGCTATGTGGCCAGCGGACTGCCGAAATTCACCCGTCTCGAAGACGCCGCCTTTGTCATCCAACCCGCCAAGATCATCGAGCTGTCCGATCTGCCGAACA
The DNA here is from genome assembly GCA_041299015.1 of Deltaproteobacteria bacterium. Taxonomy (GTDB): domain Bacteria; phylum Desulfobacterota; class Desulfobacteria; order Desulfobacterales; family SG8-13; genus JARFQH01. Next base: position 26,934 of record JBFYWB010000123.1, read on the forward strand.
TCTCGGCCGAAAACATCAGAATCGAGGTGGAACGCTGTATCGCCGCACTCTGCGCCCATAACCTGGAGGTCATCGCGGTCGACACGACCCACCCCCGGCTCGGGGTTCCGGCCTTTTACACCATCGTGCCCGGGGCGCACTTCAGGGAGCGTGCGTCGAACACCGGCGTCGGCCTGTTTTCAGCCAAGCTGCTCGTCGAGAAACACGGGCCCGCCCGGGCCGTTCGGGAGCTGGAGCGCTTCGAAAAACGGCTACCCGGCAAGTACTACACCAGTTTCTACCGTGGCACCTGCTACCTGACGCTCAAAGACCCACAAACGGCCCTGCGGCATTTCCGCCTGGCCCTCGAGCGGCAGCCCCCCCGACAGGACACGGCCGCCATTTATTCGTACATGGGTATCGCCTATAAGGACATGGAGGAATACCGGCAGGCGCTGAGTGTTCTCGCGGAAGGGCAAAAACACGACCCGGAGCGCACGGATATTTACAACCTGATGGGGTTTTGTCATTTCAAGCTCAAAGCACACCGCGAAGCCATCGCGTGCTTTGAAAAAGTGATCGCGCTGAATCCCTCCTCGGCGATCGACTACGCCAATATCGCCTCGAATTATCGCGATCTCGGAGAGACGGAAACCGCCGTGCGCTATTACCTGATGGCACTTGAAATCGATCCGTCGATTGCGTTTGCCCGCGAGAACCTCGCCCACCTCGCCCAGGGTTTGATCGACCCCGCGCGCGCCTGAGGCACCGTGTGGCTGTCCTTCTGGCAGCGCACCGATCGGCTGACGATTCTGATCTGGCGCTTGGCGGCCGCACGCCAGGGGGCCTGCTCAAAACTGGTTGCTTTCGACCGCCTGCCGCAGCCGCGCTATCTTGTCGTCGAGAGCGCCGGCCGCGGCCTGCATGTTCTCAATCAGCGCCGCGATGTGCTCCCTGTCGGACTGCTGCCGGTCAAAATAGGTTGAGATTTCGGTCGTGTCGTCGCCGTAAGCCTGGAAACGAACCGTCAGGTTTTCGACCAACCGCTGCGCGACTTCGTCGACCAGGCGGAACAGGTAGATGAATTTCAGATTTTCCCTGTAATCCTTGAATTGAAACCGGAGGGATTCCTCGGTCAAGCGTTTCATCCTTCCCACGCTTTTCTGAAGCGCCCTGATATGCGAGCTCTTGGTTCCGGCCGCCTTTTTCTTCAAAACCCTCTTGAAAAACGTGACGATCGAAAAAAAACCGAGCGAGAAGAAGGCTTCGGTCTTTATTTGCGCCGAATACCCCAGGAAAGCCACCAGCGGCGGCAGCTTCAAGCCGGCGGACTCCTTGACGGCGGCAACGCTCGGCCGGTCCTGCGGACGAAAATGCCCCTCCGGGCGGCGCTCGGTGTCGAAACCGTTCATTACGGTTCTCAATTCCGCCAGCCCCTGATCGACGATGCTCTCGTAAGGCTGAAAAACCGAGGCGATGGCGTGTTCGATTTTTTCTTCTTCGCGGCGGACGAATTGCACGATCTCAGGGTAGGCAACGGCTGTCACGGTCGTGTCGAGGGCCAGCTTGAATTCCTGAAAGACCAGGTAGAGCGTGTTGAGAAAACCGTTTTCCTTCAGCCTGCCCTCGTATTGAGTGAAGTCGACCCGGTAGTCACGGATGAATCCGGTAATGACACCGGCGCAGGTCCCGGAGGGAAAATCGAAGAACCGGTTGACGTCGGCGCTCAACTCTTTCTTGATTTTCGGCACGGCTCCGGCAGTTGTGGCCGCGACCACGGTCTTGATCCGGCTGATCCGCTCCTGCTGACCGGCGATACCCGCGGCGATCCGGCGGGCGTCGTCCTCGCTGCGAGACACCAATTGGTGGTTGATGCTGATCCAATCCCCCACACCGGCCAGGATGACCCCGTGACGTTCGATCTGGCTCTTGAGCATCAGTTGGTAGCGTTTGCGCACCAGTCTTAGCTCGAGATCTCTGATAAAACGGCGCTGTTCGGCCTTTGAAAAGGCGACGATCTCCGCCTGCCGGTCCCATTGCGCCAGCCGCAGTCGATCCTTTTCCGTCAGATCCTCTTCAAGATCACCGAAAAGCGCGTAGAGCGCGGAAAAAGTGTAGAGTTCGGGTGCGGCCGCAATCAGGCCCAGTTCGGCGGACGCCCGCCCGGCCAGCGCCTGCAGGTCGTTAAGGGATTCGTGCTCGCTGATGTCGCTGTTGACCACGAAAAGAAGGTTCTCGATGACCCCCATTTTTCGGATGATCGACAGAAACTTGATGTCGGCTTCCCGCACTCCGGTGCGGCTGCTGAGGACATAAATAATCAGGTGTGCCTGCTGAAGGTAATCCTGAATCATGGCCAGGTGCAACGGGTTGGGCGAGTCGCTGCCCTGGCAGTCGGCAAATTCGGTATCGCTGTCCAGGTTCCGGCTGGCCAGCTCCAATTCCAGGTCCTTGAGATAGACCGCCAGCGCGTCGTCGCTCACGAAACGCCAGTGCTCCTGCCAGTCGCCGTCATCAAGCGTCTTTTCGGCGTTCTCGGTCGACACCCATTCCCGAACCCTGTCATAGCCGTTTGAGTAGCAGGTCAGCAGGGCCGTGTTCAAATTGCGCGCGCCCTGGGAGACCAGTTGCTCGACCGGCAGGCCGGCCAACAGCGACCGGAGGGCCGCGTGCTGCTGGGCGTCACGGATGTCGAAGCGGTCCCGGTCGAGCGGCGGGTTGCCCGCCGGCATCAGCGTCAGGGCCTCGGATATTTCCCGGTTGACTTCGCCCCACGACTTGAATGTCAGCCGGGCCCTGGGATGCCGCCCGCTGCGGATGCGGGTCACGATGGAGGTGACTACCCCGGCCCCGCGCTTCAGGTAATCACCGCCCAGCAGCGCATTTAAAAAAGTGCTCTTGCCCGATTTGATGGCGCCCACCACGGCGATGCGCAGTGTCTCCTCGGCAAGCTGGCGCTTGAGTGTCTGACACGACCGGTTCCAATCCGCGAATGCGCCCTTGGGCATCCCCGGCACGGATCCTCCGCTGGCGAGCAGCGTCGCAATGCCGCTGTTGATGCTCAAAAGCTCTTTCTTGTATTCACGATAAAGTTCCATTGTCCATGCTGCTCTTTACTGTCTCGGCCGCACCGCGTCCCGTCCCCCAGATCTCCACAGACCCGGCTGGATTTCGGCGGTTGTGCTGGTCGGGGTTTCGTGCTATGGAAGTCAAACCAATACGACCGGATATGAGAGGGGCCGGTGCGATTTCGGACGGTTGGTTTAAGGTCTAAAGGAAAAGTCTGTCCATGTCAGAAAAACACCCGGAATGCCCGCTGTACAATCCGCTCAACTGCAAAGAATACCACAACCCCAAACTCTGCGCCTTCGTGAGAAAGGACCGGGCGTGCCTTAAGAAAAAGAGACCCAAGCTCGAAGAGGGTGTTCAGCTGAAGCCCTTGGTCACTCAAAAATAACCTCACCCCTCCCGCTTCCCGCCCGACCCAAATGCATCCCGATTGAAAACCCGCTAAAACCGGCTCTCGGCCGCGGCCAGGCCGTTCAGGCATTGCCGGAGGTGGCTGACAGCAGTGACGGATCGATGCCCATGCGCTTGAGGGCCCGCTCCCAGCGGTCTTCCACGGCGGCATCGAAGATGATCTCCTCCTGGGCCGGAAAGGTCAGCCAGGCGTTCTCGCGCAGCTCCGCCTCCAGTTGCCCGGGTCCCCAGCCGGCGCATCCCAGACACACCATGAAAGCGTCCGGTCCGCGGTTGACCGCGATCGCTTCGAGGATGTCGCGGCTGTTGCTCATGGCGAGTGACGGGCTGATCATCAGACAAGCCTCCCAGGCGAAGGGCGGCCCGTGGAGCATGAAAATCTCACCGCCGTGAACCGGCCCGCCGATGTAAACCGGCGACGCAGAGGCCGCGGGCGCATACTCGATCTTCAATTCCTTGAAGATCTCTGCACACGTTAGAAAGGCATGTCTTCGATTGATGACCAGTCCGAGGGCCCCGTCCCGGCTGTGTTCGCAGATGAGCGTCACCGTCTGGTGAAAATTCGGGTCGAGCAGTCCGGGCATGGCCATCAAGAAGTGGCCTTTGAGGTCGCCCGCCATGGTTTCCATAACGATCTCCAAGCCAAAAAGTACTTCCGCGTGGGATCTCATTACCGGTATCCACCCGGCTTGTCAAGTTGACGCGGGCGCTGCCCCCTTTTGACAGTTCGGCGCGATTTTATTATGGTGTGACCAACGGAGAGGATCCGTGCGTCGGAACTCGGGAATCGACGCTCAGGCGATGGAGGAAACCTTGCCGGCGAACAGGAAAATCCTAACGAAAATGCGCGCCGATGCGGAATCTATTTTTCGGGCCGGACTCGCCGCCGTTGCGCCTGAGGCGGCCGTGACGCGTTCCTGCCGCATCGACGCCGGACGTCTACGGGTTGCTGACCGCTGCTATGATCTCGACCGGTATGAAAACATTTACGTGATCGGCTGCGGCAAAGCCGCCGCCGCCATGGCCCGGTCCATGGAGGCGCTGCTGGGTGACCGGATCAGCGCCGGGATCGTCACTGTGAAATACGGTCATCGGGCCGATTTAAAGCGGGTTCGGATCGTCGAAGCCGGTCACCCGGTCCCGGACGACGGCGGCGCGGAAGGCGCCCGCCGCATCCTTGCCCTCGCCCAAGCCGCCGGCCGCGACGATCTGGTCATTTGTCTGATCTCCGGCGGCGGATCGGCCCTGCTGCCGCTGCCGGCCGACGGTCTGACGCTGGCCGACAAACAGGCCACGATCAAGGTACTGATCGCCTGCGGGGCGAGCATTCACGAAATCAACGCCATCCGCAAGCACACCTCGGCCATCAAGGGAGGGCTGCTGGCCCGGACCGTTCACCCCGCAACGCTCGTCACCCTGATCGTATCGGATGTGGTGGGCGACGACCTGGATGTGATCGCCTCGGGCCCCTGTGTCCCGGACGTCAGCACGTTCGCGGACTGCCTTGGCATTCTGGACACCTACCGGCTCGCCGATCGATTGCCGGCCGCCGTTTTCGCGCATCTGAAGGCCGGAGCGGCCGGCGAGATCCCGGAAACCCCCAAACGCGGAGACCCGGTTTTCCGGCACGGGTTTCAGCTGATCGTCGCGAGCAACATCGATGCTGTCAGGGCGGCCGGCGCCGAAGCCGCACGAATCGGGTATTCACCCCTGATTCTGTCCTCGATGCTCGAAGGCGACACCCGTCAGGCGGCCCGCCTGCACGGCGGCATCATCAAGGAAGTGTTCAAGTCCGGCCACCCGCTGCCGCCGCCGGCCTGCCTGCTCTCCGGCGGCGAGACCACGGTGGTGGTTCGCGGTGACGGTCTCGGGGGACGCAACCAGGAATTTGCACTGGCCCTCGCACCGGAGATCGCCGGCTGCACCGCCGTCGTCGCCCTGAGTGCCGGCACCGACGGCACCGATGGCCCGACGGATGCCGCCGGGGCGATCATCGACGGCGCGACCCTGGCGCGGGCCGAAAACCTGGGCCTGGACTATCGGCGCTACCTGGAGGCCAACGACGCCTACCGTTTCTTCAAAAAAACCGGCGAGCTGCTGGTCACCGGTCCCACCAACACCAATGTCATGGATATGCGGGTGATTCTTGTGCGCACTCCCCGATGAGGTGCCCTGATTGCGACAGGCCGCGCCCGATGGCGTGCGGCGCAGCCTGTCGCGGCCGGCGGCGTCGGCAAAGCCCTGCGGTCATGCCGGCGGGGGACCCGGCGGGCCGACGGTTAGACATCAAGCGGCGTCTGGTGGTCTGCGACACCGAGCAGCTCGTAGAGGCTCAAATCGCCAAGGGCGTTGTTGAGGTTGCGGACCCGCAGTTGGGATTGGGCCGCACGACGGGTGTTCTCGCCGATGATGACGCCGTTGGGGTAGGACTTGGTCAGTTCCTGCAGCCTGAAGACCGTGTTGACCGCATCACCGATCACCGTGTAGTCCATTTTCTTGTCGAAGCCGATGTTGCCGACCACCACGTCGCCGGTGTGCACGCTGATACCGATGTTGAGCGCAATGCCCATTTCCCTTTCGAAGGCCTTGTTGATCGGACCGATCGCGGCTTTCATTTCCAGGGCCGCGGCGGCGGCGTTGTCGGCGTCCCGCACGCTCGACACCGGCGCTCCGAACAGGGCCAGAAAGCCGTCGCCGAGATACTTGTCGACGATGCCGTTGTGCTTGAAGACGATCTCGCCCATGACCGAGAAGAAATTGTTCAGCAGCGAGACGGTTTTTTGAGGCCCCATCTCTATGGCCAGTTCGGTAAACCCCCTGATGTCGATGTTGAGCAAGGTGACCGTCTTGACCTCATCGACGACGCTGCGGCCGGTGCGCTCGCCTTCGATGATGTTTTCCAGGACCGCCTTGGGCACGAATTTTTGGAACATCCGGCGCACGCCGCGCTCGTGTTCGGCCATCGAGACCGTCTCCTTGTAGAGACGCGCATTTTCGATGGCGATGCTGACCGATGCCGCAATCGACTGGAGCAGGTCTTCATCGTTGGCGCAGAAGTCGCCGCTGATCTTGTTGAGGACTTCGATCACGCCGATCACCTTGCCCTGGGAAATCATCGGCACGCACAGCGCCGAACGGGTCAGATAACCGGTGTGCTTGTCGACGCCCGGAAAAAAGTGCGGGGACTTGCCGGTGTCGTTGACGATGATCGCCTCGCCGCGGGCGGCCACATGGCCGGCAATGCCCTGACCGATTTTGAGGCGAAACTTCTTCATCGACGCCAACTGGGTGTTGAAGGCCACGGCCAGCTCCAGTTGGCCGTTCTCGAGAAACAACAGCGACCCCGCTTCGACGTTCATCAAGACCCTGACCATGTCCATGGTGTATTTGAGGACTTTTTTCATGTCGAAGGTTGAGGAGGCCAGCGCGCTGCCGACCTGTTTGATCGTCTCCAGTTCGCGGTTGCGTTTCAGGACGGCGGCCGAGAGGCGGTTGCGTTCGATGGCGATCGATAAGCCGTTGGCGATCCACTCGATCAGGTTCTGCAGTCCGTCGAAAAGCCCTTGCGTCTTGGCGGAAAGGGCCAGCACGCCGGTGACCACCCCGTCGCTGCGCAGGGGCGACAGGACACAGGTCCTGCGGTCGTTTCTCAGAAAGAGCTCGGCCAGGATGTCATCGGTCGGCCGGTCGCAGGGACCGCCGTTGAGCATCGCCCCCGCAGATCGGGTGTCATCGATGCGCAGCGTCGTTTCCTGCTGGAGCACCTTTTCGATCACGGTATCGGCGTAGTGGAGCTGAGCGCCTTTCGTGACATCGCTGGGGCCGTGGGCCGCCATGTCGAAAACGGTCAGGTAGCCGGGTTTTTGGCTGTTTCTGGTCAGCACCAGCGCGAGGTCGAAGGCAATGACGGTGTGCATCTCGCCCAGGACGGCCTGGAGCAACTCGCTGTCACGGAAACTGGAGTTGATGATTTTGAAGATTTTTTCGATCGACCTGAGCTGCAGCAAGCCGCGGTCGTTCTCTTTGATCAGCCGCAGGTTTTCGAAGGTGAAAGCGGCGTTGCTGAGCAGCGGCGTGAGCGCCTCGATATCCTCCTGACCGTAGACCCGCGCATCGTCCTTGCACGAAAGCGTCAGAACGCCGATGATCGCCTTGCTGGTCTTGATCGGCATGCACACGAAGGACTTGGTACCGTAGTGCGGCAGACTGGCCCGGCCGAAGCGCCGATCTTTTTCGATGTCCTTGACCACCAGGGGCGACTTGTTGATGACGGCGTACTTGGCGATGCTGGTGTCAAAGTCGATGTGGTCGCCCAGCTTGACGTATTCGCCCAAGCCGACGCTGGCCTTGACCACAAATTCTTTGCGCGCTTTCTTCTCGACGGTCAACACCGAGCCCAGGTCCGAATGGGTCAGCATCAGGGCACGCTCTAAGGTGACGTAGAGAATTTCTTCGGGATCGAAGGTGACGTAGCACAGTTCCGAGAGTTCTTTGAGGATCGATATGTCCGAGGCCTTTTTTTCAAGCTGGTGAAAGGTGTTGCCGAACTGTTTCTGGAGCGCCGCAAACGATTCGACGATGTTCTGCAGCTCGTCCGCACCGGTCTTTATTTTCTCCCCGGCCATGTCGACGAAAAATTCTTTGGTCACTTCCCTTGAGATGCTGGCGATCTTGTCGAAGAGGCTCCTGAGGATGACGAAGCCGACCAGATAAAAAACCAGTACGCCTATGAAGAAAAGCGGCACATGCCGGTCGGCGAGAATGTTGTATTTGTAACCGAAGAGAAGAAAACCGAGCACCGGAAAGAGAAAAAAAAGGCCGAACACGATGTTGAGCTTGTAGGACAGATTCTTGTCTTTCAGGGACGCTTCACCCAGCCATCTGTTTAAATTCATTATCTGATCCTCATGGCGGGCGACGTCTGCCGCCGGTCGAGATCAACTCGGGTTAAGACTTTAAAATTATAACCGAAAACACCGATTTCTTCAAGAACTATGGCTTTTTGCGGCCCTTGACTTTAGCGCTGCGCTCGCATATACGCCCAGTCGTTTTACCTGCTTTGCCGCCGCTATCCGGCCCCGGCGCACCCGCTGGGAAAAGTCTCATACGACAGAAAGGAACCGCTTTCTTGGAGCCTATCGCGATTATTTCCGCCGAACTCGACCTCGCCGCAGAGCGGGTCGCAGCCGCTGCCGACCTTCTCGGCCAGGGCGCTACCGTGCCGTTCATCGCCCGGTACCGCAAGGAAGCCACCGGCAGCCTCGACGAGGTGGCCATCACCGCCATCCGGGACCGGCTGCACCGGCTTGAGGAACTCGAGGCCCGCAAGGCCGCGGTGGTGAAGTCTCTCGCCACCAACGGTCATCTCACCGACGCGCTGAAGGAACAGGTCGCGGCCGCACCGACGCTGGCGGTCCTCGAAGATCTCTACCTGCCCTTTCGGCCCAAGCGACGCACCAAGGCCACCGTGGCCCGCGAAAAAGGCCTGGCGCCGCTGGCCCGGGATATCCAGGCGCAGGAAGGCCGGGACCCGTTGCAGCTGGCCGCCGCCTACGTTGACCCGCACAAGGGGGTCGCATCGGTCGAGGACGCCCTGGAGGGCGCTCGCCACATCATCGCCGAAACCATCAACGAAGACCCCCGGGCCCGCGAACGCCTGCGCGCGCTCTATCTGCACAAGGGAATCCTGTGCAGCAAGGTGGCCACGGACAAAGAGACCGCGGGCGCCAAGTACCGCGATTATTTCGACTGGCAGGAACCGGCGGCCACCGCGCCTTCCCACCGGATCCTGGCCGTGCGGCGCGGCGAGAAGGAGGACATGCTCAATCTGACCATGGCGCCGCCGGAAGCCGACGCCCTGGCCCTGCTCGAGGAACTTTTCGTGAGCGGAGACGGCCCGGATGCCGCCCAGGTGCGATTAGCCGTGACCGACAGTTTCCGGCGGCTGCTGGCGCGCGCCATGGAAACCGAACTGCGGCTGGTCACCAAACAGCGCGCCGACGAACAGGCCATCCGCATCTTCGCCAGCAACCTGCGGCAGTTGCTGCTCAGCCCGCCGCTCGGCGCCCGGCGCGTGATGGGCATCGACCCGGGCTTTCGCACCGGCTGCAAAGTCGTCTGTCTGGACCGCCAGGGCAAACTGCTGCACCACGCGACGGTTTACCCGCACCTGAATGACCGACAGGATCGTCAAGCCGCCGAGAAAATAGCAGAACTCTGCGACCGGTACGCGATCGAAGCCGTGGCGGTCGGCAATGGGACGGCCGGTCGCGAGACCGAGGCTTTCGTACGCAAAATCGAAGCCCTGCAGACCATTCCGATCCTGTTGGTCAACGAAAGCGGCGCATCGATTTATTCCGCATCGGAAACCGCGCGGCGCGAGTTCCCGGATCTGGACCTCACCGTGCGCGGATCGGTGTCGATCGCCCGGCGCCTGATGGACCCGCTTTCCGAACTGGTCAAGATCGACCCGAAATCGATCGGCGTGGGCCAGTACCAGCACGACGTCGACCAGTCAGCGCTCAAGAAAACCCTCGACGATGTCGTGATCAGCTGTGTTAACGCCGTCGGGGTGGACGTCAACCGGGCCAGCGTCGAACTGCTCACCTACGTGTCCGGACTCGGCCCGCAGCTGGCCGCCAACATCGTGGCCTTTCGCAACGCCAAAGGGCCTTTCGCCGCACGAGCGGAGTTGCAAGAGGTTCCGCGGCTGGGCCCGAAAGCCTTCGAACAGTCGGCCGGATTCCTGCGGATTCAAGCTGGCGCCGATCCCCTGGATGCCAGTGCCGTGCACCCGGAGAGCTATGCCGTGGTCGATGCCATGGCCCGGGACCAGGGCTGCAGCGTCGCCGAGCTGATGCAGGATGCGGCGCGCCGCAAAAAAATCGACCTCACCCGATATGTCGGCGACACGATCGGTCTACCCACCTTGCGCGACATCCTGGCCGAACTGGACAAACCGGGCCGCGACCCCCGCAAGGACTTCGAAACCGTCGCGTTCGCCGGACACGTCACCCAAATCGGGGACCTGCGGCCGGGCATGCGCCTGCCGGGCGTGGTCACCAACGTCACCGCATTCGGCGCTTTCGTCGACATCGGCGTCCATCAGGACGGCCTGGTTCACATCAGCGAAATGGCCGACGCTTTTGTCAGGGATCCGACCCGTGTCGTTTCCGTGCAGCAGCGGGTGAACGTGACGGTCCTTGCGGTCGATCCGGAACGCAACCGCATCGCGCTCTCCCTGAAAACGACCCCGGTGCGGGCAACCGTCTCCACGCAGGGCCACCCCCCCCGCCGGAGCGACCCCAAGAAACACAAACCGGCACCCGACAAACAACCAAACCGCCCGTTTCATAATCCGTTTACTGAGGCCCTGGGGCGCAAATCCCGTTAGGGCCAGCGACACACCGGGAGCCTCATCCTATGCGCGCCGTGATTCAGAGGGTCAAGGAAGGCACGGTTTGCGTCGACGGACGGGACGTCGGCCGCATCGGCCACGGGATGCTGGTTTTGCTCGGCGTGCACCGGCTGGATTCCGACGCCGACGCCGAGTTCCTGGCCCACAAGCTCTCTCACCTGAGGATCTTTGCAGACGCGGGGGGTAAAATGAACCGGTCCCTGCTGGATACCGGCGGGGAAATGCTGGTGGTGTCCCAGTTCACGCTTTACGGAGACTGCCGCAAGGGCCACCGGCCTTCGTTCGTCGATGCCGCGCCGCCCGCCTTGGCCGAACGGCTTTACGACCGTTTCGTGGACCGGGTGCGGCAAACGGGTATCGTCGTGGCGACCGGACAATTCAGGGCGATGATGGCGGTTTACCTGGTCAATGACGGGCCGGTGACCCTTATTCTCGACAGCAGCCCCTGAGGTCGGCCGATCGCGGTATGCTCACGTGACGGCGAGGTGATCCATGAGCGCCCGCTGCAGAAAGCGGGTGTAGACCTCCCAGCTGTGCTCACCGTAGCCGCCGGCCATCAGGTAGGCCCGTGGGAGCCTGCGCTGTTTGAGGAACTGGTAGACTCTCCAGTCGCGCGCGAAGAGCTGTTCGAGCGACAACCGCAGATCGGCGGTCGAGGGCAGCTCGTCCTTTTCGTAGGGATCAGCCCCGGAAACGACCAGCGCCATATCGGGCCGCGGACGGGCGGCCAATTCCCGCAGACCCTCCTCGAGCTTGAGGAGATACAGGTGATCCTCGCCGGCAAAGACCGGAATGTCGATATCGCTGGGGATAAAGGATGGATTGAGCCGGCCGGCCGCGTCGCGTTCCGGGCCGTCGAGGGGCCAGCCCCGCCCCATGTGGATGCTGAGAGTGACGATCGACGGATCGTCGGCCGTCAGGGCCGCGGTGCCGTCGCCCTTGTGGGCATCGAGGTCGATCACCCAGGCGGTTTTGATGCGCTTTTCGGCCTGCAGTTTGCGAATGGCGATCACGATGTCGTTGAGCAGGCAGAAGCCGTTGCCGAACGACCTCTGGGCGTGATGCATGCCGCCGCCGAAATAGAAACAGAACCCCTTCTCTAAAGCCACCTTGCAGCACTGCCAGGTGCCGGAGACCCTTTCCAGGATGCGCTCGAACAAGCCGGTCAACGGCTGGGTGGCGCCGAGCGGATCGTAGCGGTGATAGCGCCCCTGCCGGTCGATCAGCTCGTAAGTTTTAATGATCTCGGCTTCCAGGGCGTCGGAAAACAACCGCTCGAGGTAGGCCGGATCATGAACCCTCTCAAGGTCGGTGCGATCCAACCGCCGATGGTCTTTGGCGACGAACCACTCCGTGATCCGCGGCCCAAGCACCGGGTGCGCCGCGAGGTTTTCAAACGTACGCGCCGCACGGCTGTCCTTGATCGGGATTTGAATGCCGAACTCGTAAAAACCCACCCTGTGCTGCGGATCGTAGATGATCATCCAGTCGCTCGGCCTCCCTCGATCGTCTCGCCCGTCGCTGCCCCAGCCGGCCCCGAGCCGGCCGTCTAGCGCGCCAAAGCCTGATCGGGATATTGCCGACCGCAGCGGCACTCGTCCATGCGCCGCAAACCCTCGAGCAGCATTTCCATGAACGTGCCGATGACGGGGGCGTTTTTTTCTTTTTCCGACAGCTCGGGATGAAACTTGAAGCGGCCTTCGTTTTCCAGCATAAGGTCGAAAAAGGCCGCCTTGCCGCTCTTTTTTTTATAGGTCGCCCCGACCAGTTCCCCCTGACGGAAAGCCACCCTGGCCGTGCCGCCCGGCAGGATCAACGACAACCGGCCTGTTTTCTGGTTCAGGTTCAAGGTCTGAAAAATTTCCGCCGGCGGCATCTCGGACAACCGTCCCAGCATGCCCGATGCGATCTCCTCCGCCACGGCCAGGTTCGATTTCGCCAGCCGCTGTGCCAGCAGTTTGGCCAGGTACATTTGAATCGACGGGAATTTGTTGAGAATCTCCTTGAAGTCCTGCCCCTTGATGGAAATGATCTTGGCCGGTTCGACGACCTTTATCGTGGCCCCTACCGGCTCGCCGCTGATCAGGCTCATCTCGCCGAACACATCGCCTTTACGAAGTGCGGAAAGCCGGACGCCGTCTTCGTCGAGCACATCCACCGCGCCCGACAAAATGATGTAAAGGTTCTGGGCCGGGTCGCCTTTCCTGAGGACCACCTGGTTGCGGGCAAATCTCCTGAGCTTCAGCAACGCCACGATATCGCGGAGGTTCTGATGATCGAGGGCTTGAAATATCGAGAAGTTGCTCAGAATTCCGGCCACGGCGTCGATATTGCGGCTGCGGTCTTTCGCGCCGCTGGCGCGACGGCACGGACAGGGCTCCAACTGTATGGTCCCCGCGCAACCGCTGCACACCAGCAGGTTTTCCGGAATACGGTCGACGCTCTCGAACTCGATCAGGATGCGGGTGAGATCGCCGATGAGCGCGCGGCAGGTTTCTTTTTCATACGGCGGCGTGACGATGGCGGTGGAAATGAAGGTCTTTTCCTGCTTCAATTCCAGCAGCAGGGCATTGCCCGACAGTTTGAACTCGTCGCCCTTGGCATAGCAGGGGCACCGGTCGTTCTCGACCACTCTGAAAACAACTTCCGAGGTTCGCATACGGATGTCTCACAGATCGATTCGGGATTTGAGGCGCATTCAATTTGGACGACACGATACGGTTGAACGACGCGATCCGGCCGGCCGGCCGTCTGCACCGCAGGCATCTCTGCATGTGAAACGTCAGTATACCACTTTTTCGAGCGGATCGGCAATTGCAAAGGCGCCTGCCGACGACGGATCAACGGGCCGGTTGGGATGACTTGCCGCCTCCGGCGGCAGCGCAAGGCGAGGATGGGATTGAACAAGGGCATGTTTTTTGCTTAAATGGAGCTCTATCACGGCCGGCCCGCCACCGGAGACGGTAGCGACGATTGGCGACCGCCCGCCGGTTCGCGCGGCGTGACGTGATTGTCGTTTATGACAAGGGCCTGCGGTCATGGCCCGTAACCGTTACCCAGACAAGTGGTCGATGCAGTGAAAACACATCCGACATACCGTTTCAACCTCGACCGCCGTTCCGGCAAAGACCGGCGCGGCAGCCGCCGCTTCCAGTTTGCCAAACAGTTGATCACGGGCCAACGCACCAACGCCCGACGCAGCAGTGACCTGAACCGGATCGTCTATTTCGACCGCTACAGCCCGAAACTCCTCCGCCTGATCGTCGTTATCCTGGTGTTGAGCGTCACGGATGCCATCTTTACGGTCAATCTGATCGGCATGGGGGCGGTCGAAATCAACCCGCTGATGGACTTTTATCTCAAGATCGGCCCCAAGACCTTTCTGGCGGTCAAATACGCGCTGACCAGCCTGTCGGTCTTCATCCTGGTGATCTACAGCAACGCCGCGCTGAAAGACGGCCGTTTTCCCATCCGCTCGGTTTTCCCCTGGATCATCATCGCCCTGGCGGGCGTCGTGGTGTGGGAAATTTACCTGATGGTCAAGGTCACTGTATAGCGGCACGGCCGGCTCCGGGTCGGGGTCCGCTCAAAGACACCGTCACGGTGCGGACGCCGATATACCCGGACCAGTCACGGTGTGAAAATCCGCGCAAGGTCGATATTTATGCGTTTTCCGGCGATGCCGGTCGCCTCGCACCGAGGTGGCAACCGTGTTTCTTTCACGAGCCCTCAGGTGATCTTGAGCTGGCTCAGGATGCGCACGCCGACCAGGCAGTGGCCTTCATAGGACCCCTGCGGAGCTCTGGTGATGTGCATGATTTCGGATCGGTGAAAAACGGCGGAGTGATTGGTGTCAGGAAAGCGGAACTGGATTTCGATTTCCTGCCCCACGGCGAGGTTGCGCAGGATGGCGGAATTTTCGGCCACCAGAAAGCAGGTCCCGTTTTGAGAAATATCCTTCAATTTGAACTGCTGGACGGGAATGCCGCTGATCCTCACCACCGCATGGCACACAGGCTTTGACGCCTTTCTCCCCAACGTCCGTCGCTCCGCTGAATCTTCATTGGATTCGTTCTCGCTCAAGGCCCTTTTCTCCGATTGAAAGTCGACCGTCGGTCTGTACCGGAAGGAGCAAGGCGCTCGCTTTCGTTTCTGGTTTCAATAAGCCAATTCACCCGTAAAAGCAAGCCGTCGTCAAAATCGAGGCCACCGTCGGCGTCGTCGGGCCGGAGCGGTACTCAAGCTCTGGCGTTCAAAAACCAGGGCTCAGATGCCGCTGGCGATCAGGCGGTGTTCGATCGGGTCAATTCCCTCAAAACGCTGCGCTATTTCGCTCACCGGATAGGACCGCACGCCCTCTGCAGAAAATACCGATATCAAATTTAACCTATTGTATTTTCAATGTTTATTTCGTCCTTTTTTTTCATGGCACACTCCTTGCCCAGTGTCTTCTTGAAAAATCGTCAACCCTGACAGAAGGCACCTGGAATGATAAAACCGAACGAACACGCTGAAAAACGCCGCGACGACCGTTACCGTCATCGCAGCCCGATTATCCGGGAAAACCTGGAGACGGGCCTGGTCATCATCGGCCAGATGCACAATTACAGCATCGGCGGTTTCTATTTCGAGTCCAATACCGTTCTCGGCCCCGGCGATATCGTTTTTCTGGGCATCCCGGATTCGCCCTATCAGCTCGAGGTGTCCCTGTACGAATGCCACCGCGTGACGATCAAATGGCGCAAAGACCTGCACCATTCCCGCTACCGCCACGCCTATGGCGTCCAACACCTCGATCCGATCGGCATCGACCCTGAGTTCACCGAACGCTATTACTGCGATATCCCTGAATATTTAGACCTGCTCGGCGGCGTGAGCCCGGACTTGAGAAGATTCGGGCGAAAACGGATGGCGGCCTCGGTGTATTTCACGGCCCGGGACTGCCTCTTCAAGGGGTTGATCCGCGATGTCAGCCGCAGCGGCATCTTCATCGAGACCAGAAACAGGTTAACGGTGGGCCGGGTCATACGACTGGTCGTGCCCGGCACGAAATTCGATAACGGGGTCATGCTGAAGGGACGGATCGTGCACCGATCCTATTCCGGCTTCGGCGTCAAGCTCCTGGGCATCCACAAGATATGACATAGATGCCATAGAGGTTGAGTAATCCTTCACATAGGTTACGTCAACGTGACCCCCCGGCGGTCATCAACATGCTGAGATTAATAATGATTTTTTTTGAAAAATAGTGCATGCTTTTTGCAAAGTGTCGCTTCAGAGAAATTCATACAACTCCTCAATTTCTCTGTATTCCTCCTGAGGGGCAGCCATGGTGGCTGCCCTTTCATTTTTTCGACTTGACTTTGACCGTTCAGTTATGGTCTTTTTCATCCGTTCGTGATCCCCTGACTGCCGGAGAGAGCCCTGGCGTTGTCGCTTTATGACTCTGCCGGCGCGCTTTTGCAGACCCCGGACCGATGCATCTGTCACGGCGGGGCGATTCACCGCGCCGCACGGTTTCGCAACCGGCGCCATGGCTTTATCGGAAGGCGCAGCGCGCCCCGCCGTCCCCCTTGCGCGCACAGGGTCAGGGTCGACGGGCGGGCGGAAACCAACACCCCTTTCAAGGAGGCTCTCGATGCGGATTCTTGCAGGAAAAAAGATCGCGGTGGCCCTTTTGGGGCTGTTCACGTTTCTGGTGGCGTCACCGCCGGCCTCCGCCCAGACGATCCTCAAATGCGGCACCGCGACTCAGCCCAGCCACATCTACAACCAGGCGGTCGAGTATTTCGCCAAGCTTGTGGCCGACCGGAGCAAGGGTGACATCGAGATTCAGTTGTTCCCCGCCTCCCAGCTCGGTTCGGAGCGGGACATGATCGAAGGCCTGCAGCTCGGTTCGTTGGAGATGACCTTGACCTCCACCGGCCCGCTGGGGAATTTCATCCCCCAGGTAAAGCTTTTCAATCTGCCCTTTCTGTTCCAGGACCGCGAATCCAGTTACAGGGTGCTGGACGGACCGATCGGAACCGACATCGCCGCTCTGTTCACCGCCATCGGCATCCGTTCCCTGGGCTGGTACGAAAACGGCTTCCGCAACATCACCAACTCCAAACAACCGATCGAGACCCCCGCAGACATGCACGGCCTGAAAATCCGCGTCATGGAAGACGACGTCTTCATCCAGACCATGAAGGACCTGGGCGCCAGCCCGCTGCCGATGGCTTTCGGCGAACTCTACACGGCCCTGGAGCAAAAGGCGGTCGACGCTCAGGAAAACCCTCTGGCAGTAATCCACTCTTCGCGTCTCTTCGAAGTGCAGAAATACCTGGCCATGACCGGCCATTTTTACTCGCCGGCCCTGCTGCTGGTCAGCGAGATCGCGTGGCAACGGCTGACACCCGAGCAGCGGGATATTCTTGCGGGTGCCGCCACCCAAGCCCGTGACCACGAGCGCAGGATGTCGATGGAAGCCGACCGGAGTCTGGAAGCCGAGCTGAAAAATGAGGGCATGCAGGTCAGCCACCCCGACAAGGCCGCTTTCGTGAAAGCGGTGGCGCCGGTTTACGAAAACCCGTCGATCATCAAAGCCATCGGCGGTGGTGATCCGGACGAAGGCCGGCGGCTGGTCGACGCCGTCCTGAAAGCCGCCCAGTAAGCGCCGAAACCCGGTACCTGTCGGCCCGGCAGCGCGGTCATCGATTAGACAAGCGGACCGGTTAAGCGGCCATCCCGCCAACGGACGCACCGATGTTCGACTACCTGGACCGCATGATCAACTGGATCCTGGCACTGCTGATGGCGGCCATGGTCGTCATCATCGCCGCGCAGGTCTGGTACCGCTTCGTGATGAACGCCCCGCTCTCCTGGTCCGAAGAGGCCGGCCGCTACCTGTTCGTCTGGATCGCCTTCATCGGTGCGGCGGCCGGGGTCCGGTATCAGGTTCATCTGGGCATCGACCTGCTGCATAAGCTCCTGCCGCCGAACGCCTACCGGTGGCTGGTGGTGACCGTCAACGTGATCATCCAGGTTTTTCTGCTGGTCATCATCTACTGGGGCTTCAAGATCCTGGAGGTGATCAAATTACAGACCTCGCCTTCCATGAACATCCCCATGATCTATCCCTACATGGCGGTTCCGGTCGGCTCTTTTTTCATGTTCATCAACTCGGTGCGGATTACCGTGGCGTCTTTTCGGAACAAGCCCCTGACGCCGGAGGTAAGGTTGTGACGGCCATCCTGTTCGCTGCGCTGCTGGTCTGTTTCGCACTTGGAATGCCGATCGCCTTTTCCCTCGGGGTGGCCTCCGTGGCGACCCTGCAGTATGGTTCCAGCCTGCCGCTGAGCCTGGCCGCCCAGCGACTTTTTACCGGCACCGATTCCTTTCCCCTGATGGCGATCCCTTTCTTCATGTTGGCCGGCGAGCTGATGGAGTCCGGTGGCATCTCCCGCCGGCTGTTCGACTTCGCTCACGCCATTGTGGGGTTCGTCTGCGGCGGCCTGGCCATGGTGGCGGTGGCGGCGGCCATGTTTTTTGCCGGCATATCCGGCGCGGCCGCGGCCGATACCGCCGCGGTGGGAGCGATTTCCATTCCGGCCATGATCCGCAGGGGCTACGCGAAAGGCTTTGCCGCGGCGGTCCAGGCGGCCGGCGGATCGATCGGCGTCATCATCCCGCCCTCGATCCCCATGATCATTTTCGGCGTGGTCGGCGGCGTTTCGATCGGCAAAATGTTCATGGGCGGATTCATCCCCGGTCTTCTTATCGGCGCCGGTTTGATGGCCGCCAGTTATTTCCTGGCCAAAAAGGCCGGTTACGCGAAGGATGCCTTCGCTGGGTTCCGTGAAATCCGGCGGACCTTTTCAGGGGCGCTCTGGGCGCTGCTCATGCCGATCATCATCCTGGGCGGCATCCTGGGCGGCATCTTCACACCGACCGAGGCGGCGGTGGTGGCGGCGCTTTACGGGCTGGCGATCGGGTTTCTCGTCTACCGCGAGCTGCTGCTAAGGCACCTGCCCCGGATTTTAGCACGCGCCGCGATCTCGACCTCCACGGTGATGCTGCTGATCGCCACCGCCAACATATTCGGCTGGATCCTGACGGCCGAGCGGGTGCCCCAGAATGTGGGCGCCTACCTGGTGAGCCTGAGTTCCTCCCGGCACGTGCTCTACGGCCTCATCCTGATTTGTCTGCTGATCGTGGGTACTTTCATGGAAACCTCGGCGTCGCTGATCATCCTCACGCCGGTGTTTCTGCCGGTGGTGCAGCAACTGGGCATCGATCCGGTTCATTTCGGGGTGGTCATGGTCACGGCCTTGGCGATCGGCATGCTGACCCCTCCGCTGGGGATCTGTCTTTTCATCGCGTGTAACATCGCCCGGATCCAGCTGACGGAGATCATCCGGTATATCGCGCCTTTTTTGGCAATCATGATCGCCATACTCGTGCTGATCACCTACGTGCCGGCGCTGGTGATGATGGTTCCCGACTACTTCACCCCGTAAAGATTCGCCCGCGAGCCCCGGTCGCTCCGCTTTTGTTTCCCAAGCCAAGGCACGGCGCCGCGGTGAGGCGAGCTCTTCCCGGCGGGGCGGGCCGTGCGATCTTGCTTCCGGCCGCAGCAAGACGCCGATCCGGCCGATCGAATGCGATTGCCGCGGCTTCGACCGCCGAAGCGCTCGCTGCGCAGCTTGCACCCGCCCCATCATTGGTATACGATAATTGGGCGCGCGAAACCTGCCGGCAGGCCTGAACCGGCAAGGCCTTTTCACGTCTGACGGCCGGCGTTGACGTTCAAAAACACGGATCGGCCGGCCGGATTACCGGCCGACCGGCTCTCCCAACAGGAATTCTGACTATGACCCGCCCCCCCAGCAAACCCCTTATCGGCATCACCATGGGCGACCCCGGCGGAATCGGCCCGGAAATCTGCGTCAAGGCATTGGCCGAACCGGACATCTACGCCGCCTGTCGTCCGCTGGTGGTCGGTGACGCCGAGATCTTGATCGATGCGCTGCGGTTTTGTCGACTGCCGCTGACGGTTCAGCGCTGCGGCCGGCCGGCCGACGGCCGCTACGAGTGCGGGATAATCGATGTGTTGGATTTGAAGAACATGCCCCTTGCGCATCTGCGCCACAAAGAGGTCAGCGCCCGGCAGGGTCAGGCCGCATTCGAATACGTGGCCAAGGTGATCGAAATGGCACTGGTCGACCAGATCGATGCAACCGTCACGAGCCCCATCAGCAAAGCGGCGGTCACCGCCGCCGGTCATGCTTATGCCGGTCACACGGAGATCTACAGCACCCTCACCGCAACCGACGAGGTCAGCACGATGCTGGCCGACGGCGGCTTCCGGGTGGCGCAGGTCTCCGCGCGCGTGTCGCTGCGCGAGGCCTGCGACCGGGTCAAGATGGCGCGTGTGCGCCGGGTCATCGAACTCGCGCAAGGCTGCCTTTTGCGCCTGGAAATCCCCTCTCCGCGCATCGCGGTGGCGGGATTGAACCCCCATTGCGGCGCGGGCGGTTTCTGCGGCAACGAGGATGACCAGGAAATCGCACCCGCGGTGGCGGCGGCCCGGGCCGCCGGCATCGATACCGACGGCCCGCTTCCGGCCGATACCGTTTTTGCGAAGATGCTGGGCGGCCTGTACGATCTGGTCGTGGTCATGTACCATGACCAGGGCCATATCCCGGCCAGGCTTGTCGGGTTCAAATACACCGTCAGAGCCGGGGCCTTTGGCAGCATGTCCGGGGTGAACATCACCTTGGGCCTGCCGGTCATTCGCACGTCGGTGCATCACGGAACGGCTTTCGACAAGGCCGGCGAAAATCGCGCCAACCCGCAGTCGCTGATCGAGGCCATTCGGCTGGCCGCCCGCCTGGCCGGTCCGCGGCCCTGAGAGCGCATCGGCGCAGCCGGCTCGGGGCGTTGATCTGCATCGCATGGCCGCCGACTCTATCGACTGATATCAGCTGACGTGTCCGATAACCCGCTGCCGGTATTCTTCGAGCGGTTTCTTGAGGCTCAGGACGGCCGCCTGCCAGAAAGCCGGATCCGTAAAATCGACGCCCAGGGCCCGTCTGCCCACATTTTCGACCGTTTCGAGGCCCGACATCCGCAAAAAGGCTTCGTACCTCGGCAGAAAGGCCCGGCCCTCTTGGCGGTAGCGTTCGATCAACCACCTGGCCAGCAGATATCCGAAGGTGTAGGGAAAGTTGTAGAAAGTGGTGTCGGTGATGTAGAAATGGAGTTTCGAGGCCCAAAAATACGGATCGCTGCCGTCGGGCAGCAGGGCGTCGCCGTAAATGGCGTGCTGGGTGTCGGTCATCAGGGTCTTCAGGCGGGACACCGCCACCTCGCCGGCCTGGCGTTCCTCGTAGAAGGCCTTCTCGAAAGCATAGCGCGTGGTGATGTCGAGCAGGAACACGGCCGCATCGGTCAGTTCGGCATCCAGCAGGCGGAGTTTCTGCGCTGCGTCGATCGAGGGGTCGCGGCCGAGGCCGTCGATGAGAATGTGTTCGGCGAAGATCGATGCGGTTTCGGCCAGCGTCATGGGATAACGGCGCGCAAAGGGGCGCATCCCCCGCAGCAGGTGCCCGTGCCAGGCGTGGCCGACCTCATGGGCCAGGGTCGTCACGTTGCCGAGGGTCCCGTTGAAGGTCATGAACACCCGCTGCTCCTCGATCAGGGCCGAACCGGTGCAGAAAGCGCCCGGCCGCTTGCCCGGCCGCGCCTCGGACTCGATCCAACGGTTTTTCAGCATGCGCTGAAAATAGTCGGCCAGCCCCGGGTAGGCCGCAGTGAAGGCCGTTGCGAGCTTCGCGGTGGCCGACCGCCAGCCGAGCGCCGCCGACTCGGGCAAGGGCAGCGGGGCCTCGCGCTCGAAGAACCAGATCCCCTTGCGGCCGAAAAAACCGGCTTTGGCGCGCAGGATCTCGCGCGCCGTATCGAGATTCTGGAAGATCGCCACGTACATCGCCTCAAGCGTCTCGCGCCGCATGCCGGCCTGAAACAGGGCCCGGTCCAGGAAATGCGCGACGCCGCGGCGCGCATTGAGGGACAGGCGGGCCCCGGCAATGGCGTTTAGGGCCGCCGCGCACACGTCTTCGATCCGCTGCCAGGCTCGATTGCCGCCATCGAAGGCCGCGCGGCCGACGGCGCGATCCGGGTCCGACATCAACGAGCGCCACTGCGCGATCGGCCGTCGTACCTTTTGGCCGTCTGCGGCGATGACGTCGAACTCCAGCTTGCCGCTCACCTTGTCGTACAGACGGCCCCAGGCCGAGAGCCCGTCGACGTTTAAATCCGAGGCCAGCGCCTCCTCTCTGCGCGACATGGTATGACGGGCCCGCTCACGCAAACGCCCCAGGTAATGAGCGGCCTCCGTCAGTTTCGGCCGCCGGCAAAAGACAGCGAAGAGGGCCTTGGGCGCGCGCTTGAACACGCCCAAGACATCGATTTCGAACTTCTCGAATGCGGCGTATTGCCGAACCAGGGCCGCCCGCGCCAGCGAGACGGCTTCGTTGAACGCGTCGGCCGCCTCCAGGCAGCCCAGATAGGAAGACAGGTGCCCCAAGCGGCAGTAGAGGTCTTCGGCCTCCAGGAGCAGGGTCTCCCAGCGCTCGAGGGTCTCGCCGCTGAAGGCCGTCGTTGCCGAAGAGGATGTTTTGAGCCCCGCGATGTCCCGGTCGATCTCGGCTTTGAACGCCCGCATCTGCGGCCCGTCGAACTCGGGGAAATAACCGCTAAGGTCCCAGGTCACACCGTTTTTATCGCTCACTGCGCCCTCCCGATCCAATCGCAGCCAAATGAATGAAACCCAGCCGGCCCGCGAATCAGATTCGAGGACCGGTGCGCCCTTGACCCGCCTTTCATAAATTAAAGCCCCCATAAAATTTGTTTATGGAGGCTTTTACTTTTAATACTTATGTTTAATTCTGGTGCGCCCGGCAAGATTCGAACTTGCGACCTACGGATTCGTTGTCCGGCGCTCTATCCGGGCTGAGCTACGGGCGCGAATACCCCTCGAAAAAAACGATTTCGTTCTTTAGGACAATATGATTTGTATGTCAATGGTTTCTGTGAGAAATGGTCAGAAAGGCGAAAGGCGGACGGCGAAGGGCTTAAGAGGAACAAGGTCCTGGAGGGCATAAGGTTCAGGGTGCACGGTTTAAAGGGGTAAAACTGTACAGGGTCTTTAACCGCTTTCGGTCATAAGGCTGTAATCTCAAGACGTTCGACGAATCCCCATCAATTTAACCTGAAAATTAACCTGAAAAACCCGACGTGCGTAAGATGGCGAATGATAACGCAAAATTCATGGGGTTAGCGCTTGCCGAGGCGAAAAAGGCTGGACAAAAGAACGAAGTTCCGATAGGTGCAGTGGTCGTTGATTCGGGTGGTCGGGTGATGGGCGCCGCACACAATCAAGTCCTGGCCCGGGCCGATGGCACCGCGCATGCAGAAATTCTGGCCCTGCGCGCGGCCTTCAGGGCTGCAAATAACTACCGCTTGCCGGGAACCACGCTTTTTGTCACCATTGAACCCTGCCCCATGTGCATGGGCGCGATTGTGCATGCCCGGGTGGCAAGGCTTGTGTTCGGTGCCTTCGACCCGAAATGGGGTGCCGCCGGTTCGCTGTATAATTTTGCCGAAGACGACCGCTTCAACCACCGGACCGAGATTGTTTCCGGAGTCTGCGCAGAAGCCTGCCGGGAGTTGATGCAGGCGTTTTTTCAAACGAAACGTGGTCGTAGCCATATATAAACAAACCATCTTGGGCGATCGGCGGCCTGAACATGTTTCCATTTGTGGTAGATAAATAGACGGTTCAAGGTTTAGGCTGCAAGGCAAAAGGCGAAAGGGTGACAGCGGGAGGAAGGAGAGAGAGTTTGGCAAATGTCGTCATCATCGGAACCCAGTGGGGTGACGAGGGCAAGGGCAAGATCGTCGATCTTTTGGCGGCGCGTGCGGATCTCGTGGTCCGTTTTCAGGGCGGCAACAATGCGGGGCACACGATGGTGGTCGACGGCGAGCAGTTCATCAGTCACCTGGTCCCCTCCGGCATCCTGCAGGGCAAGACCTGCCTGATCGGCAACGGCGTGGTGGTCGACCCGGCGGTGCTGATCGAGGAAATGGACTATCTCGCCGCCAAGGGCGTCGACGTCGGCGCCGACCGAATCAAGGTCAGCGAACGCGCGCACTTGATCATGCCCTACCACCAGGCCGTCGACCTGGCCCGCGAAAACCGGAAAGGCGACCAGAAAATCGGCACCACCGGCCGGGGCATCGGTCCGGCTTACGAAGACAAGGCCACCCGCCGCGGGGTGCGTTTCGCCGATCTGCTGGAGCCCGGGACCTTCGCCGAGAAGGTGCGCACCCTGCTCGACGAGAAAAATTTCTACTTGAAGAATTATCTTGCCGCCGCCACGCTCGATGCAAACGAGATCATCGCTGCCTACCGCCGCTACGCCGACCGCCTGGCGCCCCACGTGGCCAACGTGTCGATCACGCTGGCCGAGGCGCTCAAGAACGGTCGCCAAGTGTTGTTCGAAGGCGCGCAGGGAACCCATCTGGACATCGATCACGGCACCTACCCTTTCGTGACCTCGTCGAACACGGTGGCCGGCAACGCCTGCTGCGGCTCCGGCGTCGGTCCCGGTGCAATCACGGATGTGCTCGGCATCGTGAAGGCCTACACGACCCGCGTGGGCGCCGGCCCCTTCCCCTGCGAGCTCTTTGACGCCACCGGCGCCCGCCTCCAGGAGAAGGGGGTTGAATTCGGCGCCACAACCGGACGCAAACGCCGCTGCGGCTGGCTCGACACGGCCATCGTCCGTAACGCGGTGCGCCTCAACGGCCTGACCGGTTTGGCCATCACCAAGCTCGACGTCCTGGGCGGGCTTGACGAGGTGAAGATCTGCACCGGCTACGAATACAACGGGAGCCGATTGGATGAATTTCCCGCCAGCCTCAAGGTGCTGGCCGAGTGCATACCGGTGTACGAAACCCTGCCGGGCTGGAGCGAGGAAATATCCGCCGTCCGCCGCTTCGACGAACTGCCGCCACAGACGAGATCCTATCTCAGGCGGATCGCAGAACTGACGGAAACACCGATCCAGATTGTATCGGTCGGTCCGGGACGCGACGAGACGATTGTCCTCGATAATCCGTTCGGCGCGTGACATTGGGATTGACAAGCTCGTAAAAAAGTTTTAGAAAAATGAGCCTTGATCGGGAAGTGGCTCAGCCTGGTAGAGCACAGCGTTCGGGACGCTGGGGTCGGAGGTTCAAATCCTCTCTTCCCGACCAAACAATATCAATAAGTTAGGCCGGACTCGCAAGAACCCGGCCTTTCTTTTGTGCGCCCGCCAGGACGCATAAAAAAAGCGCGGGGCACACTGCGCACCCCGCGCTCTTGGATTACAGCGGCTGCGGACCTGCCTAATTGTCGTATTTCTTCATCAGGTTCTTCCTGGCTTCCTTGTATTCCTTTTCGCTCATCAGCTCCTTTTTGTAGGCATCGTCCAAATCCTGCAACTCCTTGCCCAGCGTCGTCGTGGTTGTTTGCTGTTTGACATCGGTTCCACCGCCGCATCCAAGCATAACACCGGAATATGCAAGCAGGAGCATGACCGCCAGAACTCTCATCAGTTTCATCTCTTCGATCCTCCTTTTCGGGTTTTGTGGCGTAGCAGGAATAAATTGGGCGAGTGAACTATAGCCGAACCACATTGGAAAAATCAAATGTAATTTGACAGTTCAAGGCGGCCCGCGCTTTTGGACCTCCTGCCGAGCCTTCCGGCGCTCGGCATCCTGGGTTTCGATCAGCTTGTAGGCGATGTAGTACTTGTAGATGTTGGCCACATAGGTGACCGTCTCGCCGCCGATTTTTTCGGCTGCCGCAAGTTCTACGTGACCGAACCACCGGTTGGGGTCCAGGCCCCGCTTTGCGGCCTCTTTCCTGAGGCCGGCCAACCGCCGCGGTCCGGCGTTGTAGGCGGCGAAGGCGAAAAGTCCTTTGTCCAGAGGCGTCATGGGCTCGTCCTTGAAGTACTGGTCGATCAGGAACCGGATGTACTTCACCCCGCCGTGCACGTTGTTTTCAAGCGTCTGGATGTCGCCCACCTTCAGCTCCTTGCCGGTGGCGGGCATGATCTGCATAATGCCGATAGCCCCGACGGGGCTTCGGGCATCGTGGTCGAGCCCGGACTCCTGAAAGCCCTGGGCAATCATGAGCAGGGGGTCCAGCGCGTAGCGGTCCCCGTACTTGCGGAAAAGGTCCACGACCCGGCCGAAGCGCCGTCGCTCGTCCTCGCCCGCGGCGTTCTTCACGAAGTCGGGGTTCTTCACGTACCGGTTGACAATGGTGTTCCCGAAGACGGTTCCCTTGGCGTGGTGCTTCACGAAAGCGTTGACCTCGTCCATCAGGCCGGGGCTGCCCTTGCGCATGACAAAGGCGTACGCGCCGCCCTGGTTGACCGTCGCCTCGGGGCAGGGTCGGATCGCCGTGAAGATTCTGCCCCACATCAAGGCCTTGTAGCGATCCACGACGGTGGCGCCGATCAGACCGGCGTCGAGCATCTCGAGGATGTCCTCGGCCTCGAGGGCTTCGGGCGCCGCGCGAATCGACACGGGCGCGCAGCCAGTTGCGGCCAGCCGTCGGTTCAAGGCCTCGAGGTGCTCGTGGTAGCTCGAGGTCTTCCGGACGAAGACCTCTTGTCCGGAGAGGTCTTCGGCAGTTCGAATCGAAGGACCCGCGGGGCCGGTCACGACGATTTCGTCGATCCCGGTGAACATCGGATCGGAGAAGTCGACCCGCTCCCGGCGGTTTTCGGTTATGGTGAGGTCCGCGAAAATG
>JBFYWB010000070.1:0-15454 GCA_041299015.1 Deltaproteobacteria bacterium
GGCCCTGACCGGCATGATGCGCGTGCTCCAGCCGGCCCCGGCGACACCCGTGCCGTTGTCCGTCTGCGCGGCGATGGTGCCGGCCACGTGGCTGCCGTGGAAAATGCTGGTCCCGGGGTTCTGGGCCCCGGCGTCACTGGGGTCGGGGTCGATGGTGAGGTCGCCGTCCAAAGCGCTCTCGGGGTCGCTGACGAAGTCATAGCCCGTTGCGGTCAGCCGGCCGCTCAGATCGGGATGCTCGAACAAGACGCCCGTGTCGATGACGGCCACGATCACGCCGGGATTCCCGGTGGTCGTGTCCCAGGCCTGGGGCAGGTTGATGAGAGGATAGTGCCATTGCCGCTGGAAAAGCGCATCCGACGGGGTTCGCTGTATCCGGCGGATGTAGTTGGGCTCGGCATAGGCCACATCGGCGCGATTCCGCAGCTCGGAGATGACCGTGAGTGTTTGCAGCTTACGCCGCAGCTCGGGGTCGAGAGCGAGCGGAGGACCCGACTCGGGCGTCAGGGATAAGCGAGGCCGCGCCTGCATATTCGAAGTCGCACCGGTGAGGCCGAACAGCATCGCCCGGCCCGGTTCACCGGCCTTGTGCGTCAACCCCATGGGCGTCATCCCGGCCGAGACCAGTCCGGCGCTGTTTCCCCTGACACCCCCGTCATTAAATGCGACGATCACCTCCCCGGGGACGAAATCGTTGGCGATGGCAAACGCGTCGGCCTGAAGACCGTCCGCTGCGGCGGTGAGATTCAGCGTGTAGGCGGAGGCGCCGCTGACGGCGCGGACCTCGATGAAATAAGTCCCCGACGAATCGAGCCGGATAAGCTCTTTCTCCCCGTTTGCGTTGGTCGACGACGCCACGGGCCGGTCGAAATCCTGGTCGATAAAGAGATACAGGTCGATGTTGGTGCCCGACTCGGCGGCGTTCAGGGTGATCGTCTGGCCGGCCGTCAGGTCGGCCACGAAAAAGTCGCTGATATCGCCATCAGCGAACGACCGCCCGGGCGCCCCTTCTCCCGGCAGGTTCACGTAGCCGCCGAGGGTGACCAAACTGGAAACCCGCTGGACCAGATCGAGATCGATCAAGCCGTTTGCCGGATCGAACAGGTCGTTGGCGGCATACGGCGCCTCCGGGTCATTGACATCACTGTCGATGGCGGTATTGGCGGCAAATGTAATTTCTCCGCTCACGGTAAATAACCCCTCGCCGGTGGCGGCGGTGCCGCTGCTGCCGCCACTGCCGCCGCAGGCCAGGAGGAAAAAGCCGGTGCCGCCCAGTAAAATCAAGCGGGTGAGCGCCGTTTTCCACGATCGGGGGAAGAGGGATATCTGCATGGTGAACGCGTTCCTTTCTGATGCCGGATGCAATCAGGATATCAACAAAACCAAATATGAGATGTCTTCGAGGCCGGTTTCAAGGGCCTGCTTTGCGGTAAAGGGACGGTAGAAAAACGCCGATCAGCGCGGCGACCCAATCGAGCAGTTTGTCGAACCAGTCGCTGCGGTCCTGGTCCTTAAAAAATTCTTCCCGGGCCATGGACGGCTCGACAGCGATAGCGGGCCTGTCGGCTGAAACGCCCGCCACGTTGCCCGGCTCGGTGGTCGGCCCGCCGTCGATATCCGGCCTTTTGCCGCGGGAAACGGCCCCGTAAAGCCGGGTGACCGACACCTTGTCATAACCGCCAGGCACCCTGCCTTTTACCATGGGCAGGTCGCTGCGTAAATAGGGCAGTCCGCTGCGGGTTTGCGGCACTTTGCTGCCGCCGGCAGTGAGTCGATATGGAACAGCCGCGTCACTGCCGCGGGCAACCGGCATGCCGACCGGACGGTCGATTCCCGTCGCAGCGCAGGGAGATTCCGGGATCGGCGGTTGCCCTGCCGGTCCGGAGGAATCGGCCGTCGACTCTCTTTCCAGGGGAGCATAAAACGTCTGCCACTGGCGGATGACCTGGCCGGCGAGCCGCTCCCGAACGTCGGGAAGAAAGTCGGACCAGCAGGACAGGGCGTTTTGCAGTTTGAGTTCTTTAAAATCGTTCGGCAGCGGCCGGACCCGGCGCTCCGCCGCTTGTTGGTAGAAACCCTGAAGGTATGTGTCAACCTTTTCCTCGGCGGCGGTTTGCAGCAGAAGCGCGCGCAGTGGATTCAAAATATGAGGCGGGCAGTGCATGGCGATATACGTTGTACTATTTTTGTTGCGTATATCTGCCAAAAACTGGTGCGGGTGTCAACTGGTAAAAAGAAAATGCGGTGCTTTTACTGGTGCGAAAGTCGTTATAAAAAACCTCCGGCCGATTCGAGCACCCTGGCCACGTAGAGCCGGGTTTCGGTGAAGGGAACATTACCGCTGTATTTCAGCACGTTGCCCGGGCCTGCGTTGTAGGCCGCCAACGCCAGGCGGGCCTCGCCCCCGAAAAGATCGAACATTTGACGGAGATAGCGGGTCCCGCCGTCAATGTTCTGGCGAATATCGAAAGGGTCCGTTACCCCCAAGTCTCGGGCGGTGGCCGGCATCAATTGCATCAAGCCCTGGGCGCCGGCCGCCGACACGGCATCGACTCTGAAAGCCGATTCGGCTTTGATGACGGCCTTGATCAGCTGCGGAGCCAGGTTGTATTTTCGGGCGGCTTCCTGAATGCAATTTTCAATCGTTTCCCTTTCGACCGCCTCGGCATGCCCACCGTCAGTCTTGCCCGTCCGATCGGAAGCCGGCGAGCGATCGTGTCGATTTAGGGACGTGCGGCAAGCCGCTGAAGGAAAAAAAGCGTCCGTCACCGCAGGCGAACAATTGGAAAAAGGTGTCGCCGCAGAGCGAATCGATGGCCGGGTATCGCCCTGCGGCCCCTTTTGGACGGAAAGGTGCGCTCGAACCGGGCGGGCCAGATAATCCGCGGCGGTCAGACCGCCATCCGCCCGGTTGACCTTCCCGTCATCAGGGGACAGGCTGGATTTTAGAAGACGGGCAAACGGATCAGCATCGTCCCGCGGTCCCTTGAGAGCCGCACTCCATTGTTTCAAAAGGTCTCTCGAAAGCGTGTGACGTGCCAGATAGTCTCGAATCGTCAGTCCATGTTTACTGACCATGGTTTCCTCCGCAATGTATCGTCGGTTGGGGTCTGCAATATCCATTCCAACCGACGACCTCCTGCGGTGGCCATCGGCAAATTACCGGAAGGCACCCGTTCATCACGGACCGCCTTCACCGGCATGCCGCCTGTTGGTCCTCAAATAGTTCATGGCGATCCCGCTGGTCAGGATCATGAGGCCGCCGGCCCAAAAACGCCACGTGGCGGGGTCTCCCAAAAAGACAATGCCGACGATGGCGGTAAAGACGACCTCGCTGGACATGAAGACCCCGCCTTCCCAGCCCCGGCAGTAGAAAAAACCCTGGTTCATAAGGAGCTGGGCCGTGGCCGAAGAAAGGATAATCCCGAGGATCATGACCCATTCCGTTGGGTTTCCCGGCCACACCGGGTGCAGGGCGAATTTCGGCAGCGTCACCAGCGCTCCCATGGTACAGAAATAGAGATAGATGACGACCGGGCCGTTTTTTTCTCGAAGGGTGCGGATCAGCGTCACGGTGAGCCCGGCGAACACGCCGCCCAAGAGCGCCAGGGCTCGACCGAGAAGCCCGCCCGACAGTTGAAAATCAAAAATAATCCCAACACCGACCAACACCCCGAGAGTGCAGGCAATCCCGTAGCGCCCAATCCGCTCGCCATATAAAAGGAAAGAAAAAAGGGCCGAAAAAACAGGGAAGGAATAAAAAATAACCAGCGCGGTGGACACGGGTAACAGCCGGATCGCCGTCACCAGACAAACGAATGCGGCGGATCCGGTGCAACCTCTTATGACGAGAAGGCGGATGTTGCGGCCTCGGTAGAGATTTCGGCGACGCCCGAAAACGGCCAGAAGCACCAGCACGCCCCCGCAAAAACGGTAAAAGCCGATATCCCAGACCCTGAACTGCGTCCCGAGGAGTTTGATGAAAACATTGAGCAGCGTGAACAGGAGCGCGGCCGACAACATAAACAGCGGTCCGGCTACGGCTGCATCGAGCGGTACCGGCCCTTGCGCTTTGACCTGATTGGCCATCTCCATGTTTCCGCACAACCGTTTATGCTCGCTTAAAATCCGTCAGGCCGGGCACGTCAGGTTGAATAGGCTGAGAACGCTCTTGGTGATCAGTTGGCGCCGCCGAAATATTTCATGAACTGCACTCTTTCGTAAACCGCGGGATTGCTGCTCTTGGCCTGGCTCAGCTTGCCCCTGAAGTCGGACAGGCTGTTGAAGCCCTTCTTTTTCATCCACTCC
Source organism: Deltaproteobacteria bacterium (assembly GCA_041299015.1). Taxonomy (GTDB): domain Bacteria; phylum Desulfobacterota; class Desulfobacteria; order Desulfobacterales; family SG8-13; genus JARFQH01. The sequence goes on from JBFYWB010000070.1 coordinate 4,309, forward strand.
TCAAGGGTGGCGAGCATCGTCGCGATGTGACCCTTGCCGTGTTGGTAGAAAGCGGAAACCACCTGGACGGCGTTGGCCCCGGCCAGAATCTGCTTGATGAGCGCCACGCCGTCGTGAACGCCGGTGGATGCCGCCAGATCGCAATTAACGCGTTCCGCCATGATACCGACCCACCGCAGGGAGATCGTCAAATCGGAAGGGCTGCTGAAAACATTGGAGGAAACCACCTCGAGTTTGTCGATGTCGAAATCGGGGCTGTAAAAGCGGTTGAACAGGACCAACCCGGCCACGCCGGTATTGGAGAGGTTTTGGATCATCGGCCCCAAATTAGAAAAATAGTAGCTGATCTTCAACGCAATCGGGATACGCACTTCTTTTTGAACTTTCTCGATGATCCGAAAATACGCCTTTTCTTTTTCCTCGGAGGTGCGCTCGAAATCCGACGGCAGGAAGAACATGTTCAACTCCAGCGCATCCGCCCCGGCCTCTTCCAGCTGCTTGGCAAAGGAGGTCCATTCGTGAGAATAGACACAGTTGATGCTGGCGATGACCGGAATGGAGACGTTTTTTTTGCATTCCTCGATCAGGCTGGTGTACTTTTTTATCTTTCCGCTCTTCAGTTCGAAATCGTAATAATCGAACTGATCCATGTTGACGCCTTCCTGGCTGGCCTCCCGCAGTATGTCTTCGTACTCGAACATGATTTCTTCTTCGAAAATCGATTTCAAGACCACGGCGCCCGCACCGTTTTCTTCGAACTCACGCACGCCTTTTATCGTGGCGCTCAATCCGGAGCTGCCGGCGATTAACGGATTCTTCAGTTTCAGCCCGAGGTATTCTGTTGTTAAATCAACCATTTTTCAAAATCTCCTTTCCAGATTGCCGTGTTTGAATCATACCACCAACTTTTTTTTTGCGGAAGTCCATTGACCAATGGCCCCGTGAAGCAAACGAGGGTTCGCTACCCGCAGACCTTCCCTTTTTCGCGGTACTGAAAAGACCGACTGCCGTCCTCATCGGAGCGCCGCCCGAGACAGCTCGGCGAATACAGCGTGCTATACGCGATACCATTTGGCCTATCGCCCGGTCAATTAGATTTCGCCTATCCGCATGAAACTTCTTGACTTGCAGGGGGCTTTTTGGTCTGAAGGCGTTTTAAAACCGAATTGGATCCGACCCGATCGATGGAGGCAGCCTTCAAATGGCCCTGATTGACAAACTTGAAGAGATATTCGGCACCCTGAGAAAGGGACAGGAAGAACATGTCGAATTGAAAGAGATTTCTTGCAACCGCAAAGACGATGGCTTTGTCAAGCGGATTCGAACCGCCGCCACCGGTTGTGAATACAGCAACATCGACGGCAGCGAGCGTCAGGAAAGTCTGCGTAAGCTCAAGGTCGGCGAAAAGGTGCGGTTGATTTGGGGAACCGGCGGCTCGGTAAACAAAAATACCGTCTACCTCTTGCGCAAAGGCAAAAGCAAGGAGCTTGCGATGCCCGAATGCTTCGGCCGCCTGAGCGACAAGGTCGCCGCAGAGGTCATCCGGCGGTTGACTCAGGAAAACATCGTCACTGCGGCGAAAGTGGTCAGGATCACTGGAGGGACCCGCAAAAACCCCCGCTTGGGTTGCGCTTTGGAACTATCCATGTATCCGGGCCCCAAACAGAAAAAAAAGAGGTTTTCGTTCTTTTAGTTGCTTTCCCGGGTCCTGTGGAACGCTATGTCCGGCCATTTCTCCATGTAGTAGCCGAGCTGCCACTCACTGGTTGTCAGAAAGGACAGGCAACCCCCGGCGTCTCTGGCCAGGTTGGCCGCGTTCGCCCTCTCGAATTCAGCCATTTTTTTTCGATCCCCGCAGTCGACCCAGCGGGCTACGGAAAACTGGACCGGCTCATAGACGGCTTCAACGCCATATTCCGCCTTGAGCCGGGCCATGGTCACGTCAAACTGCAGAAGGCCGACAGCCCCCAGAATGTAGTCATTTCCCCTGACAGGCCTGAAAACCTGGACGGCGCCCTCCTCTGCAAGCTGGGTCAATCCCTTCTGAAGATGCTTGATCTTCAGAGCGTTTCTCAGGCGCACGCGCTTGAAATGCTCGGGGGCGAAGTTGGGAATGCCATTGAATTTCAACGGTTCTTTCTCGGTAAAGGTGTCACCGATTTTTATGGTCCCATGGTTATGAATCCCGATGATGTCCCCCGGGAAGGCCTCTTGAACATTTTCCCTTTCCTGCGCCATGAAAATAGTGGCATTGGCAAGGGCCATTTCTTTGCCGATCCGGTGGTGTACAACCTTCATCCCTCTGGTAAATTTGCCCGAGCAGATCCTCACAAAGGCGATTCGGTCGCGGTGGGCGGGGTTCATGTTGGCCTGGATTTTAAAGGCAAAGCCAGAAAAAGATTCCTCGTAGGGCGAGACGTCCCGGGAGACGGCGGTCCGTAACCCCGGGTGGGGCGCCATTTCCACGAATGCGTCGAGCATCTCCTTGACGCCGAAATTGTTGATGGCGCTGCCGAAAAAGACCGGGGTCTGGCTTCCTCTCAGGAATTGATCGATGTCGAAAGGATCGACCGCCCCTTCGATCAACTCGATGTCTCGGCGCAGCTCACCGGCCTGACCATCCAGCAGTCCGTCGAGAACCGGATCGAACAGATCGGTGATGACGACCCCTTCCTGCGCGCGGGTTTGGTTGCCGGGCCTGAAAAGGTGCAACCGCCTGTGAAAAATGTCGTAGACACCCTTAAAGGTCTTACCCCTGCCGATAGGCCAGGAAAGCGGCGTACATTCTATCTGCAGCTTATTTTCGATGTCGTCGAGAATATCGAGCGGTGCCAGCCCCTCGCGATCGAGCTTGTTGATGAATGTCGTGATCGGGGTATTGCGCATCCGACAGACTTCCATCAGTTTTTCGGTCTGCGGTTCCACTCCCTTGGCGTTGTCGATCACCATCAGGGCGCTGTCGACGGCTGTCAGCACCCTGTAGGTATCCTCTGAAAAGTCCTGGTGTCCCGGCGTGTCGAGAAGATTGATCTCGAACCCCCTGTAAGTGAACTTCATGACCGAAGTGGAGACGGAGATGCCGCGTTCTTTCTCGATCGACATCCAGTCACTGGTCGCGTGCCGGGCGGCATGTTTGGCCTTGACGGCCCCGGCCTGTTGGATCGCGCCGCCGAAGAGGAGCAACTTCTCCGTCAAAGTCGTCTTCCCGGCGTCGGGATGGCTGATAATGCCGAAAGTTCGTCTTCGGTCAATCTCGCTGCGGTAATGCTGAGGCATGATTCTATATTAGGTCGATCCGGGAACAGGATCGGAAACCCGCTTTCCTTGGTAAAGTAAGCTCTAATCGAGCAGATCCATCGCACCGGTCCGCAGACCCGGTTGTTCCCCTGCGATACGCACGTCCGGCTTGCCCTTGCGGCGGCGGATGACCCTGGTAGCGCATGATCCGCTTTTGGCGGGCGAATTATCCCGGCCGACCCGATCGGCCTGGGCAAAGAGTTCACTCAATTTGGCTTCGATCATTTTCCGTTTGGCTTCGTCCATCGATCCTTTTCCCGTTTATGGTGGTTGTCCGGCTGCTGCTCGAATAAGGCGCATTCCCCCGTATCGACGCACCCGTTTATTACCGGCCGTCTAGACGTATAAGACCGCTATCCGGACCGACGCTTTTCCACGATTCATCCGCCAATACCAAAAAAGGATAACGCAGTAAAAGAAAAGTGGGCAAAGTGCCGGACGGTGAATACCGTTTTCCTCGAGAAGGGCCTGGGTATTTTCTTTGCAGCACAACCAGTAACAATAATTCATATACATGTGCTTTGCAAGAGGTGATTATTCGTTGGCGTATGTCGGAAAATATTTCCGGATCATTCCGCGCAAATTTCAAAAATTAATAGAAATACCAAACTTTTACAGTTGACAAGCCGGCAATTTCAAGTAAAAATTACCCCAAAGGCACCGTAGCGTGCGAAGAACATACCATCACCCATGGGTGATGGTGCAACCCCACGGATTTGAGGGCGTTGACCATGGCAGCCCGGGTGTCTTGAATCGGCGGTTCAATGAAACCTGCCCGGACACAGAAACAGTCCCCAGTCCGGCAATTCGTTGCCGCGCCCGCTGTCCATGCATTCCGCCGAGATCCCTTGAACCGTTTTGGTGCAGCCGTGCAGACAACCGAAGACACATCCGATTCCCCCCCGCGGGTTCTCGACCCTGAAACGGATCTTTGCGCCCACGAGAAGTCCGCCGACATTGCGACGATCAATGCCGTTTTGCCGTTTGCCGAACCCTTCTTCTGCCGGGCCCATGCGGACGTCCTGGTCCATGGAAGTGAGTCGCGCTGCTTTTACTATGTCGAGAGGGGCAAGGTGGAGGTCTCCACGACCGAAAAGGGGACCAAGATCCTGGTGGCCCTGATCGGAGCGGGTAATTTTTTCGGTGAAATCGGTTTTTTTGACGGGACTTCACGGGTTCGTGACATTCGCGCCACCGAAGAATCGGTGATCCTGCGCTTCGATCCTGCGATCCTGTCTCGAATCGAAAGGGAAAGACCTTCACTCTATAGCCGTTTTCTGACGGTTATGATCCGACGGGTGTGCACCAAATTCCGTGGTCTGCTCGACGAACGCGCCCCCCTGACCGCCTATGGCGCCTCACTTTCAGTGGGCCGGCGCAGTTTCAGCGTTCCCAGGGTGCTACCGGAGGAATTCTTTCAGACCGTTGAATGGCGGTCGGTCAATCGGATCATCGAAGAGTTCAAGTCCCAATTCTACCATTTATCATACAACCTGCAGCAGGACCCCTCGCCGGAGGTGAGCAACGAGCTGACCGAGCAAGGTCGCCGCATTCTGGGGTGGTTCAACGGTCATTTACAGGAATTTCAGGACATCCCGCGCGATCCCGAAACCGAAGACATGATGTGGGGCTACGTTTTCAAGGAGATATTCCCCTATTTCATGCGCAGCCGGTTCGCCGAGAGGGCCTATTTCAAACCGCGTGGTTACGCCGGAGATTATCTTCTGATGGAGATGATATACCACAACCGACCCGCGGGAGAGGGCAAGCTGGGCCGTTTGGTGGACGAATGGTGCCTGAATACCACCGCGGCCAAATCGGTGCGCGGGCGGCGCCGGCTGCTCGGCCGTGAGTTGGCCTCACTGAGCAGCCCTTCTTTGCGGCAGGGTCAACGCGTGCGCATCATGAATCTGGCCTGTGGCCCCAATCGTGAATTGTTCGATTTCCTAAAAGATTGTGATGCCACCGATCTGGTTGAGGCCCTGTGCCTCGATATCGACACCGAAGCCCTGGCCCATACCCGCAACCAGGTCGATCCCGGAAACCACCGCGCCTCGATCCGGCTGATGAATGAAAATATCGTCAAATGGGCACTGGGACGCAACCGACAGGCCATCGAAACCCAGGACATCATTTATTCGGCCGGTCTGACCGATTATTTTGATGACCGGCTTTTTAACGCCCTGATCCGGCGCTGCCATGAGCACCTGAAGCCGGGCGGCGTTCTGTTGATCGGCAATTTTGCCCCCCACAATCCCGAACGGATGTTCATGGACCACATCATGCAGTGGAAACTCAACTACCGGGACAAGGATGCTATCAGAGCGCTGGTTGCCAAAAGCCCCTTTGAAAGCAGAGTCGAGGTCCTGACCGAAGCGGAGGGTGTCAACCTGTTCCTCAAAGCCGTCAAAACCAAATGAGCCGGAAAATCGAGCAGAGCCTGCGTGCAGCGGATTTTCCCACGGTTTACCTATCGACGACAACCGCCGACGGCGACGCGACGACGCCCAAACGGTTGTCCCCCGGTTATCGCCTTGAGACCCTGGAACTGCTCCACCACCGGGTCGGTGCCATTCTCTGGGTGGGGGTCGTCCTTTATCCGCTGTTCACCATACTTGACTTCGTAGTCGCCAGGCAACACTTCGCACCATTTGGCGTTTACCGGATCGTCTTCGCCCTATTCTGCCTGCTGCTCCTTTTACTGTTGCACTTCCCCGCCGGGCGCCGGCATGTTTTTCTGATCAGCCTGATCGCCTATATCGCCGGCGGGTGCACGATTTCCATGATGATCGTGAAATTGGGAGGCTACGACTCCACCTACTATGTCGGGATTCTGATGGTCTTGGTGACCTATGCCGCCATGCTGCCGCTGACCGTTCCGCAGGCGATTCTTTCCGGGGCGCTGCTCTACGTTATCTACGCAGCACCCATCCTCGTGTTCAACCGGCCCACGGCCGCCGGCTTGAACATCTTCTTCGGCTATAACTTTTTTTTCATCTTCCTGTACGTGATCTCCGTGCTGAAGTGCAGCGCCGAAACCAAGGCCCGGAAACGTGAATTTATCCTGCGCACCGAGCTGAACGACCTGAACACCAAGCTGGCCTATCACGCCCGACACCTCGAACACGAAGTCGACAAGCGGGCCAGGGCGCTGGAAGAATCCGAGCTGCGCTATCGCGAGCTATATGAAAACATCGTTGACATGGTCCTGCTTGTCGATCGCCGGGGTCGCATCCTGAAAGCCAACCCGCGTTTTTACGAGACCCTTGGTGCCGAAAATGTCGACGGCGGCCGATTGGCCGTCTTTCGGGACATTCTGCACCCCGACGACGCACAGCGGGTCGAAAGCCAGCTGCAGACCTGCCGCGAGGCGGGAAAGGACCTGAAGGGCCTTCAATTCCGGTTAAGGGGCCGGCTGGACGAGATGCTCGATGTGGAGTGCAATGCCAGGCCCATCGGCGACGAAGAACGCGGCGTGGGCATGCAAATGGTGATCCGGGACATCAGCAAGCGTAAAAAACTGGAAAGCGAGTTGCGGGCCTCCTACGAAAATCTGCGCCAGGCCAAGGCCGCTACCATCATGGGCCTTGCCAAACTGGCGGAATTCCGGGACAAGGGCACCGGCAAACATTTGGAGCGGATCTGTCAATATACCCGCATGCTCGCAAAGGAGTTGGCCCGCAAACCGGCCTATCACGGCTATATCACCCCCCAGTATCTCGACGACATCAGCCTGTCAGCCATCCTGCACGACATCGGCAAGGTCGGTGTCCCGGATGCGATCCTGCTCAAACCGGACCGGCTCACCAGTGCCGAGTTCGAGGTCGTCAAGAGCCATTGCATTTTAGGGGGCGACGTGCTCGAGGCCGCCGAATCCCAAGTGCGGGGCGTGTCATTTCTTACGATCGGCAAGCAAATTGCCTACCACCACCATGAGAAGTGGGACGGCTCCGGGTATCCGGCCGGTCTGTCAGGGGAAACAATCCCGCTGTCCACGCGCATCGTCGCCCTGGCCGATGTCTACGACGCGCTCACCTCCCGGCGCAGTTACAAGAAAGCGTACACCCACGCAGAGGCCGTGGCCATCATCGTTCGCGAAAAGGGACGTCACTTCGACCCCGAGGTCGTCGATGCGTTTCTGGCTCACGAAAAGGAGTTCGATGAGATCCGTCGGATAATGCAGGACAGCGAGGACGCCGCGCCCGAAAACCGCCATGCATCCGTTTTATGACCCCGTGCGCTGCTCTACGGCGCCCTTCATTAAAGACGTCAGACTTGAAAGTGTTTGCGCTAAGAAAACTGTCTCATTGCGAAGGCCGTGTCGTTGAGATTCGGCGTTTTGTTCATAACCGCGATCATGCTGGCGCTGGTCCCCTGACTCAATTTGACCAGCGCTGAAGTGACGTCAGTTACGGCCGCGCGGCGGAAGCAGGCTGTTTTTCTGTAAATCGCCTATGACCAGCACTATCACTTCATCGATGAGGTCGTTGATCGATTGAACATCCCCTGATGCCGATTGCCCGGACCACAGTAGTTTTTCCGTGCCCACATCGTAAAGGTTGGTCTCCAACCGAACGGAGGCGATTCCACTGTAGAAACCCGGGTCTCTGACAGCGTCGAACGCATACCCATAGTAGTTGTAGTAGCCGCCGTAAATCGGCCCGGTGCGGGTGAAGACTTCTTTTTTGTCCAGGCCGGTCAAATGCGAAATAATCACGGCGTCATTCCCGTATGTGTCAACGGCCTGCAGAATAACGTCCTTCTCCAGCTTGAGATCGCGCGGCATGGGGATGACATCCGCGCTCGAAACGGCCTCGACCCCGGCGGCCTTCAACTGCTGAACAAACTTTTGCTCGAAGGCCTCGCGGTTCGTTGCTTTGTCCGCTATGACGATCACCAGCACATTTTTAACGGGTTTTCCCCGCCGGGCCTCGTCCACCCAGGTCTGGGACATTCGGGTACCGGCGCAGGCGATCGTCAGAACACTGACAAGACCAGCCCAAATACACCATTGTAAAATGCTTCGCCGCATTTAGGACCTCCCCCGTTTCGCCGGCGCCCTTCCTCGGATAGCCAGACGATACGAATCGTTTCAATGTGAAAATAAACGCGCCAAGGCCGCTTCAAATTGGCCGTATAGTGGCCATTGTGTCCGCTGGTTGTCAAGCCGGTGCCTGTTATTCTTCCGGCAGCCGGCTCCGCTTTACGGTTGGACGACTTCGAATTCCGGCGTGGCGATTTCCGGCGGCATGCCCTTCCATTCGATGCCGCAGAACCGGGCGCGCACGGCGTAGCGGCCGGGCGGCAGTTCAACCGGCAGCCGCCAGCGGATGAAGGCCATCTGGGCGATGTCTTCAAAATTCGGGCAGCCGCGCTCCGCCGTTACGGCAAAGGATGGCGCAAATGGGATCGTTGGCCGCGCTCCGTCCGGCCGGGTCAGGTGGTCAAGGGCAAACTCGGAAGCCACGCCGATCGGAAAGGCCGTCATGCGGATGAACCGCAGGGTCACCATTTCGCCCGGTCGGTAGAGGTCATAGTCGGTGATGAGACCGATCAATTTGTTGTCGTCCGAGATACCGGTTCCGACGCCCGAGGTTGTTTCGTCCCAAGACCGCGCCGGCCCGACGTCGATGTGAACCGTATCGCCGTGATAGTAACCGGCGCCCCCGAAACCGAGTGCCTTGACCGTTTCCCAGACGCGCCGCGCCGGCACCCCGTACATTTTGATGTCGGCGGCCATGCCGTATTGGTGGAGGCTGGCCTTGGCCGCCAGGCCGCCCCGGTTGCGCACCCCGGTGTTGTATTCCGGGCTGCGGTAACCGGAGGTGATCGTGATCTTGGCCTCCCGGTCAAGGCTGTCCTGAAGAAAATCGAGATATTCCAGAAGCCTCAGCGACAGGTTGGACAACTCCGGATCGTAGGGCGCATCGAAGACACGGCAGATGTCTTTTAGGGCCGATTTGTCGTAACTCTGCGCTCCGCGGCGGTAAACTCCGCTGAAGCGGTGCCCGTTTTTTTTGCTTAAAAGGTCGATCCGCCCGTCGCCGCTGTAGAAGAACCGGTTTTGGTCGGCAGTGGCCGCCATCCCCGGCATTCCCGAAAAAATCGGCCCCAGTAAAAAGGTCGCCAGGAGTGCCGTCAGGACGCACCGCTTGGCCGCCGCGCGACAGCGGTCGATACCACTGGTTGGCGTCTTCCAGCCTCGCGGTTTATTTTGCCGGACATCGCCGGAAGTATCGACCGCCGAATAACCTGTTTTCATTCGCAAGATACTCCCTTTTCCGACACGTCTGTGATTTCCGCCCCGGTCACGCGCAACAACTCGGCCGACGTCAGTCGCATCATGGCGTCGACATCGCCACCACCGCCGAAAATCAGATCCAGCCGAAGGATGGACGGGGCCACCAGCGTGCGCAATGTCTGCCGATGCCCGAAAGGAGGCATGCTGCCCACCACGAAGCCGGTGATGGCCAGGGCCTGCTCGGCGCTGGCGAATTTGACCCGTTTACGACCCACTCCGACGAAGGCCGCCAGTTTCTTGCGGTCCACACGCGCCGTTCCGTTGTTGATCACGAGCAACGGTTGGTCGTCGATCACAAAGACGAGCGATTTGATGATCTGGTCGATGTCGACCCTCAGTACCCGTGCCGCGTCGCAGACCGTGGACGTGTGCGCGTCCATAGGCAGAATGGTGGCATCGATGCGACGGGCCGCGATGAAGTTCCGGAGGTCGGCGCTGGTCAAGGCTTCCGGTGGCATGGCTACGGTGTCCCCTTTTCAGACGGGCTCAACTCCGTATAGAGCGTCGGATTTAAATGGGCTCCCCGGTCTTCTTCATTCGATCGGTCTTGACCCTCTGCCGCTTCGGCGGTTCCGCACCGACTGTGCAGGCCGAAGAAATTCTTCACGAACCCGACCATCTTCCCTTTTGCAAACGAACTGCCGATGAAACACCCTCCCCCGCCACCGCTACCGCCGGTGTCACTCGAACCGCTGGTCGCCGGTATTTCCGTCGCCGGCGGAGCGGTAACCGGTATTTCCGTCGCCGGCGGAAGGACGACCGGTTCGGGGCATTCCGCCACACCGGCGCGTCGGCCGAAATCCTGGGTCCAGTAGTGATAGAAGTCACTGCCGTCCACGGCGGCGTAGCCGACGCCGATATCACAGTAGTCCGGATCGAGAATGTTGGCACGGTGGCCGTCACTGTTCATCCACCCTTCGACGACGGCCGCGGGAGTCGTGTAACCGGCTGCGATGTTCTCGCCGCAGGTCTGGTAATCGTAGCCGACATCGGTAATGCGCTCGTAGAACTCTCGTCCGTCCAGGCTGGTGTGGTCAAAGTAATTTTGATCGCCCATGTCCTGAGAGTGCCGTCTGGCCGCGACGGTCAGCTCTTGACTGTAGCTGAGCGGGTGCAGCTTGCGGGCTTCACGCTCGATATTGACCAGCTCGATGACCTCCGACTCGAAGTCGGCCTGGGCCACGCCGACAAAAAGCAATAAGAAGCTGATGACGATAAGCCGCGTGCAAGGCTTGCAGGGCATTGGCAACTCCTCTGAATAAGCGATGCGTCGATGGAACGGTCCCCATGTCATGGAGCCCTAACGCTCGAGCGTATGCAGGATCAACTCTGAGGCGGCGATGGTTTTTTCGGCCAGTTCCACGAGGTGGCGGTGGTGGGTGAAAAAAATCACCTGAGTCTTGTGCGAGAGTTCCGCCAAAACCTGGAGCGTCGCGGCGGCGCGGTCGTCGTCGAACATGATCAGGATATCGTCGACGATCAACGGCAACGGTTCGTTTTTTTCCAGATAGGCTTCCACCCCTGCCAATCTCAGCGCCAGGTAGAGTT
>JBFYWB010000133.1:0-5732 GCA_041299015.1 Deltaproteobacteria bacterium
GTGCGTCAACAAACCCATTCGGGCAGTATTATTGCTCGTCGGCCGCCAGTTCGAACTGGACAACATCCGCATGGAGCTGCAGCTCTGCGATGAGATCGCTCCGATTATGGCCCACGACAACCGGCTGCAGCAGGTTTTTTTCAACCTGGTGGCCAACGCCCGCGACGCCATCAACGAAAAAAACGAACGGCAAAACGGTCCGGAAGCCGGTCGTATCGTTATCCGCACCTACCAAAAGGAAAACCGGGTGGTGGCCGAGGTCGAGGATGACGGCATCGGAATCAGTGATGAGGTCCGGGACAAGATATTCGAACCCTTTTTCAGTACCAAGGAAAGAAGCAACGACATGGGGTTGGGACTGGCCATTACGTATGGTATCGTCAAAGACTTCGGAGGCGATATTCAACTCACGAGCCAGGCACTGATGGGAACTACGTTCAGACTCAGTTTCGCCGCAGTTTGATTAAAACGAGGCGTTTCCCGAGTTGGTCTCTATCCGAAACCGGCCCGTGCCGCCATCTTTAAGTGTTAACAAATCCTTGCCGGAGCGACAGACGTCGTCGCAGTTAGGAATTGAGATGGAAAAAGTTTTGGTGATAGACGACGAGAAACCCACCTTGATGATGTTTCGTCTGACCCTGGGTGCTTACGGCTTCGACGTGCTCACGGCGGAAAACGGCCGGGAGGGATTGGAAATTTTCAGTCGCGACCGGCCCCGCATCGTGCTGACCGATATAAAGATGCCCGGCATGAGCGGGATAGAGGTGCTGAAACGGATCAAGGAGATCGACCCGACCGCCGAGGTGATTGTGATCACGGGGCACGGGGATATGGATCTCGCCATCCAAGCGCTGAACCTGGATGCGACCGACTTCATCAACAAACCGATCCAACGCCACTTGCTCGAACAGGCGCTTGAACGCGCTCGCGAACGTCAACGCCTCAGGAGTGAACAGGTCCAGGATATCGTTCTGGAACCGGCCGAAGGCGCTGCAATCCTTGTCATCCGCGGCAACATCACCGCAAAAACCGAAAGCCGCTTTCAGACCTTGTTCCATGAAGCCGTCGCCCTGCAAAAGCCAAGGATCGTATTTAATTTTCAGGAGAGCGCCGCGGTAAATGGTGCCGGAATAGCTATTTTGACGCAGCTGTTGCTGGAAAGTCAGAAAGAAGGGCGCCACGTGGTGATGGCCGGCCTATCGCAAAATATGAGAAAAGTCTTTGAAATCGTCGGGCTTTCCAAGCTCGTGCCCATGGCCGATTCGCTGGCCGAGGCCTTGACGGGATGACCGATCCGCGCGGCGCCGACGATACGGGCCCATCGGATACGCCACTAAAATCTCAATCGGATTGAGGAGAATACTCCATGAAATCCTTTCGGCTGATGGTGATTCTGGTTGCCATTCTAAGCAGTTCACAGACGATCTTCTTTGCCGCACCGGCCTTTTGCAATAGCCTTCCGAAAAAGGGAGAGATCCTACCGGCCTTGGAACTGCAGGCACCCTCATCGGCTAAGGAAATATCCTACCTCGGCATCACAGGCCCGACGTTTCGGCTCTCCGAGATTAACTGCCAAGTGCTGCTCGTGGAGGTGATCGGCATCTACTGCCCGAGTTGTTACCGTCAGGCGCCTCTGTTCAATACCCTTTTCAGCCGGATCGAAAAAGGCAAACTGAAGGGTAAGGTGAAAATGTTGGCCTTAGCCGCCGGCGGCAGCGTGGCCGAAATCCAGTACCTCAATGAACAGGGACCCTACAGCTTTCCAGTCGTTCCCGACCCCTCTTTTTTGGCGCACAGACTGCTTGGGGAGCCGCGGACCCCCTTCACCATGCTGATCGACTCCCAGGAGGGCAGGGTGCTGCACACCCACATGGGCGTTGTCGAGGACATGGACGCCTTCCTGAGGCTCATCGCCTCGCTGGTTCAGTGAACGCCATGGAACCTCGCGATTCCGCTTTCCAGGACGCGCTTGCGGCGGTAACCCGGACTCAGCAAGAGCTGGAAAAGCGGGTTTTTTATCTCAACACTCTTTACGAAACCGGATGCGAGCTTTCCGGCCTCAACCAACCACGGCAGATGATGGCAACCTTTCTGCTGTCGGCAATGGGTATTTTCGGCTTAACCGAGGGGCTGGTCATCTTGGTCGATACCCGCACATACCAGGGTCACTTGGTTTATCGGGGATTCAGTGAACCAGAGGCCGCAGCCTGTGAACGCAACCTGTCGCATATCGCCAAGCAATATCTGCCGCCGGAGGAATTGCCTATCATCGGTTCGGCGCCCCGGCTTGTTGAGGTCAAAAAATCTGATTTATCGACGTTTATGCCGGCCTCGGTTGAAGTGTTGGTCGAACAGACGGTCGATGAGACTTTTGCCGTTATTGTGGGCTTGGGAAAAAGTTTCACGGGAAACCCATCCGACGAAGCCGATGTCGAAACCCTGCTCGGCCTGACCGGCACACTGAAAAACGCCTTGGCGCAGACGCTCTCCCGACACCAAATTCAAAACCTCAACGCTGATTTGGCCCGCCAGAGTGCGGCGCTCGGAGACGCGCTCCACCGGGCCAGTTTGGCCCACGAGAACCTGGACCTTCAGATCTTTCACCTTCAAACCCTTTACGCGTTCACTGCCGAATTGAGTCCGCTCGTCTCGGCCGAGGCGCTGATGGACACTTTTCTTCTAATGGTCATCGGCACTTTCGGGCTGAGTCAAGGCGTCGTTTTCCTGTGTGATCGTGATAACCGCAAATGCCGCTGCGTGAGCCGGGGAGGCAGTTTTGATACGCACTTGAGCTTCGCAGAGGCCGAAAAGAGTTTCTACCAAGCCTTTCAGCGCGCTGAGAATCGTCGTCTCGATCCCCTGTCGGTCACCTTCGTCAGCGAACCGGAGCGGGTATTTCCGGCGGCCGAAACGGGATTTTCCGTCGACACCGTTTTTCTGTTTACGGTTCACGGCACGCTGCTTGGACTGGGCGGCCTGGGCCGGCCGCTGAGCAGGGCCGGTTTAAGTGAGGCCGAACGGACGCTTTTGAGCGCTCTTACCGCAAATTTTATGGTATTTCTCAAAAATGCCCTTGCGTTCGAAACGATTCAGGCGCTGAACAAAGACCTCAGCAGCACCAATGAAGATCTTCGCCGGACGATCACCGATCTGACCGACGCCCACAAGCAGATCCGACTTCTCGAACTGGCCAAAAACCGGCTGAAACAGCTGGTGCAGCGCGAGATCGAACGTGTCGATCGCTTCCGCCCCATCGATGTCCTGCTGATTATTCTCATCGCGACACTTCTGGCTCTGCCGTTTAACTATGCCAGCCCGAACAAACTCACGATATTGCCGGTACCTTTTTTTATCGAGGCTCCCGAGCCAATCGATGTCATTACTGCCCGGCAGCTCGCCTCCGAGGGGGCGGCGGTCGTTGTCGATGCACGACCCGCGGAGCTGTTTGCGTACAAGCACATTGACGGAGCCATCAACATCCCCGCATCCCTTTTCGAGATCATCTTTCCCATGAAGCTCGGCCGCAGTCTCAACCCCGACCAGGTGATTGTGGTCTACGGGCGCACGTTCAGCAAACGCTACGACGAGGATGTCGCGCACCGTTTGCTCCCACGCCACGATAAGGTCAACATTCTGGCCGGCGGGCTGGGGGCCTGGGAGCGGAAAGGATACCCGGTTTCGCCATGAAGTATTTTGGATGGCTCAAAAAAGGCCTCACGCACCCGGTTTTGGGACTTCTCTTGAGGGTGTACGTGGGCGGGGTCTTCATCTATGCCAGCATGTACAAAATCAACTATCCGACGGAGTTTGCCGAAAGCATTGCGGCTTACCAGCTGATTCCCTATTGGGCGGTGAACCTGACGGCATTGATCCTGCCTTGGATCGAGCTGGTCGCAGGTGTTCTGCTCGTTCTGGGGATTCGCACAAAATCGGCGGCTGCCGTAATTGGGGCTTTGCTGTTCATCTTCACCCTGGCGATTCTGATTACCATGATGCGGGGAATCCCCATCGGCTGTGGCTGTTTTACTTCGGTCGAAGAGCCCCTGAATTGGCGAACCCTGGTGCGCGACCTCGTTTGGCTGGCCATGACCCTGCAGGTGTATGTGTTTCCCTCGGCACTGCGGGCGGAAAGCAGGCTGTTCAAATCCCTGGGGGAGGTGGCGGCGTGAAGCGTAAGACGCAACGGTTCATCGCAATGATGCTGGTCTGCCTGATGGTATGGTCCTGTGACCCAGGACCGGAGTGGGCGGGAAAATACGTCGCCATGGACGATTCCGGCACGGCGGATGCCGTGGCGCTGGTCCTGGAGCCGGGCGGCAAGGGCCAGTGGATAGCCCACCAGGAGAGTACGCCCCTGCAGTGGGAGGAGCGCGGCGGCGACGTGTGGCTGCATTTCAAGACTGGCGGCGTGGTCATTGCCAGGCCCCATTCTGCGGATCGAGGGCTCGCTGTCGAGATACCCGGAGCAGCGTCGTTTATCCTGCGGAAAGTAAACTAGCGGCAGGGATGTTCCAAGTGAATGGTCGAACGGATTACGCGACCTGTATTTCCTTTTTTCGACCAGTCGGTCGACGGCTGCCATCAGGCACATTCTCGGCCCGGATACTTTCGACTAAAGGCAGCGAAGTCATCCGGGGTGAAAATCTCGCCGAACCGGCGGCCACCGGTGCTGCGCTGTTTGTAGAGGACCAGGCAGTCTGAGACAATCCGCAGCACCTCGTCTGCGGTGTAAATCCCGGGCAGTTCTCTGGCCAGGCGTGGATGGCGGCCGAGTTTTCCGGCCAGCTGGACCCGGAAACCGCAGCGGGTGCTATGAAGGGTACCGGACGGGCACACGGCGACGCAGCGGCCGCAGTTCAGGCAGCGCCGGGCATCAATTGAAGGCGGCTGCCCCACTTTTTTCAGAACAACAGCTTCTTCACGGCAGGCATCGACACAGGCCGCGCAGTTCGAGCAGTCCGCATCGCCGGATGCGGGGACCGCGGCGCCGATGATGCCGATGTCCTTGATCTGGGGCTGCGAGCAGGCATTGGGGCAATCCGCCAGGCTGACCCTGAATTCATGGTGGTACTTGAGCTCACCCGTCACCGCCTGCTTCAAAAAACCGAGCAGATCCGCTTCTTTAAGGCACGCTTCGATTTGGGCCAGCAGGTGATCCGCCGCAACGGCGCGGTTGGGACAGCCGCTGGGCCCGAAACAGGCCTCGATCCGGTAGCCTCGGATGTCCGCTTGTTGACCGGCCAGAAATCTCTTCTGAGTGGCCGTGACCTCGGCCGGCGTCACCACCGGTTTCCCGGCCTCGCGGGCTTCCTTCTCCACCCGCGCGCGGACTTTCCTGCGCACGAAGAAGGGCACCTTTTTAAGGAGTTCTTCCGCTTCCGCGGTCCACTTCATGTGGTCCTCAATCCTCGTTTTAATGAAATGACACTCGACCGGAGAAAAGGCTTCCAGCAGCTTTCTGTTCAAAACAATAGAAATTTTTAGGAAAATTTACAAATAGATAATGTTACCGGCGCTTCAGCCCGGCTTCAACGCAGGCAAACGATCTCGGTGCAGCGGTCCTGGACGGCGACTTCAAAACGGGTGCGGGTGCCGGCGAGTACCGGCGCGACGGCGTTCAGGGCCGCGGCGGGCGTGTTGTTGGTTTCGCTGAGGTGGGCCAGGATGACGTGGTCGAGGCCGGCATGGGCGACCTCGCTCAACAATTGCCGGGAATCGTCGTTGGAGAGGTG
>JBFYWB010000135.1:0-26756 GCA_041299015.1 Deltaproteobacteria bacterium
GGTTCGTTCGCCTATATCCGCCTCGACGACGCCCAGAAGCTGCTGCGCATGGACGATACCGTATCGGCCGTCGAACTGCGCGTCAAAGATATCTACCAGGCCCGCAAGATCGCCGATGACATCGCCGCCCGTCTGGGTTTTCCCTACTGGGCCTGGGACTGGGTGCGCAAAAATCAAAACCTGTTTACGGCCCTCAAACTTGAAAAGACCGCCAT
The DNA here is from genome assembly GCA_041299015.1 of Deltaproteobacteria bacterium. Taxonomy (GTDB): domain Bacteria; phylum Desulfobacterota; class Desulfobacteria; order Desulfobacterales; family SG8-13; genus JARFQH01. The sequence continues at coordinate 216 of JBFYWB010000135.1, forward strand.
GTTCATCATCCTGACGCTGATCATCCTGGTGGCCGCTTTCAACATCGCCAGCACCCTCATCATGATGGTCATGGGTAAAACGCGCGATATCGCCATCTTGAAAGCCATGGGAGCGACCGACCAAAGCATCCGCAAGATCTTCGTGTTCAAGGGAATGACCATCGGCACAGTCGGTACGACCCTGGGGGTCCTGCTCGGCGCACTGCTCTGCACCGTGCTCAAGCGCTACAGCATCGTCGAACTCACCGGGGATGTATACTATTTCACCACTAAACTGCCGGTTCGGCTGGAACTTTTGGATGTCGTGACCATTGTCGGGGCGGCGCTCCTCATCTGTTTCGTCGCCACGCTCTATCCGGCGCGGCAGGCCGCCAAGCTCGACCCGGTCGAGGCGATACGCTATGGATGAAGCCGATACCCGGGTGCGTTCCGGTCAGCCGGCCTTGCCGGGTGACGCGCTGATGGCCTTGCGGGACCTGAGCAAGGGGTACAACGGCAGCGGCGCCCGGATCGATATTCTAAAAGGGGTCAATTTCGACTTGAGTGCCGGCGAGAGCCTGGCGGTGGTGGGCGCCTCCGGGATCGGAAAATCCACGCTGCTGCACATCCTGGGCACACTCGACCGTCCCGACAGCGGCCAACTGCTTTTCGAGGGCCAGGATCTGTTGCGCTACAATGACAGAGCGCTGGCGCGCTTCAGGAACGGTTCGATCGGCTTTGTTTTCCAGTTTCATCATCTTCTTTCGGAATTCACTGCATTAGAAAATACGATGATGCCGGCCCTTATACGGGGGCGCAGCAAGAACGCCGCAAGGGAGGCGGCCGAAACCATCCTGGTGAAGGTCGGCCTCAAAGATCGCCTTCACCATCGGGTGACCAGGCTTTCGGGTGGTGAACAGCAGCGGGTTGCCTTGGCCAGGGCCCTGGTTCTCAGGCCCGCCATTCTGCTGGCGGACGAGCCGACCGGCAATCTCGATCAGGGCAACAGCCAACAGGTCCATGAGCTGCTGCTGGAATTGAACCGTGAACTTCACATGACCCTCGTTGTCGTGACGCATAATCTGGAACTGGCCGCGTTCATGGCCCGAAGGGTGACGATCGCTGACGGCCAGTTGGTTGAAACCGATTGATGGGTGTCGTTCCGGAGCCATGCGGCGACAAGTGCCGGCCAGGTAGTATTTTCCGGAGGGTTGCCGCATTCAAGGTATGGGGATGATGTTGAAACGTTTCTGCTGGGCGGTGCTGGCCGCACTGTCCGTATTACCGGTCACCGTGCTGGCGGCCCCCAAACCGGTCAATCTGCTGATTCTGCCTTTCGAGATCAATGCGGCCGAAGATCTGGCGTATCTGAAGACCGAAATTCCAAAGGTCATCGGCCAGAACCTCACGCAGGAAGGGGCCGTGGTCTTGCCCCCACCGGAAGCCTTCGCGCCGCCGACCGCAAAACCGGACTTGAGCCCCGCAAACATCCGACGGGCGGGGGAGGAGAGCGGCGCCGACTTCGTGGTCTGGGGCAGCCTGACGATGATCGGCCAGCAGTTCAGCCTGGATGTCCGTCTGTTAGAGATTTTCAATCCCAACCCCCCGATGGTTTTTTCGGTTGTCGGCCAGGGTCTCGAAAACCTGCCGCTCATGGTCAAGGAACTGGTCAGTGACATCCTGGTGGTGATTTTCGGTCAGAAAAAAATATTGCGGATCGAAATCGAGGGCCATCAACGGATCGAAGCCGACGCCATCCGCAAGGTTACCAAAACCGCCCCGGGTGACATCTATTCGGTTAAAAACCTGTCCGACGACCTCAAGGCCATATACGCGATGGGCTATTTCGACGACGTGCGGGTCGAGGCCGAGGACGAGGCCGACGGCAAGGTTGTGGTGTTTCAGGTCAAGGAGAAACCGACCATCCGTTACATCCGCTTTGAGGGCAACCGGGTGTTCGACGACAAGGAGTTGAAGGAGAATCTGACTCTTAAAACCGGCTCGATCTTAAATATTTTCCAGATCCAAAACAATGTTCAGCGTATTGAAGGGCTCTACCGGGACAAGAATTACCACAACGTCAAGGTGGCGTATACCATTCAGGAGGAACTCAACAATCAGGCCGATGTGACCCTTGTGATCGAGGAAGGGAAAAAGGTGCGAATCGAGCACATCTTCTTTATCGGCAACAAGGCCTTCACCGAAAAACAGCTCAAAAAACAGATCGGCACTTCAAAAAAGGGATTTTTTTCCTTTATCACCAATTCCGGCGATTTGAAGAAAGAGGATTTGAACCAGGATGTCAGCCGCCTGGAAGCTTATTACCAGAACCAGGGGTATATTGGTGCCAAAGTCGGAGAGCCGCAGATCGACTACAAAGAAGATGGGATCGAGATCACTTTCAAGATCGAGGAAGGCGCGCAATACCGGGTGGGGACGATCGATGTCAGCGGGGATTTGATATTTCCCAGGGCAGTCCTGCTCGATAAGATCAAGCTGCGCAACGAAAAATTTTACAACCGGACGGTGCTGCGTGACGATCTGCTCGCCTTGAGCGATCTGTACTCGGACCAGGGGTATGCGTTTGCCGAAATCACCCCGCTCGTCGACGAAGACTCCGAAAACCTTGTGGTCAACATCACCTATCAATTTGACAAAGGTCAGCTGGTGTACTTTGAAGAGATCGCCATCAACGGTAACTCCAAAACCAGGGACAAGGTGATCCGCCGCCAGCTTGAAGTCTACGAACAGGGGCTCTATAGCGGCACCCGTTTGAAGCGCAGTATCCGCAACCTGAACCGCCTCGATTATTTCAAAGACGTGAAAGTGAACACGGCCAAAGGCAGTGCCGACGACAAGATGCTGCTCAAAATCGATGTCGAGGAAAAGTCGACCGGCCAGTTCAGCGTCGGCGGTGGTTACAGCAACACCCAGAACATTTTCTTTATCGGCTCGATTGCGCAGCGCAACCTCTTCGGCCGCGGCCAGATTCTTGCCTTGCAGGCCGAAGTGGGATCCGTGGATCAACGCTACCAGTTGTCGTTCACCGAACCGTGGCTGTTCGACATCCCGCTTTCGGCCGGGTTCCGGGTGTACAACTGGACGAGCAATTTCGACGCGTATGATAAAACCAGCAAAGGGGCCTCCATCTTCCTCGGCTACCCGATATTCCGCGACACCCGTCTCAGTACAAGCTTCACGTATGACCGGGCCAAGCTCGATATCACCGATGTCCAGACCACACCGGATTCGATTCTGAAGCTCGTCGATCAGTTCGGCGACAGCCCGATCACCACCCTGAGTGTCCTGGCATCGATCAACTACGATACCCGTGACCGTCTCTTCTCGCCCACCCAAGGTTCGGACCACCGCCTCAGCGTCGAATATGCGGGTTTCGGCGGTGACGTCGGTTTTACCAAGTACATCGGCCAGCTCTCCTGGTACGTTCCGATTGCCTGGAAATTGGTCGGTCACGCGAGAGCAAAGGGCGGTTACGTGCGTGAAAACAGCGCCGGGGTGCTGCCGGACTACGAGTTGTTTTACATGGGGGGGTTCGGTTCGATCATCGGCTTCGACAGGGACGAGATCCAGCCCCGGGATGCTAACGGAGACACGATCGGTGGGGACCAATTCGCTTTCGCCAGTCTGCAATTGATTCACCCTCTGCTGACGGAATTCGGGCTGGACGGGTTCGTTTTTTTCGACATCGGTGCCATTACATCGAGCTTGCCCGATACCACACCCCAGGATTTCAATTCCGACTCTCTGCGCAAAAGCGTCGGTCTGGGCGTCAACTGGAATTCACCCATGGGGGCCATCGCTCTGGCTTACGGCTTCAAGCTGGATAAAAAAGAGGGCGAAAGTGCGGGCGCCTGGGAGTTCAATATCGGGGGCGCCTTCTGAGGGGCGGCAAACCCCGCTTGATTCAGGGGCCAAATGGGGCTAAACTGACCTCTTAAAAAATTCTTATACAGTCGAACGGTCCCGGCACCGGGTTTTGCCGGAAAAGCGGACCGGCGGTCGCCTTCCAATCCGGCCGAGCCGGTGATCCGCCGCCAAGGCAAGCGGCGAGACAATCCATAACAGGGGGAAAGAATATGCGCCAATACAAGATTTTCGTTTCGGCTTTAATTGTTTTATTGATGCTCAGCGGGGCCGCTTGGGGAGCCGATGTGGCCAAGATCGGCGTTGTCGATGCCCAGCGCGTGCTGGAAACCTCAAGTGCCGGCCAGGCCGCACGGGCTCAGATCAAGGACAGTTACACGAAGATGGAAGAAGACATGAAGAAGCGCGGCGCTGAATTCGAAGAGTTGAAAAAACAGTTCGAGCGCAACGCCATGGTCATGAGCCAGGAAAAACGCGAAGACACACAGCGGGAGATGCAGATCAAGCAGTTGGATCTTCAGCAGCTCGGCAAGAAATACAGCGGCGACCTCAAGGAACTCGAACAAAAGCTGACCGGTCGCATTCAGAAAGATGTCCTGGATTTAACCGAAGAAATCGGCAAGGAGGAAGGCTATCTGATGATTGTCAACAAACCCGCCGTGCTCTACAACCCTACGGCCATCGACATCACCGACAAATTGATTCAGAAGTACAATACAAAATTCGGCAAGGGTCAGGCCGAAGCATCCAAAAAGAACTAACCCGACCGGGATGTCACCGGAGCAAGAGCTTCCCGATCGGTTGAAAAGGACGCTGCCATGGAGATTTCACTCAAACGCATCGCCGAACATGTCGGCGGGCACATCCAGGGCGACGGCAACAGAATCATTCGCGGGGTGGCTCCCTTCGAGACGGCCGCCGCCGACGAGATTACCTTCGCCGATGGACCCAAATTCCTCAAACGCCTGCACGCGTGCGGTGCCGGTGCGGTTATCGTACCGGAGGAGATCGACGACGAGACCTCGAGCCTCCTGATGGTGGCCAATCCCAAGGCGGCCTTTGCCCGGACCATCGCCCTTTTTCATCCCCCGGCGGTTTCATTCAAGGGGATCAGCGCGCGTGCCGTGATCGGCGAAGACTTTCGTCAAGGTAAAGATATCGCCGTTGCCGCGTCGGTAACCATCGGCAACGGCGTTTGCGTCGGCGACCGGGTCATCCTCTACCCCGGCGTGATTCTCGGCGATGGGGTGACCATCGGCAATGACACGACCATATGTCCCAATGTCGCGATTCTCGATCGCTGCCGGATCGGAAGTCGGGTCATCATCCAGGCCGGCACGGTCATCGGCAGTGACGGTTACGGTTTTGCGCCCGATGGCGAGACCTATGTCAAGATTCCGCATCTGGGCATCGTTCAGGTCGACGACGATGTCGAAATCGGCGCCGTGAACACGATCGACCGCGCGACTTTCGGTAAGACCTGGATCCAGAAAGGGGTCAAAACCGACAACCTCGTTCATATCGCGCACAACGTGACGGTCGGGGAAAACACCCTGATCGTCGCTCAGGTCGGCATCGCCGGGAGCACGACCATCGGTCGGCACGTCATTCTGGCGGCCAAGGCCGGCATTGCCGGTCATCTTTCTATCGGCGACAACAGCATCATCGGCCCCATGACCGGCATCGGCAAGTCAGTTGAACCGGGCCAGGTCTTGTCCGGAGGATTCCCGGGGATTGCGCACCGGCAGTGGCTCCGGATGCAGCGGGTCGTACCGGAATTGCCCGAACTGAAGAAGCGGCTCGCCGCCCTTGAAAAAGAGGTGGCGCGTCTCTCCGGAGAGACCGAATGACCGCCGGGCGCCGACAGATCGCCGGCTGATCTGGGCGCCGGCGAATCGTTTTTTGCAAGAACCTTTTGCCGCCCGCCGGGGGGGAAAATGATGAAAAGCGTTTTCGACATACAAAAAATTCTTGAGATGATGCCCCACCGCTATCCGTTTCTGCTCATCGATCGGGTCATCGAGTTGATTCCGGGAGAAAAAATCGTCGCGCTGAAAAACGTGACCGTCAACGAGCCGTTTTTCCAAGGCCACTTCCCGGGGATGCCGGTGATGCCGGGCGTCATGATTGTCGAGGCCATGGCCCAGACCGGCGGGATTTTCTATCTGGCTTCCCGGCCGCCGTCCGAAGCGGCGTATATCTTTTATTTCATGGGTATGGACAAGGTGCGTTTCCGCAAGCCGGTCGTTCCGGGAGACCAACTGGTCATCGAAGCGACGCTGCTCAAAATGCGCAAAAATGTCACCAAGATGGCGGCCGAGGCCTCTGTCGACGGCAAGCGGGTCGCCGAGGCCGAACTGATGGCCACCCTGGGGGAGAGGAAATGATTCATCCAACCGCAATCGTCAGCCCGAAGGCCGAGATCGATTCAACCGTCGACATCGGGGCCTACTCCATCATCGGAGACAAGGTGAGCATCGGTGCCGGTACATCCATCGGCTCTCATGTGGTGGTTGAACCGTACACCATTATCGGGCCGAACTGTCGCATCTTCCAATACGCCGCCATCGGCGCCATTCCCCAGGACTTGAAATTCGGGGGCGAAGTCAGTTATGTGAAAATCGGGTGCGGATCGATCATCCGCGAGTTCGTCACCATTCATCGCGGGACGACCCGTGGCGGGGGAGTGACCGAAATCGGCGAAGAATGCCTGCTGATGAACTACACCCATGTGGCCCACGACTGCAAGATCGGTCGTCGGGTGGTCATGGCCAACAATGCGACCCTGGCCGGTCACATTACCATCGGCGATTACTGCACGATCGGGGGACTTTCGGCGATCCATCAATTTACCAGGGTCGGCGAATATGCCTTCATCGGCGGTAAAACGGGTGTTCCCAAGGACATTCCGCCCTACGTGATCGCCTCCGGCGAGAGGGCCCGGCTGCACGGTCTCAACCAGGTGGGACTCAAGCGCCACGGCTTCTCGCAGAAAACCCTCGGTGAACTCAAAAAAGCCTACCGTATCGTTTTCCGTATCGGCCTGACACTCAACCAGGCCGTCAACCGGGTGACGGCCGAGGTCGATCAGGTCCCGGAAGTGGTGACGTTTATCGACTTCATCAAATCCTCCGAACGGGGCATCACCCGTTGAGAACGGTAATCCCGGGCGGCCTGATTCCATTCGCACCGCCATTGCAACTGCCGGCCAAGCCGCCCGGCCGCCGAACGCGAATCCGCCGCTCGCCCGCAGCGGGAGCATCCGAACGGGGCCAACCACATGAACACCGTCAGTGACAAACTTCGCGTCGGCGTTGTCGGCGTCGGCTATCTCGGAAAGTTTCATGCGGAAAAGTACGCCCGCATGACGGATGTCGACCTGGTGGGCCTGGCCGATATCGATGCGCAGGCGGCCGCCTGCGCGGCCGACCGCCTCAAGACAACGGCGTTCGGCCGCCATACCGACCTCATCGGCCGGGTGGATGCGGTCAGCATCGTGGTTCCCACCTCGGTTCATTTTCAGATTGCCAAAGATTTCTTGAACAACGGTGTGGACGTGCTGATCGAAAAGCCGATGACCGTCACTCTCGCAGAGGCCGATGCCCTCGTGGCGGTCGCGGCCGACCGCGACCTCATCATCCAGGTCGGGCACCTGGAGCGGTTCAATCCGGCCGTGGTGGCCCTGCGGGGCATCGTCAAGCGTCCCCTGTTCATCGAATCGCATCGTCTCAGCCTGTTCAGAGGGCGGGCCACGGATGTGAGTGTGGTGCTCGACCTGATGATTCACGATATCGATCTGATTTCCAACTTCGCCCAGTCCGAGTTGATCAGTGTTCACGCGGCCGGTGTGCCGGTGGTTTCCGGAGAGGTCGATATCGCCAACGCCCGGCTCGAATTTGCCAGCGGATGCGTCGCCAACGTCACGGCCAGCCGGATTTCGGTCAAGGACGAACGCAAAATCAGGCTCTTTCAACGGGACTGCTACACGTCGGTCGATTTTGTCGACCGTCGCATCACCGTGATCAGAAGGAAAGGCGCGGACCCGAACAGCCTGATTCCCGGCATGGACATTCAGCAGCTCTCGTTTCCACAGGGCGACGCGCTCGACGACGAGCTCAAGGCGTTCGTCCAATCGGTTCGCACCCGCAAGCCGCCGCAGGTCGACGGTCGGGTGGGGCGCGATGCACTGCGGATCGCCTTGGACGTGATGGCCCAGATCAACAGCAAAATCGACCGCTACCTGAACAGTGAACTCGTATGAAGGCTCGCTCTGGACAACCATGCGTGATGATCGTTGCCGGTGAAGCGTCCGGCGACCAGCACGGGGCCAGGCTGGTCGATGAAATGCGGCGATCCGACCCGACTATTTTTTTCTGCGGCATCGGCGGCAAGGCCCTGGCTTCGGCCGGGGTGCGTATTCTGGTCGATACCGCCGCCCTGACCGTGGTCGGCATCACCGAGGTCGTCGCCAAACTGCCGGTTGTCTTCCGCTCACTGGCCGTGGCCCGGAAGCTGCTCCAGAGCCTCCGGCCCGATCTGCTGATCTTGATCGACTTTCCGGATTTCAACCTGCGGGTGGCGGCGACCGCAAAAAAACTCGGCATTCCGGTGTTGTATTACATCAGCCCTCAAATCTGGGCCTGGCGGCGTGGACGGGTCAAGAAGATCGGTCAATTGGTCAGCCACATGGCCGTCATTCTGCCCTTCGAAACCGATTTCTATACGGCCCACGGCATTCCGGTCACCTTCGTCGGCCATCCGTTGCTCGACCGCACGCCCGGAAACCAAGCAGCCGATGACGCGGCCGGAAATTCCGCGGAGCAGGTCCTCATCGGACTTCTGCCCGGGTCGCGCGAGGTGGAGATCAAACGGCTGCTGCCGGTCATGCTCGACGCCGCCGAAAAGATGGCCCGGCAGGATCCCAGGCTGAAATTCACGGTCTCGGTCGCGCCGACCGTGGACAGAAAACTGCTGGAGGCGCTGATCGAAGATCGGGGCGCGGGCGTGGCGGTCGTCCTTTCCGAAGAACCGGTCGAGCGGCTTTTCGGACGGTGCCGCTTGGTCGTGGCGGCTTCCGGAACCGTCACCCTGCAGGCGGCCATCGCCGGAACTCCGATGGTGATTGTTTACAAGGTTTCACCGATCAGTTACTGGTTGGGACGAGCCCTGATCCGGGTCGACCATATTGGACTGATCAATCTGATTGCCGGACGACGACTCGTTCCCGAACTGATTCAGGATCAGGCCACGGCCGCAAACATCACCGATCAGGTCTTCAGCCTGCTGGCCGACGACGCGAGGCTCGCGCAGTTGAAAAACGATCTGCAGTCAGCCTTACGGGTGTTGGGCGGCGCGGGCGCCTCGCGGCGGGTGGCGGCGATCGCTCTGGGAATGCTGGCGTGATGCCCGCCCCTTGTTTGTGGGGTGGCATTGATCATACGGGCACCGCCGCGCATGATCGCGGCATTTTTCATTTTTTAACGACGCCGTTAGGCGGTCGTCCACAAAATGGGTGAAGAGAAGAAAATGGCGGGAATCCGGATCAGAAATCGCCACCGGCAGCTGTTTGCACTGGTCAAGGAGAACCGCACGCGGCTGCTGCTGGCCATGGCCTGCATGCTCGTCGAGGCGGCCGGCACATCGACCGCCGCCTATCTCGTCAAGCCGGTCCTGGATGACATCTTCATCAACAAGAACCAGGCCATGCTCAGGCTGATCCCGCCGGCCATCGTCGGGATCTATCTTCTGCGCAGCCTGGCCATGTTTTACGGCGACTTATTCATGAGCTACGTCGGGCAGAATATCATCCGCCGGCTGCGCAACCGCCTCTACGACCGCATTCAGGATCTGCATCTGGCTTTTTTCCACAAGGAAACAACCGGCGGCCTGATGTCGCGGATCATCAACGACGTGAACTTTGTCAAGGACATGCTCTCTTCCACCATCACCGGTTCCCTGCGCGATTGCTTTACCATCATCGGACTGGTTTTCGTCATCTTCTACCAGATCTGGCACCTCGCGGCCTTTGCGATTCTGGTGCTGCCGGCGGCTTTGATCCCGATCATCATCTTCGGTCGTCGGGTGCGGCGGACCAGCACCGGTTGCCAGGAGATCATGGCCGACATCAGCGCCTTCATGCACGAAACCTTTGCCGGCAACAAAATTGTCAAGGGTTTCGGTATGGAGGAATACGAAAAAGGGCGATTTCTCGAAAAAACCGATCGACTCTTCCGGCTGGAGATGAAGGAAACCATGGCGCGGGTCATCACCAGCCCCATCAACCTGTTCCTCGGTGGACTGGGGGCGTCGCTGATCGTCTGGTACGGGGGCCTGAAGGTCATCTCGGGCGCTTACACGGCCGGCACTTTTTTTTCCTTCCTGACGGCCGTTCTGCTGCTCTACAAGCCGGTCAAGGATCTGAGCAAATTCAACAACGCCATTCAACGCGGACTCTCGGCGACCGATCGCATTTTCGATATCATCGAAAGGGAAACCGGCATTCCCGAGGATCCGAATCCGGTCGAGATCGAAACCCGCCCGCACCGGGTCGTATTTCACGACGTAGCGTTTAAATACGAGGACGAGATGGTTCTGCAGAACATCAATGTGGAGGTCGATCCGGGAAAGGTGCTGGCCATCGTCGGGATGAGCGGTGGCGGCAAGACTTCCCTGGTGAACCTGATTCCGCGTTTCTACGATGTTTCCGGCGGGGCCATCACGATCGACGGTATCGACATCCGCAGGATTTCCCTGGCAGCCTTGCGACGCCAGATCGCCATCGTTACGCAGGAGCCGATTCTTTTCAACGACAGTGTCAGAAACAATATCGCTTACGGCCGCCAGGGTGCCGCCGAAGAAGAGATCGTCGTCGCCGCCCGCGCCGCCTATGCCTATGATTTCATCCTGAACTTTCCGAGACGCTTCGACACCCGAATCGGAGAACTGGGCGCACGGCTGTCGGGGGGCGAAAAGCAACGGATCTGTATCGCCCGTGCGCTGCTCAAGGACGCGCCGATACTGATTCTCGATGAAGCGACGGCTGCCCTGGATTCGGCTGCGGAAAAAACCGTTCAGAAGGCGCTTGAAAACCTGATGCACGGCCGGACGACTTTCGTCATCGCCCACCGGCTCTCGACGATACTGAGCGCCGACCGCATCATCGTGCTGTCCGGCGGGCGGATCGTGGAGCAGGGCAGCCATCAGGAACTGCTGGCGCTGCGCGGCGATTATTTTCGACTCTACCAGATGCAGTTCAGCGATGCCCCCGCGATCGGCGGGCCGCACCACAACTGAAAACCCCTGTAGGCAAACCGGCGGCGATGGACGCCTGCGCGTCCGGACGACCATGAAACTCAATTCAATTCTCAACCGCTACATTTTTAAGGAACTGTTTGCGCCCTTTGCCATCAATGTCGTTTTTTTTACCTTTGTCTTTCTGATGGCCCAGATGCTCAAGATCACGGACCTGATCGTCAATTACAGTGTCGGGTTCTTCTCCATCCTGAAGATCCTGCTCTTTTCGATTCCCTATTTTTTGATGTACGTCGTTCCCATGTCGGTCATGCTGGCGGTGCTGCTGACCTTCCTGCGGATGAACGGCGACAACGAAATCATCGCCATGAAAACCGGTGGGATCAGCCTCTACCGGATGCTGCCGCCGGTTCTGCTGTTTTGTCTGGGCGCCTGTGCGCTGGCCTTTTACATGTCCGCCTTTGGCGCCCCGGCCAGTAAACAGGCCATCAAAGACCTCACGTTCACGATTTTTTCACAAAATCTCGACATCGGTCTCAAGGAACGCACCTTCAACGACAGCTTCCAGGGTGTCATGCTGTATGTCAACGAAGTCGATTCCAAGAACAAGCTGTTGGTCAATGTCTTCATCGAAGACAAGCGCGAAAAAGACATGGTGACCACGGTGGTGGCCCCGCGCGGCAAGCTTTTCAGCGAAGCGGGCCATCTGGTCTATCACCTCAGGCTCTTCGACGGCCGCATCAATCAGGTCAGTATCGAAAAACGCTCGGCGCAGTCGATTACCTTCGACACCTATGACATTCGGCTCGATTTGAGCAAGGCCCTGGAGACCGTCGAAAATCGGGCGAAGAGATGGAAGGAGATGACCCTCGCCGAGCTGCACCGGTTCCTGCGGGCAGAGGACGGTGGCGAGGCCAGTCTCGTCAAACCCCGGATCAGGTTTCACGGTATCATTGCGATGCCTTTTGCCTGCTTCGCGCTCGGGATTCTGGCGGTGCCGCTCGGCATCCAGCCCAAATCAACGCGGCGCTCCATCGGGCTGGTGGTGGGGGTGCTCTTTTTCCTGCTGTACTACCTGGTGCTCTCAGCCGGTCACGTGTTCGGTGAAACCGGCAGGCTGTCGCCGGCGCTGGCCATGTGGGTCCCGAACATCGTCATGGGGTCTCTGGGGGGTTTTCTTCTGCTGCGCTCGGCGCGAGAACGCCCCGTGCGCCTAGCCGCTCCGCTCCAGGCGTTGTGGCGGCTGGTCAACCGCATCGGGCGCCGCGGCGCGTGAGACCGGACGCGCCGATTTTAAAACGGCAGCGGCGCTGGCAGATAGCACCGGGTTTTGTCCTGACACCGTCGCTGTCGGCGACCAACAGCCATTGCGGCCATCGATACCATGCTGATCCTCGATCGTTATTTCGTTCGTGAGATAGTCAAATTTCTGGGCATCATCCTGATCGCCGTGATCAGCATCTTTCTGGCGATCGATTTTTTTGAAAAGATCGATGATTTCATGGAGGCGGGTCTGCCGATTTACAGAGCCGCGGTCTTCTTCGCGCTCCGGATACCGTTCGTCATCGCGCAGATTTTTCCACTGGCGATCCTGCTGTCGCTGCTCGTCGTGCTCGGCTTGATGAACAAGCACAACGAACTCCTCGCGCTGCGCAGCGGCGGCGTCAGCATGCTCTTTTTCTTGAGATCGACGGTGGCCCTGGGAACCCTGTCTGCGGTGCTGCTGTTTCTAAACGCCGATATCCTCGTTCCCATCACCTTCAGCAAGGCCAACCGGATTTACGCGCGCGAGGTCGATAAGCGTGAGGTTATCGCCTCCAGGGAGAAGAACATCTGGATCAAGGGCCATCGCAGCATAGCGCACATCAAATACTACAATCCTTCCAGCCAGTCGATCTCCGGGATCACGCTTTATTTCTTCGACGAGAATTTCCGGCTGGTGCGCCAGGTGGATGCGGTCAAGGCGACTTTCACGGCCGGCAGGTGGGTTTTTCACGACATCCTCGAGCAGGCCCTTGACCCGCGCTCGGGTGAATACGCGGTCAGCTTTCACAAGGAACGCACGGAGCCGCTGGACACCCGTCCCGAGGATTTCAAACGGGTCTCAAGGAAATCCGAGGAGATGAACCTGGTGGAATTGCTCGGCTTCATTCGCGGTGTCGAAGCGGAAGGCTACGATGCCACCAGTTACAGGGTGGATCTGCAGGCCAAAATCGCCTTTCCCTTCGTCTGCATCATTTTGTGTATTCTGGCACTGGGAATCGGGGTGAATAAGAAGTTGAAGGAGAACCTGGCGCTGGTCGTCGCTCTGGGCATCGGCGTGGCGTTCCTGTATTGGACGCTTTACAGCTTCTGCCTGTCGCTTGGCTACGGGGGCGTTCTGCCGCCTTTCTTGGCGGCCTGGACCACCAATTTCGTCTTTCTGAGCGCCGGAGTGCTGAACCTGCTCTACGTCGAATGAGGCGGTCTTCGTACAGATACAACATGGACAGCTTGAGACGCAAAATCGAGCGGGTGATGGTTGCCGATGGACCCTTTGGCCGGCTGTCTTTGGCGTCCGGTCTCGCCGTCGTCGCCCGGGTCTACGCGGCCGCCGTCACGCTGCGGGCCGGCGCCTACCGGTCCGGTCGGTTGACCTCCAGAAAGCTGCCCTGCAAGGTGATCTCCGTTGGCAACATGACCACCGGCGGCACCGGAAAAACGCCCATGACGCTTTATCTGGCCGAACGGCTGCACCGATCGGGATGGCGTGCCGCGGTCGTCAGCCGCGGATACAAGGGCGGTTTAGAAAAAAGCGGCGGCATCGTCAGCGATGGGCGGCAGGTTGTCACGACACCTGCGGCCGCAGGCGATGAACCTTTCCTGCTGGCCTCCAGGCTCCTGAATGCCGCGGTGCCGGTCGTGGTCGGCCGCAACCGCTACGAGGCGGCGATGCTGGCCGTCAGACACTTCGCGCCGGATATCGTCATTCTCGACGACGGCTTTCAACACCTGCAATTAGCGCGGGACATCAATCTGGTGCTGCTCGACGCGCGCCGGCCCTTCGGCAACGGGCACCTGGTGCCGCGGGGCATTTTGCGGGAACCGCTGTCAGCGCTCTCGCGCGGCGATATCTTCATTTTGACCCGCACCGCAGAAAAATATAAAAGGACCGCGGTCGATCATCTGCGGCATATCGTCGGAGAGCGACCGGTTTACACCGCTTCGCACAAGCCCTTTCTCTCAAAATGGGTGCCGGCCGTTTCGCATCACCGTCAAGTGCCAACCGATGCGAGGACCGCAGTTGAGCTCCGGTCGCTTCGGGGCAAAAGAGTATTCGGCTTTGCGGGTATTGCGGGAAATGATGGTTTCAAGGAGACGCTCGCGACACTCGGATGTGACCTGGCCGGCTTCGCCGGGTTTGCCGACCACCACCGGTATTCGAGCGCTGACCTCGCGGCCCTTCTACAGGCTGCCGGTCGATCCGGTGCCGACCTGATTTGCACAACCGAAAAGGATTACACCCGGTTTGCCGAACACCTGTCGTGGCCCGTCGATCTGGCGGTGGTCGGTATCCGGATGTCGTTGGGCGGTTGCCAGGCGGCGTTTGAGGCCGACCTCGTCAGCCGCCTCGGCAGCGGCGGCGGCGGTTAAAAAGCGTAGTCGAACAGGTCGATATCGCGTTTGAACCGTTCGGCGATCAGTTCGGCGGTGGCGTCGGTGTAGTAGCTGCGATAATCCGATCGATGCTTGGCCCTGCGCCGGTGGGATAGCGGCGGGGCCTTGATGCCGATCCGACGGCAGGCTTCCCTGAAATCCGCCGCGATATTTTCATAGCGCCCGATGAAGTCGACCAAAACCTTGCCGTGCAAGTCGATCAGGTAATCGCTTTGGCGTTCGATGGCGGTGTCGATGTGAAACTGATACGGCCGGCTCGGATCGAACTTGTAGCGTAAAAAACTGTCGAAATCGTCGTGACCGGCCATGAGGTGCGGTCTTTCGCGGCGAATATGATGAAAAGAACTGACCTGCAGGTCCCAGGGGTTGCGGACAAAGGCGAACTTGAACAAGGATTCGAACAGCTCTCGGGGCAGCATTTCCTGGGCGGCGACGATCTTGGCATGGCGGGGAAATTTACAGCCGAGCCGATGGCCGGTCAGGTGACTGACGCGGCTGCAGATCAGCTGGGGCAGATAGTACGGGTCGCGCCAGCGGTAGCGGTTGAGCGTCGCGCGGATGCTGGTTCCCCCGGTTTTGGCGATGTGGACGAACAGAAACTTGTATCGCAGGGACAGGAGCAAAAGGGCATTCCTTTCCGGTGCCGGGTCGGTTCTACGGCACCGTCCGGCCGAGCAGCAGGTCCCGATAGCGACGGCTGCTGGATTCGATTGTGTGGTTGCGGACCGCGCCTTTCAGCAGCGCTTCGTCCGGCGGGGCGGACAGGGTCGCGAGCATCGCCGCGGCCAAGGCATTCGGATCGCCTATCGGGACCAGGCGGCCGATCGCCCCGTCCCTGAGGATCTCACGCGGGCCGCTGGGGCAGTCGGTGGCCACGGCCGGGGTCCCTAGTGCCAGCGCCTCCGTGAGAACATTCGGCGAGCCTTCCCAGATCGACGAGAGGACGAACAGCGATGCCCGGTGAAGAAAGACATACGGGTTGGGGGTAAACCCCGGCAGATCGACCCATTGATCGACCTTTAGTTCACGGACCAGTGAGATCAACTTCTCACGGTCGTCACCGTCACCCAGGATGATCAGACGGCAGTCCCGGATCGCCCTTACCTTCGCAAAGGCCCGCACGAGGGTTGCAAAGTCCTTCTGACGTGTCAACCGCCCGGCTGATAGGATGACGGGAACCCTCGGGTCGTCGAGCCAGGGGTGCGGGTTCGGTGCGGCGGCCAGGGTGTAAATTCTGGGTGACACGACCGGATTGGCGATCACCGTTATTCTGGCGGGCGGCAAACCGGTGATCCGCACCAGGTCTTTTTTAACCCCCTCGGAGACCGCCACGATTGCATCCGCTTCGCGGTAGAGAAGCCGGATGGGAAGGTACCATAAGGCTTTCTTGACCCCGCCCTTGCCCGCAATGGCCGCTGACGTATGGGTCCCCATGCGCAGCGCCAGGCGCGTAGCGGTTCCGGATAACCGCCGGGCCAGTATGGCCACCTGGTTGGCACGGTCCTTGGCCGCCAGCAGGGCGTCCGGCCGGGCGCGCCGCAGGTAGCCGGTCAGCTCCGGCAGGCTGGTTAAGGTGTGATGGGCGCGCAGCTTGATGATGTTCAGCCCCCGCGGCAGTGTTTCCAGGTGCAGGCTGCTCGATTTAACCATCAGAAGGTCCACGTGGCAACCAAGGCCGCCAAGGCCTTCGGCCAGGTTCAGCAGCATCCGTTCGACGCCCCCCTTGCCGGAAAAAGAGGCGAAGATGGCGATTCGGGGTGCCGTATCCGCAGACGGGGTCATCGATCCAGAATTTCCAGGGGGTCCAGTTTCACCGGCGGTCTCTGGCCCTTGCCGTCGATGAAGAAGTGATGCCAAATGGCAAACTGCAGCAGCGCCCAGACGATCCGGATGCCGGGACCCGATGACCGGCAGGTCCGGATGAGCTGCGCGACCCCCTCGGGGCGGAACCAGCTCCGGATGGCCGCATGACGCGGCAAGACTTCCGCCAACGCGGTCAGGAAACGTCCCCGGATCCATTCTGCGACCGGTACGTGAAATCCGCGCTTGGGTCCGTAGAGATGGTCTGCAGGCAGGTATTCAAGCGCCCAGCGCTTGAGAAAGGCCTTGCCGTGTTTGGCGGTTACTTTCAGATCATCCGGCAGGCCCAGGCCGAAGGTCACCACGCGGTGGTCGAGGAACGGCACCCGGCCTTCGAGGCCCCAGCCCATGAGCATGCGGTCCAGCTTGACCAGCAGGTTGTCGGGCAGGGCGGTGACAAGGTCGACGTACTGCATCCGCTGCAGATCGCTCCAATCGAAAGGGGTAGCCTGCCAGGCCTCGACGAAGGGGGAGCGGGCGGTTTTCAGGCAGCCGAGCACTTCCGGTTTGAGGAGGCGCTGGGGCCACCGGCCGCGCAGCGTGCCCCGGGTGCGAAAACCGCCGGAGCCCGGGGCGAGGATGCCCTTGATCCAGCGCTCCAGGGACGAGGATCGGTAGCGGCCATAGCCGGCAAATACTTCATCGCCGCCCTCGCCCGAAAAGACGACTTTCAGCTCTTTGGCGGCGGCTTGGGCCAGAATCGCCGTGGGCAGGCTGGCATAATCGCGCATGAGGTCGTCGGCCGCCCAGACGGTGTAAGGCAGGCTGTGGAAGATCGCCTCGGCGTCCGGCCGAATGGCGGTGTGCCGGCTGCCGAAACGTCGGGCGAGCCTTTCCGCCTGCGGCAGTTCGTCGGCCAGGCGGGTGTCCGAAAATCCGATTGAAAACGTGCGGATGGGTTCGTCCTTGTAGCGGCTGAGCAGGGCGAGGAGAATCGCGGAGTCGACCCCACCGGAGAGAAAAAGGCCGAACGGCACATCCGAGCGCATGTGCTGTCGCATCACCGTTTCCATCAACCGGTCGAAGACGTCCCGGGCTTCCTCGAAATCCATCGCCACCGGTTTGATCTCGAGCGCCGACCAGTAGCGCCAGCGCTCACGCACCTGGCCCTGCTCGATTAAGACCGCTTCGCCCGGCAGAAGGCGTTCGCAGCCCTTGAGCAGGGTGGTGCGCCCGGAGCTGAACTGGTTCTGAAGGTATTCGATCAGGCCGGCCGGATTGACCTCCGGGGGGCCGGAGTCCAGATGCAGCAGGGCCTTTGTTTCGGAGGCAAAGGCCACGCCGCCGGCCAGGTGCGCCAGAAAAAGGGGTTTGATGCCGAGACGATCGCGCGCCAGGATGAGGCGCCGGTCGGTTTTGTCGTAGAGTGCAAAGGCGAACATCCCGTGCAGGACTTTTAGAAAATCCTTTCCGTATTGAACATAAGCGTGCAGGATGGCCTCCGAGTCGGAGCGGGTCGTAAACCGATGCCCCAGCTTTTCCAGATCCCGGCGCAATTCGATGAAATTGTAGATTTCCCCGTTGGCGATCAGGGCCAGTTCCCCGTTGCGGGCGAACAAGGGCTGGTCGCCGCCGCCCAAATCGATGATCGACAGCCGGGTGTGGGCCATGCCGAAGGGGCCGTCGACGAAACTGTCGGTATGGTCCGGCCCGCGGTGGCTGAGCGTGCGGGCCGACTCGGCCAGGCGTTTCCGGTCGGCGAAACCATTTCTCAAAAAGATGCCGGTGATGCCGCACATAATGCTCGGCTGTTTCCTTTCCTCTCCGTTCGGACGGTTGTCCTATCTTCCGCAAAAGGAATTTTCTTCGCCGTCACACGGTTGACTTTTGTTTTTAAAACGATGAGGCCGGCGGCTCGCGCGGGTCGAGGCCCATTGCTTTCAAATAAGCCGTGGTGCTGCGTTCGATCTCATAGGGCCTGGCGGCTTCGCGAAGAATGGCGGGTGGAAGCGGATTCGTCAACGTCACAGCCATGGCCTGAGCCAGGGCATCGACATCTCCGATCGGCACCAGTTGTCCGTAGCGGCCGTGGTCCAATATTTCACTTGGTCCGCTGGGGCATAGCGTCGACACCACCGGAATCCCGACGGCCAATGCTTCGATGAGGACGAAGCCAAGGCCTTCCCAACGAGAAGTCATCGCCAGCAAACCGGCATGGGCCATATACGGATAAGGATTCGGTACGAAACCGGGCAAATCGACATCTTCGGCCATCCCTAGTTCCCGCGCCGTCGCGAGAAGTCGATGGTGCTCCTTACCCTGACCGATGATGACCAACCGGCAGGGACGTTTGTTACGCAGCTTTGCAAAGGCCCGAATGAGAGTCGTAAAGTCTTTGCGTGGTCCAAGTTCGCCGACGCCGAGGATGACCGGCGGTTCACCGGCCTGGTACCAGGGATGGTTCGGGCGGCTTTGACGGACGCTAAAGAGGTCTTCTGAAACCACCGGGCATGGGATGACATCAATCCGTTCCCTTGCCAATCCGGTATATGCGGCCATGTCGTCGGCGACCCCCTTCGAGGGCACGATCACCTCGTCGGCCAACCGATAGAGGTGACCCATGGATGTGCGCTGCACCAACCGCTCGAACGGTCCGCGGTGGGCCAGGTCGATGGAAATCGTCGTGCCGGAGCTCACCACCAGCCGGCAGGCAGAGCGCGACCAGGCGCGGGCCAAAATCACCGTGCGGTTGACCCGGTCCTTGTCGGTCAGCATGACCGTGGGGCGATAGCGTTTCAGGTAGTCGACAAGGGCCGCAAAGCTCGAATAGACATGCTTTGTGTCCAAGTCGATTTGCCTGACACCGGACGGCGGCTCGTCGAAGTACGGGCCGTGACCATGGATTTTGAGCACATCGACCGGGTAGCCGCGCCGGGCGATGGCCGGCACAAGGTGCCCGATCAGCCGGTCCACACCGCTATGGCCGGAAGTGGCCACGAAGATGGCGACGGTCGGATCGGATTGTTGCGGCTTTTCTGTCATTTAACGTCAAAAGAGAGCCCGCGCGGCGATTGATTCGGCGCAGCGGACACGAACTGTCGGTGCCGAACGGCTCTGTCTGGGATACTCATATAGCTGCCTGAGGCTGTCAAGCGTTTTCAGCGTTTCGTCAACAGTCTGATATTGTCTTCAAGCCACCCGATGATGCCTCTCGGGACGCTGAGAAGCCAAAACAACTTCGAGTTGACCTCGGCGTATTGCCGACGGAAACCGACCTTGCAGTGAAGCGAATAGCGCACGAACTTGCTGTGATACTTGAACCGTCGATACGTGCCGGTCAGCGCCGAGTAGTGGTTGATCTCCTCGAGGAAGTAGTACCGAAAGCCCTGGGGATTGCGCATGCGCATGGCAAATACATCCGCGGAGAGTCCGTCGGGCAGGTATTCAATAATCTGCACGACTTCATTGACATATCTGAACCGGAAATGGCGTGACATGCGCTTCCAAATGAGGTCGTCTCTGACATGCTTTTCACCCTCAAACTGAGGATACGGATACCGGCGCAGGACATCGGTGCGGATGGCATTTTTCTTGTCGCCCCGCACGTTGAATTTTTTTCTTGTCTCCAGATAATCGGAATCCATGACATCTTTGGGAAACCGGTCCAGCGAAACCTTGCCGTTGTGCTCGATGCACAATCCCTCGACCCCGGCAAAACGATCCTTGACACTGTCGGGAATGGTTTCCCAGTGATATTTGAGTCGCTCCAACGCCCTCGGGTGCAGCATGTCGTCCGAGTCGAGCAGCACGAAGAAAAATCCACGTGCGCGTTCGACCGCCCGGTTGTGGGCGACGTGCTTGCCCTGGTTCTCCTGCCAGTGATAGTGAATCGGGAAATCCCCCTTTTTCTGCCATTTCTGGATCAGTTGAGCGGTGTCGTCCGTGGAACCGTCATCGATGATGAGGACCTCGAAATCCCTGAAGGTTTGCTCGGCAATGCTCTGCAGCGCACGCTCGAGTGTGTGGGCGCGGTTGAATGTTGGGATGAAAACGGTAAACTCGACATCACTGTCTTTAGCAAAGGACTCGATTCCCGCCCGGCCCGCGTCCCTGACCTCAACTGCTCGATGATCGCTCATTCTGATTCAATTTCTTTCAAAATCTCTTCTAAAGGTTTAAATGGTTGTCTGCGCTGTATTTGCGCCCTGAGGGCGAAGACCGACCGCAGGTGCCACAGGCTATTGATCAGCGCGCCTGGGAAGGTAATCTCCAAGAGAAGAAGGCGGTGCAACAAGCGCAATATCGTCCAGGGAATATGGGACAGCAGGAGCCGGCGCCGTGAACAATACAACCATAAATAATAAAGACGATTTCGGAGAAGCGTCATGCGGATTTGCTTGGCATGAAAATGGCGCTTAATGGTGCCGACATGATCGTGAACGACCTTGCTCCGCGGTTCCAGCAGTGTCTGCCAGCCGTGCATCCAAGCCCGGGTGCACAGATCCATGTCTTCGATGTAAAAGGGTTTGTAAATAGGCAGGAATCCGCTGAGCCTATTAAACCTTTCTTTTTTCAGCGCGATCGAACCGCCGGAGGCAAAGAGACTTTTCAACTTACGGCCGTTGTCTTGATACGTCCGGACGGTGGTCATGTCCCATGGTGCGCTTTTAATCGTGCCGCGCACCATTTTATAACGGTTCCAGGAGACGTTCTGAACCCGGCCTTCGGGGTCATATACCAACGGAGACGCCGCAAAGACGTCACGGTTGCGCATGAGCGTTTCGATCAGCGGCTCTAGAAAATCGCCATCCGGGCGCACATCCGAATTCAAAATTACGAGGATTTCATGGGCGGCGGTATGGACCCCGGAGTGCACCGCTTCGGCAAAGCCGCGGTTGTCCTCGTGCCGGACGAGTTCGACCTGCGGAAATCTTTCCGCGACCATCAGAGCGCTGTGGTCCGCAGAGGCGTCGTCGACGACGATGATCTCAACCCCGTCGCCATAGGAACGAGCAGCCGCCACAACGCTGGGAAGGTTGTTTGCGAGTATGACTGCCCCGTTAAAATTGGGAATGATGATGCTGACGGGTTCACGATCCATTCGGCACCTCTTCCGCCAGGACAAACAGGGTGCCGATGATGAAACCGATCGGGTACAACGTGTATTTGGAATAAAAACCGACTGTCAGGCTGGTAAAGATCAGCCAGTTCAGAAAGATCGCCATCATGCAGTTGATGAAAAGATGTCCGGGGGCGTCATCCACGGTCCGCGCCAGTTTGATGAACAGATACAGCAAGAAGGCAAGCCCGCCGAAAACCAGCGCCGCTCCGATGATGCCGTTATCGAAGAGGATTTGGATGAGAAAGTTGTGGGGGAAATTGAAGTCTTTGTACAACGGATCCGCAATTGCATAGGTCGGCAATAAGTCAGCCGAACGGCCGATGCCGTTGCCGACCAGCCAGTCCGCCGGTGAGCTGTCCTGCAGCATTCTCAACGAATATTGCCAGATGTGCACCCTTTCCTCGTCCACTGCGTTCGCGACCAACTCCTTAAGTTTATCAAAAAAACCGCCGTAGTTGGTGACGACCAAAAGAAGGAGACACGCAGAGACTGACAGAAGACCGATCCACCGGTAGCGACCACGGGTGAAGAAAGTGAGAACGAACAGGGTGCTGACGAAAAGCGCCAGGAACGCCGGGCGGGAGGCATTTCTGAACAACGGATCTATATCCATGAAGAACAGCAGTAAAAAGAGAAAATAATAGGGTTTGGGGGCCGTCCTGAAATAGTAAAAAACCAGCGGCAGGGTTAAAATGCTGACATTGGCCAGGTAATGGGGATTCGACCAGGTCCCGTAGGGCAATCCGAAAAGGCTGCGGACCACAAATTGCCATGCGATGGATACCGTCAGCAACACCCCGAGCAGGGTATACGCATGCTGAGCCGCTTCCGTTCGGCTGACGAAGTGAATGCAGAAGACAACCACCAGCATCTTGCCGATCCGGAAGACACGATGGGTATCCGTGTGCGCATATGAAAAAATAAGACTCATCAGCACGAGGCTCGCGCAAATTCCCAGCAGCCACAGGTGGTATCGCGGAATGGTGTTGATGCCGTAGTCGCCGTGCGCCAGATGGACGAGCAGAAAAACAC
Source organism: Deltaproteobacteria bacterium (assembly GCA_041299015.1). Lineage (GTDB taxonomy): Bacteria > Desulfobacterota > Desulfobacteria > Desulfobacterales > SG8-13 > JARFQH01. Next base: position 22,942 of record JBFYWB010000135.1, read on the forward strand.
CGCCGGACCAGAAAAACACATTGACTCCCCCGCGATTGAGCGCGAAGAAAAAAAAGAAAACGCCGGTCAGCGAAAATAATATCCAATTAGGATGAAGAAGGATATCGCGTATCGCATCGGATTTGGCTCGCTTCATTGACGACGGCCCTGTTGCTCCGCGGTGCCGGTGCCGCAAGGAACGGCCCTAACCGATTTGAGTCTGTGGGTTCTCATACGCATGCACGCTTCACCGCCGGCATAATTTCATGTCCTCGCGGCGGACGAATCATCCCGGCCGGGTTTTCTTTTAGACAGCTCTTCGCGATAAACCGCAAGGTTGCCATTCACCATCGCGTCGATGGAAAAGCGGTATCGAACCAGTTCCAGGCCGGCCGATCCGAGACGTCCGGCGTGTTCAGGATTTAGGAGAATTCCTGTCATGCGAGCCGTCATGCCGCCGACATCACCCGCCTCAACCAGGTAACCGTTAACCCCATCATAGACGATTTCCGGGATGCCGCCGACCCGCGAGGCCACTATGGGGACCCCGGCGGCGGCGGCCTGCAGCAGCGAGACGCCCAAACCCTCCATTTCGGCGGGGTGGACCACCAGATCCAGGCAGGGCAGGATGCGCTCCAGATCATCGCGGAAGCCGCCGAAAATCACCTTGTCGGCAATGCGCTTGCGGGCACACAAGCGCTGGATTTCTTTTTCCAGCGGGCCTTTGCCGAACAATATAAAACGTGCCGCTGGGCAACCGGCCAGGATCTGCGGTGCGGCGTCGATCAATACGCGGTGCCCTTTGCGGGGGATGAACTGGGCGATCATTGCGATCGTCCGATGGGTCGGCAGCAACCCGAATTCGCGCAAGAACCACTGCCGGTCGCAGGGGACGGCAAACCGCCGGGCGTCCACGGCGCTCGGCACACAGACGATTTTATCCGCCGGAACCCCCTCGGAAAGCAGCACCCGCCGGATGCCCTCGGAAATGACGACGATGCGCTCGTAATACCGGTATTTCAAACGGGCGAGAAGGGCCGGCTCGGGGTTGTCGACCCGTCGGGTGATCACCGCCGGAACGTGCCGGCTCCGGGCCGCAAACGCCCCCCAGATGTCTGCGCCCCGCCGGCTGTGCACGTGAATTAAATCCGGCCTTGAATTTTTGATGAACCGGATTAGTCGCAATCCAAATGAAACGTCAAGCTCTCCTTTCATCGGCATGGTCCGTACATCGGCATATGGAGCGGCGGCCCGGCTGATGTCGCTTCCTGTCGAGCAGACCAGAATATTCTCCACCCCCCTTTCCCGCAGGCCGCGCAGTAGGTAAAGCACCTGGAGGGCTCCGCCATAGAGGTTGCGGCCGGTTTCGATGTGAAGAATGTGCATCGGCGGAGGTCAATTTTCCATGAGACGACGAACGGCCTGGAGGACATCGTCGCCGGCGATGGCCTGCATGCAGTCATACCGCCCGGCGCAGGTGGGTTTGCGTTTACACGGCGAACAGGCCTGCCGGTTGTATATCACGATCGTCCGGGAACTCGGCGTTTCCAGGTAGGGGCAGGTCGCACCGAAAAGGGCGATGGTCGGGCGGTTGAAGGCCGTCCCCAAATGGGTCATGCCCGTGTCGACACCGATCACCAGCGCCGCCTGTTCGACCAGGGCGGCGGCCTGTGTCAGTGTCGTCCGCCCGGTAAGATCAACGATCCTGATGCCGGTTAGACTCCGGATGCGACGGCCGGCGGCGGCGTCGGGCGGTCCGCCGAGCAGCACGACCGCCAGATCGAATTCCGTGCTCAGGCGCGCCGCCGTCTCTGCCCAGCGCGCCTCGATCCAGTGCTTCTGAGGCCGGGTCGTAAACGGACAGATCACCGCATAACGGTTTTGAAGACCATGCCCGTTGCGTATTTCGCGGGCCGCATCGCGATCCGACGGCGACAGCACGATCTCCGGAGCGAATTTACCCGGATCGAGTTTCAGCATGCGCATGAGGTGGCGGTACTCCGAGCTCATCTCCCTGCTGTTCGGACCCCGGGAAACAATCCGGGTCATCAGGTGTCGGCCGGGCTCCCGCGATTCGAATCCGATCCGCACGTTGGCCCCGGACAACCAGGCGAGCAAACGGCTCCTGAGCAACCCCTGGGCGTCGAGCGCCAGGTCGAAGCGCCGCTGCCTGAGGTCCCGCGAGAACGCGGTGATTTTTCCGCCCAACCGCACATAACGACCTTGTTTTGCGAGTTGCCGCCACTGTTCCTTGGGCCAGCATATCACCTCGTCCAGTGCCGGATGGTGATCCAGCAGGCAGCGAACGGATGGGTCCGCCAACCAGGCGATAACGGCTCGGGGCCAAGCTTCCCGCAGTACGCGAATCATCGGGGAGGCCATCACGATGTCGCCGATGGCGCTGGGGCGAATGATGAGGATGCGTTTCATCGGCAATCAGTCTCTTCGCGGCCAGAGGCTGTAGGGTTTCGTCTTCCAGCGCCTGTGAACCCAGAACCATTGATCGGGGTATTGCCGGATGACGGCTTCCAGGGCGTCGTTGTAGCGCTGGGTGTTTTCCTCAAGGTCTTTGCGATCATCGCCGGTTTTAACAAACGGAATCTCGGGACCGATGACGGCCGCGAACCCTCCATCGCGGCGCACGACATAAAACGGCAAGACCGGTGCACCGGTTTTAAGGGCGATGTAGGCCAATCCATAACTGGTGCAGGCGCGCCGCCCAAAGAAGTCCACCATGACGCCCTTGTGGAGACCGACGTTCTGGTCCAGGAGCATCGCCACCGTTTCGCCCCGTTTGAGAGCTCTGAAGGCTCGGAGCAGGGACGCATCCTTGGGGATCAATTTCAGGCCGAAGCGCGATCGGGCTTCGACGAAGAAGCGATCCAGCGGGGCGTAATCCATCGGGCGGTAGAGGATATGGGCGGAGTAGCCGGCCATGAAAGCAGCAACGGGCATCAGCTCCCAGTTGCCGATGTGTCCGGTGAGGATCAGCGCGCCTTTGCCTTTCCGTAAAGCCGCGGAAATGTTGACGCGGCCTTCGACGGTAAAATATTTATCCAGATCTTCCGGACGCAGGCGCAGGCTCCACCCGAGTTCGAAGGCAACGTGCACGATGTTTCGGAAAACCTGCCTGGCGATTTGTCGGATTTCGCAGCCGCTTTTTTCGCCGCCGAAAGCCCGGGTCAGATTATCCAGGGCCATCCGTCGATGCCGTTTGTCCACCGCAAACCACAATTTGCCCAAAAATCCGCTGCCGCGCCGCGCCCAGCGGCGGGGAATGCGGCCGAGTAGTTTGAAAAATGCCTGGATGGATTTATATGCTATGTCATTTGTATCGATCATGGCATCGTATCGATGGGGCAACAGTCTATGCATGAACCATCGGGATGAACGAATCGTTAGCGAATCTAAATGACAATCACCATGCTGTCAACAAACGGGCCGATTCCCGGGCGGCGTGTCTCCACTCATCAGTCCCCGCGGTCGGTGGCCGTTTTAGGTGGATCGAGCAGGGCGGCTATGGCTTCTACCGTATTTTTCACCGCTCCCTTGTTGGATATGAAAACAGCGTATGCATTGCGTCCCATGCAATTTGCCAACTCGCGGTTCATGAGCAACTCTCTGAGGGAGTTGGCGATGCTCCGGGCATCGGTCACCTCCACGGCGCCGTCGGCATCGAGCAGCAGCCTGGCGATTTCCTTGAAGTTTTTCATGTGGGGACCGAACAGGACCGCCTTGGCGAAGGCGGCCGGCTCGAGCGGGTTGTGCCCGCCGATGCCGCGTATGTCCACCAGGCTGCCGCCCACCAGGGCGATATCGGCCAGGGCGTAGAGGTG
>JBFYWB010000003.1:0-66960 GCA_041299015.1 Deltaproteobacteria bacterium
CAGCAGGGGGACCTTGAATTCCGCAACGGCGCTGGTGTCATCGATGAGCCCGCCGATGACGATGGTGCTTTTGTCGTCCACGATAACGGTGGTGTCGATCGTGCGCTTGAGCGTGGTGGGACGGAAATCCGTCGTCGATTCCAGGGCGCTGACCTCGAGACCGATGGTCAGCCGCACGAGCCGCTCGATGCTGATGTGCGGCGTGATTTTTAAAATCGTGCCGACATCGCGGTATTCGAAGGAGTTGAAGGTCTCATTGTCGGTGGTGGACGTACGCGTCTGGAAAGGGATGTTCCGGCCGACGTTGATCTTGGCTTCCTCGTTTTCGGTGGTCAGGATCTGCGGCGTCTGCAGGATGTTGACGTCCCGGTCCTGTTTGAACGCCGTTACCAGGGCGGTCAGGTTGTTGAACTTGATTCCCGCGATATCGATCGCCTCGGTGAACACGCCGAAGGAGAACCCCTGCGGCAGTATGCCCTGGGTCAAACCGGGAATGGCCGATGTCGGGGTTAAAAACCCGCCGCCCACGGCGGCGTCTCTGTTGCCGATGGTGGTATCGCCGGCTGCGGTCCATTCCGTTCCGAGGCTGAAATCCCTCTGGGCGTTGACTTCCATGATCACGGCTTCGATATAAACCATCGGCCGCGGTATGTCGAGTTTCTTGATGACTTCCTCCACCACCGTATAATCGTCGCTGCTGGCCGTGATCACAAGGCTGTTGGTGGCCTTGTCGGCTGTGATGTTCACCTTTCCCGAGAGCAGCGGTGCGCCGGTTGCACCGGCTGCGGCTTTTTCCTTGGTCGCGGTGGTCTCCTTGCTCGGCAGGTTCTGAAGCACCTTGGCGATTTCTTCCGCGTCGGCATATTCGAGGTAATAGACTCGAATTTTTTCCTTCCCCCGCGGTGTTTCGCGATCGAGAAAATCGATCAATTGCCTGACCCTTGCCATTTCCACTTCATTGGCCAGCACGATCAGCGTATTGGTGCGTTCGTCGGCGACAAATTTGGTGTCATCACGGGTGGTAGACGCCCTCTGCTTGGGCGCACCCTTGGGCTGAAATAGGGCCGTCAGGGTTTCGACCATTTTGGTGCTGTCGGCGTGCTGAAGGGGGATGACCGATATCTCCCGGCCGACACCGGCCACGTCGATTTCTTTCAGAATTTTGATCAAGCGTTGGATATTCGACAGCACATCCGTAACGATCAACATGTTGGTCGGTTCGTAGGCAACGATAAGACTGGTCTTGGACACCATGGGGGTGAACAGCCTTTTGATTTCGTCGGGGTTGGCGTAGGTCAAGGGGATCAACTGGGTGACGAGCTGGTCTTGCGGTGCTATGGGCTGGGTGCTGGTGCGGGTCGGGATGTCGCTGGTGCGGGCTTCCGGGGAGGGCAGTATCTTGGTTACCTTCCCGGCCTGAACTGTGCTGAAACCGTGGACGTCCAACACCGACTCGAACACCTTGTACGCCTCTGCAACCGATATTTTGGTCGGTGAAATGATGGTGACATTGCCCCTGACGCGCTGGTCGACAATGAAGTTTTTGCCGGTCAGTTCGCTGATGAACTTTATGAAAACGTTGATGTCGACGTTGTTGAAGTCGATGGTGACGAAACGGTCCTGTGAATTGCCCGTGTTGGAAGCATCCGCGGGAGTCGGGGCGATGCCTGCGGCGATGATCAGCAGCACGATCATGCAGCAGCCGATGATGTTAAGATGAATCGTCGTTGGTCTCATTTTTATGGTTCGCCTGTTTGCCAGTGTGATGCAGGTTGGGTTTGCACGCTCCACCCGCCGGATCTCCTATCGGCTGTGCATACATGCCCTGCGGGTCTCGGTTGGCTCACCGGGTGTCGAAGGTCTCCGCCATCAAGACCGCATCCACGGTGCCGACCTGCTTGCCCGTTTTGGAGATCGACAGTCCCTTGACCCTTACCAGGTTGTTCGAGGTCTCGATTCTGTAAAGGTAAGAGGTCAACTGTTTCATGGTGATGTTCTGCAGCTTGGTTTCTACGACCGACAAGGAGTACGGGCTGTTTTCAATCGTCGTCTGCGACGGTTTCATGTATGCGATGCGGTCCTTGAGACCGACTTGTCCGGCCAGGGTGTCGAGAAAGGAAAACAGGGTAAATCCGCTGCTTCTTCCGGCTATCTTGCCTTTATCGGCGTCGGCGATATTCCGGATACCTTCGTATTCTGCCTTCAGCACCAGCATTTCTTTCAGGGCCTGGGTCTGAACCTCGATCTGCCGGTTCAACTGCCGTCGCTTGTCGGCCAAAGGCAAAACGATAGCCTGCATAACGATGACGACGGCGATGAGGGCGCTGGCAAGCCAGACGGCGTATTTCTCGCGCTTGGTGATCGTAAACGGCAGCAATTTCAGTATTTTTTTCATGTCAAACGGATACGGTTGCTCGAGTCAAAACCGTTAAAATTCTATTTTCAACCGAAACTTGATCCGGTTGCTCGCATCCTCTTTGGTGGTCGACACAATCGTAACCGACTTGAAGGCCTGGCTCTGCTCGATCCGATTCTTGATGGCATCGACCGAATTAAACGTGTCGGAATCACCGTTGATCACGACATTGTCTTCCCCGATGACGGTGCGGCTGAATTTCACGTCGATGTCGTCCGGGATGCTTTTGCTGATGTCATTTAATATGTCGATGATCAGCCGGTTGCCCTGTCCGCCGGCCGGGTTCAAGGAAACCTTGCGCACCTCCTCGATACTCACCCGCATCTGTTGCAGGGGGTCGACGATTTTCTTCACATCCGGAAAAGTCGTTTGGAAGACGGCGGCAATGCGGTTGTTGAGCGTGTTGAGCTGTTTGGTTTTGAAGTAGTAGTCGATCGAAACGGTCAGCAGCCACACCAGCACCAGGCCCGCCGCCAAACCGCCGGTCACCATAATGTTCTTTTTGTATTCGGCCCAGCGTTTTTTGATGGCGAAGGGACCCTTTCTGAAATTCAGTCCCTTGATGCCGATGACCTCGATCAATGCCAGGGCAAGGGCATTGTTCATTTGGTGGGGTTTCCAGGAATCAGAGGGTATCACCCTGATCCTGGCTTGGGTGTCTCTGACGAGATCGGTGCGTTCCGTCGGGACGTTCAGCAACCGCGCCAGCGACGCTTCGAAACCGTTTTCACCCAATGCCGGTCCGGTGACGAAGATTTTATCCGGCTTGAATGGGCGGTCGCCGGTCTCCTCCATTGCGTACAGGGTTCGCTGGATGCTTTGCCCAAGCATCTCGGCATGCGACTCGTAAGCCCGGTCGGCGGGCAGGGCCCGCACCATCGCGAGCTGGCCCGAGATCATGACGAAAATGGTACTGCTGCCGCTTCTGACATCCACGATGAGGGCGTTGTCGGGGAGGTCGCCCAGCCGTGCCAGGCAGAGCGCCGACGGGTAACCGCTGACCGTCACGATCTCCGGATTGATGTGGTGGGCGCCCAACAGGCCCAGGATGGATGAGAGGCCGGACACGTTGCAGGCCGCCGCGATAAGGTCCGTTTGTTCCCCATGTCCGTCGAGTTTTATCGGATGGAACTCGATAACGACCTCCTCCAAGGGAAAAGGGAGCATCGGTTCGAGTTCGAACGGCAAAATTTGTTTGATTTTTTTAATCTGTCTGAAAGGCACCCGCAGATTTCTGAAAGACACGTGGTCGGCGGGCAGCGAAACGACGCACACGCAGCCCTCTACCGGCATCTCCTCGACCAGCAGATTGAGGGCCGCGGCCAGGGGATCGTCGCTCTCCTCCTGAAACGGAATATAGGTGTAGGCCTCCACCCGGCTCTCTTTAAGGCCGCTGTCGACCAGCACGGCTGCAAGCGCCTTGTTTTGGATGTCCAGACCCAGTATTCTTTTGCCCATCGTCTACCTTCCGGCAGGCAATCGTGGTGTGCCCGCCGGTAATCCGCGGTCGAGACCGCATAAAAGTTTCGAATGTCCAAAAATCCGAAGAGTTATTATACCATCAAATTTGTTCCCAACTCAAGACACGGCAGTATATCAGGCCGGTTTGGGACTCGGTCTCCCTGTGCACGATCACCGTGGCCGCGAGACTGACCCCGTTGAGGCTGGCCGCCGCCTCGATCCTGAAAAGGTCGCTCTGATTGGTGATGAGACTGCTGTCCAGATCGATGTCCCCGGCGCCCGGGACCTGCTTGTACCAATTGCCGCCTGAAAGATCATGGTTGAAGGTATCGCTTGTTTTCTCGAGGCGGAACTCGCTGATCGCCAGCGCCAGGTCCTGGTTCTCCTCCGGCAACAACACCATGAGAACGGGCATCTCTGCGGTGTTGATATTGATCTTACCGCTGAAGCTGAAATCGCCGCCTTCATCGGTCATGCCGCCGACCGTTAAATAGCGCGACAGGCCCGGCAATTCATCTGTACCATAAAACAGCTCCGCTGTAATCCCCTTGACGTGCAAGAGTTCGTTGATGTGGGTGAGGGGGCCGTTTCGGATGAATATGGGCGGGTCGAGATCACGGTAATAGTCGGATTCGGCCCCGCTCAATCCGGTGATGGCATCGTCATCGCCGGAATCGAGCCAGTCCTTCAGGGAATTGACGATCGTGTTCACCGGATCGGTTTCTACCGGATGTTCATAGGCCAGGAAGGCCAAACTGAGCAGGCGTTCCCAGAGCTGACGCTGCTTTTCGTTGAATTCACGGCCTTCGGGGAATTTCACCAGGGCGTTGGCCTGGATGCGGCTGCGCTCATCGCTGATTTTGACCTCCAGCTTGCCGTCCTCGAAGGGGATCGCCGCCAGCATGGCGTTGACCTTCTCGGGGTCGGCCCAATCCTCCTGCAGTGAGTCGGCGGTCGTGTTTTTCTTATCTTCGGCCAGCATGGCCATGGCCGCATTCACACCGGAGGCCACCATTTCCGCCAGCCGGTAACGGTCGCGAACGGCCGCGCTGGAAAAAATGGTCGCACGGGCTTGCCGATTGAGCTCGACGGTGGTAGCGACCAACAGCGTTATGACCGTCAGGGTGATCAAAAGGGCCATGCCGCGCTTGTTGCGTATCGGTTTTATGTCGTTCAACGCTTGCAATGTCGACTGACTCCCAAGAATCGCGACTGTGCCGTCAACCGGCCAGCTTACGCGGCCTTCGGTATTGGGGAAACAGGATCGTCGTCTCGAACGGGAGAAAATTTTCATCCGTGCCGATCTCGATCCGGATGCGAACCGCTCGCGGCGTGGCAAATTCGACATCGGCCGAATCCGAATCCCAAGTCTCTCTTTCGTCGTTTTCGGCATCAAAATAGGTGAACCTCAAGGCCTTTACGTTTTCGCACAAAATCGGATCACCGCTCAGGATGTCGCGCGGTTCGGAAAAATCGAGCCGGTCCGAACGCCGCAGTACCTTGCTGCCGTCACGCTCGACGGTAACGTAGTAGATGATTTCGGCCACGCCGACGCGCCGGGGCTCCTGAAACGCCAGGTGAGCCATGGCGGTGAACCGCAGTTGGCCGAAATCCTCGCCCATTGAATCAGACGGCTTGCCCTCCAGGCGGAACACATCCGGCTCCGAATCTTCCCCGGGCGGTTTGTAGGCCGGCGGCTGGAGGAAATAGGCCGCCGCGAGATCGCTCGACATGCGGTTCAGACAATCTTTCGCCATTTCATAGGTGGCCTTGCCTTCTTCGATGACGCCGATCTTGCCGAACACAAAATTGAAAGAGCCGAACACGGTCGTGATGACGACCGCGAAGATGAAGATGGCGATGAGAATTTCGAGCAGGGTGAAGCCGCAGACCGCGGACCGGTTTTCTGAGGGTCTCCGTAGTCTGCGGCGCCGGGGCTGATGTACCATGTATGGATCGCGGGAGATCATGTGCGCTCGATTGAACCGATTCAGTCGCTCGGGTCCTTTGACGTCGTGATTAAGACGGTTGTCGCCTCACTTCGGGATGAAACGGTAGGTGCGGAGGCTGTAAACCATCTCGCCCTGGTTGAATAATACCTTTATGTCGACTCTTTTCAGCTTTTCAACGGCGGTTTTCAATTGGTCTGCACCGGTTTGGAGTTGATCGCTGCTGGTGTCGTCGATGGAGACCTCCCATGAGTAATCGGGATAATCTTCGCCGAAATCTCCGGTTCCCTGAGCCAACTCTTGAGCAGGGCTCAGTTCGATGTCAACCAGCTTGCTTTGTGCCAGCAGCGGCGCCACCGTGTAAAAGCGGGTCGCGATGGTCATCAACAGGGTCTGGGAATGCAACCGGTAGACGGCCAGCAGAACGATCGCGATGATGGAAACCGCCACCATCATCTCGATGAGGGTAAATCCATTTGGCCGGCCGGCCTGGGCCCTGTCCGGACAAACGATCGCGCGTCCTATCGGCAATCTGGAGGGTGCGATAGCGTTAGCCCTCAAAACCGGTGTAGGCATCATGCATCTTGACGTTCGACAGAAACGGTTCGATCTGAAACGAGAAGCGTGTCTCGTTGTCGGTCATGTGAATAATCGCCCGGTCCGAATACCCTTTTGCGTAGAAGTTTATAGCGGCACGGCCGGATTCCACTTTCTGATCTTCCGGATATTCGACGCCGAGCACTCTCAGTTCCCCGTCGAGTTTAAAGGCGTTTTTTTCAGCCTGCTCCAGGCTTTCTTCCGTCATGTCCGCGCTCGTGACCCACAGGCGCTTCGAATCGATGCCGACATGCAGCGTGTATGTTTTTTGATCGCGAACGGCGCGCTCCTTAAGGTCCTGGACTTTCAGGATCACCCAGCGCTTGGTTTTGCGAGTCTGGTCGGTCAAGGGCGAATCCGGCAGTCGCGGGACGGCGACCAACAGCATGATGCTGATGAGCAAAATGACGACGGCGATCTCGATCAGCGTAAAGCCCTGCTCAAAACCGGAAGGTGACGGCGGCGGCGTTCCGCAGCGCAGAGAGCGGTATTTGCGGTTCGGTAAGAAACGGCGCATGAATTCCGGCCTGCAGATCCAGAGGCGATCGAGCGATCAATCGGTCTCCCAGTTGTTGATGTCCTTGTTTTCGTCCTCGCCGCCCGGCACGCCGTCCGCGCCGTAAGAGATGATGTCGTAGTCCCCTTGGATGCCGGGTGACAGGTAGACAAATTCATTGCCCCATGGGTCTTTGGGGACCTTGCCTTTTTCGAGGTATCCGCCTTTACGCCAATTCTGAGAGACGTTCCCCGTTTCCGGCCTCTCAACCAGGGCCTGCAACCCCTGTTCCGTGGTCGGATAGGTGCCGGTGTCCAATTTGTAGAGTTTCAATGCGGTTTCGAGGCCTTCCATCTGTACCCTGGCCTGAACGGCCTTGGCCTGTTCGGTACGCCCCATCAGTTTTGGTCCGATGTACATGGCCAGGATGCCCAGAATGATCACGACCACCATCAACTCGATCAGCGAAAAACCGCGGTTGCCGCTTAGCGCGCGAGGTATTCTCAAAGCCATTCCCCCTCCGGTACCTAAAAATGAAAAGCAACTTTTCCGCACGTCGGGCCTCATCGCACCAGCGTGCTCATTTCGAAGATCGGCAGACAGATCGACAGGACGATAAAACCGACGATGACACCCATGATCAGAATCAGAACCGGGGCCAGCAGAGAGGTCATGCTCATTATACTCGATTCCGCCTCGTTTTCGAAAACATCGGCCATTTTATTGAGCATCGACTCCAGGGTGGCGCTCTGTTCGCCGACCTGAATCATTTGCACCGTCAAATCCGGGAAAACACGGGTCGCCGCGAGCGATTTGGCCAATCCCTGTCCTTTTTCCACTTCGCGGGCCGCGATTTCGACGGCGTCGGATATCATCACGTTACCGGCAATGTTTTTAGCGATTTCCATGGCCTGCAGCATGGACACGCCGTTGGAGAGCAGTGACCCGAGTGTGCGCGAAAATCGGGCGACGGCCAGTTTTTGAATCAACGGCCCGACCACCGGCAGGGTGAGCAGCAGCTTGTCGATCAGAGCGCGTCCCTTCTCTGTCTTTCTGAATTGCCGGAAAAATATCAGAAATGCCAAAATGACGGTCAGAAGGACCCACCAGTACGCTTTGAATAGGTCGCTGGTGCCGATCAGAAACAGCGTCGGAGCCGGCAGCGCCTGGTTGACGTCGGCGAAAATGGCGGTGATGGAGGGAACGATGTACACCAGGAGCAAAACGAGAATCAGGGTTCCCATGACCGTCATGAGCGCCGGGTAGGCCAGGGCCGACTGAATACGGTTTTTCAGCGTTTGCTGTTTCTCCATGATATCGGCCAATTTTTCTAAAACGATTTCCAACGTGCCCGAGCTTTCACCGGCCCGCACCATGTTCTTGTAGAGGGGCGAAAAGGTCTCCGGATAAAGCGAGATCGCACCGGCAAAACTGTTGCCCTCCACGATCGAATCCTTGATATGGGCCAGGACCTTGTTGAACGCGTAGGACTTGACTTGGGGCAGGAGGGCTTCGAACGCGGAGACCAGGGGGAACCCCGCCCCGACCAGGGTGGCTAGTTGCCTGGTCATCAGGGTGACATCGCGTTGACGCACACGGGTGAACAGGCGCCGACTGAAAATCCCTTCAGATACCTTTCGAGTCTGGTCATCGGATGCTTCTTTGATTTGAACGGGATACCGGTTTGATCCCCGCAGCTTCTGGCGCGCGGCGGCGACGCTGTCCGCATCGATGATGCCCGAGATGTTTTTGCCCTTTGGGTCTAGCGCTACGTATTCGAATACCGGCATATCGGCAATCTTGCCTCTTGAGAAAACGCGATGTGAAACGATTGCGTCGAGAATGTCTTCTTGTCGCAACGCCAACTACATGCAAATTTGATACCACTACCCATATCTCGGGAGCGGAAAATAGGCAGCGCGTTTTATATCGTTAAAATCAATAATTATTATAGCTTCACGACCTTTTCAACCCAAATTTTACCATCACGGCCATATGGGCGAGATACCGGCTGCCCATCCATCCGCCGAGAGGCTCTATGCAACCGCTCTCAACCGTCTGCAGGCGTGCGGTGGACATCGTGGGGCGGGGATTCGTGAGTTTCGATCCGTCGGCAGCGCATCGGAAGGGTGCAGCGGAAGATGGCGGGAATTAGCGTGATCCGGGTCAACCTCTTGATGGAGGTTTCCCCTCTTATGGACAGAAACGCGTCGGGTCGTGACCTACTCCTGTTGTTGTCCCGCGGGCTGGTCTTCCTGAGGCGCCCCGCCTTCGGCCGCTGGTTCGTTCTGGGCGCCGCTCTCGGCGTCGTCGGTTTTTGGTTCACCTTCACCTTCGGCGGCGGAATCCTGTGCCTTCCGTTCCTGATCGGCCGGAGCCGCTTCGGAGGGTTCCTCAGGTGCGGGACTGTCTTCCGGTTCGGATTCCTGGGGGAACGACCGGTATTCATCCGGTAAGGGGGGCGGGGGCTGCTCATGGAGGGGCGGCCCGGCGGGTCGACCGGAAGCGGCGCCGGGGGCTGCTTTTCCGAAAACCACGATTTTGACCTGGTCGTTGGAACCGTAAATGACCACGTTGTTCAGGTTGACCAGGATGCGTTGCAAGGCCCTGTCCAGAGGGGTTTTCTCGAGGGTGACACTGACGGGCACGTCCTTCCACTGCTCATCGATGTTGAATTTCAGATCGGTGTCCGCTTCGATTTTTTCCAATACCGCCCCCAGGGGCATGTTTTGTACGTTCAGTGTTATGAGATACTCACGTGCCGCAAGGTTTGCCACGGACGAGGCGGAAGCCGTCCAGGCAGGCGCGAGCGGTGCGGCCAGCACAATGAGCAGGCCGGCGGCTGCCGACCAAAGAATTCGAAGGTGGTGTTTCATTGCGCGTCACCAAACGACGGTAAAGGGGGCGTTTTCTGACGGCCCCCAAAAGTTATCCCCCGAATATGCGGCCGAGAGCCGATCGATGGCCCGGTCGAGCGGCCGGAGATCTTTCTATCCCACAAGGAGAAGATTAACATGTAATCGCAATCCGTCCTGCGGTCAAGCAGACATTTGATGATGATTTATTCCGAAAGGGCCGAGGTGATGGTGCTGTCGTCGGGGCCCGGGGGCTCGATGTCGGCAATATAATAGCAAACCGTCAACGAGGCCTCGACGCGGATCTGTCCGGCTTGAACGGGCGTTGCCGCGGCTCTCGCAGAGAAAACGGGGCCGGAGTCCATTTGCGGGCGGGAGAGATTGACCCCCGCCTCGGATACCTGCTTGATGCCGATGACCTCGACGCCCATAGCCTGGGCGATGGCATTCGCTTTGGCGGCGGCTTGCCCGGCCGCCAGGCGCAGGGCCTGTTTGCGGGAATCGCCGTCATCCTTGAGGTCGAATGAAAGCTCCTCGATTCGATTGGCCCCGGCGTCGAGGGCGGCATCGATCACGTCGCCGAGGTTCCCCAGGCTGTCGATCTGAACCCTGATGATGTTGCTGGCGCGAAACCCGCGGATTGCCGGCGGATGGGTCTGATCCTGAGGTTCCGGATGCTCATTTCCATAGACGGGGTAAATGGACAAATCGATGGTCGTGATGTCTTGCTCGGCAACCCCTAACATCTTGATGTTCTTGATAATGTTTTGCACGACCGGGTTGACCCGATCCTGAGCTTCGGATGCTTTGGCCGCCTGGGCGACGACGCCCAGGCGCAGGATCGCCCGGTCCGGGGCCGCAGATACCTCGCCATGCCCGCGAACGGTCAGCGTCGCTGGTTCCACCGTGAATTCGGTATCGTCAAGGCTCTCGGCTTGCGCACGGCCCCATTCTCCGGCCCAAAGCAAGGCGATCACCAGCAAGAGGGAGATGTTTCGTTTCATAGCGTGTCATCCTGAAGTTCGTTTGGGGTTCATGCCGTTTCAACCGGTCACTCACGGCCGGCCGTATCTTTCTATCAGAAATTGAAACGACGAGCAAAAGCTCTTTTAACGGTGGATGGTCACTGCCGTGTCGACCGTCAGGGTCGTCACGCCGAAATCCTCTTCCGCCTTGCCGGTCAGAAGGTAAGGCTGGTGGCGGTCGAGCCTGCAGCAAAACTTGCGGTAGGCTTCGGGGAAAAAGGTGGTCTCCACCAGGCCGGTGTCGTCCTCGAAGGTCAAGAATTCCATCGGCTCGCCGTGCTTCGTGCTGACCACTTTGCCGGTGATGAGCAGGCCGGCCACCCGCACCCGCCGGCCGGCCCGGTGTTTCAGGTCGACGGCCTTGACGATGCCCCGGTTCTTCAGGACGTCTTCGAAAAGCACCATCGGGTGGCGGTCGCACAGAAACCCCAGGGCGGTAAACTCCCGGCGCAGGCGGTCGCGCTCGTTGTCCGGCGGAAGCCACGGCTTGATCTCCTCCGGGGCGGCGGCGAACAGCTCGGCTTGTTTTGACCGGTTCGAGCGGCGCTGCTGCCAGGCGGCCAGGTCCCACAGCAGGGAAGCCCGGCTCTTGCCGGGGTGCAGGGTATCGAAAGCACCGGCGTGGATCAGGCTGCGGGCTTCAGGCCCTTCGGGGCGCACCCGCTCCAGAAAATCGGTGAGGCCGCGATATGGTGCGATTTCGCGGCAGGCGACAATTCGCTGCTGCGTGGTTGTCGCCAGGTCAGCCACCGACTGCAAGCCGACCCGGACCGCATGACCGCGGCCCTGCCAGCCGATGCGGCCGGCGGTGACATCCGGCGGCAGGATCTTCAGACCCATGCGCCGCGCTTCGGACACGTAGGCAAAGGTGCTGTAGAACCCGCCCTGGTTGCTGATCACCGCGGCCATGAACTCGGCCGGAAAGTGGGTCTTCAGGAAAGCGGACTGGAAGGAGACCCGCGCAAAGCTTGCACTGTGGGGCTTGCAGAAGGAGTAGCCCGCGAAGCTCATCATCATTGCCCAGACTTCCCCGATCTTTCGATCTTCCACCCCCCGCGCGCGGGCCCCGGCGACAAACCGCTGCCGGTAATCCCGCAGCTGACGGACCTTGTCCTTCCTGGACAAAACCTTGCGCAGCCCGTCGGCTTCGATGTGGTCGAGGCCGGCGACGGCCATGGCGGTTTTGGAGACGTCCTCCTGGTAGACCATGATGCCGTAGGTCTCGTCGAGCACGTCCGCCAACAGGGGATGGATCGGTTCCCAACGGCCGCCGCGCAGGCGGCGGATGTACTCGCGGATAAAGGTGTTGGCTGCCGGTCGGATGATGCTGCTGTGAATGACGATGTGCTCAAAATCGCCGACACGCGTCCGTTGCTGCAACAGACGCGTGGCCGGACTTTCGATGTAGAAGCAGCCCATGGTGCCTCCCGCAGCGATGGTTTCTTGAGTGGCCGGGTCGTCTTCCGGCGTCCACTTGTGTTCGTCGAAAGCGATGCCGTTCATGCGCGCGTTGGCGATGGCGTCGCGGATGACGCCCAGGCTGCGGTTGCCGAGCAGGTCGATCTTAACCAGGCCGGCTTCCTCGGCGGCGTCCTTTTCCCATTGGATGACCGGTATGCCTTTGGGCGCCGGTTCAACCGGTACGTATTCGTCGATCGGATTGGGCGTGATGACCATGCCGCCGGAATGAACGGAGATGTACCGCGGCAGTCCGATGATGCGCTGGGCCAGGCGGATGATCTCGGGCCAGGGCTCCGGGAAGTCGATCCGTCCCATTTCGGGCAGCCCCTTGAGCCGGGTCAGCAGATCGTCGTCTTCGTCGTCGGCCTTCCAGAACCAGGGCAGCCGTTTGGAAACCCGGCCGATCTCGCGGTCTGTGAGCCCGTACACCCTGGCCGTTTCGCGGATGGCCATGCGGGGCCGGAAGGCGACGTGGGTGCAGACCATGGCGGCGTGGCCGGGATACTGTCTCAGAACCGAATCGAGCACCGCGTCGCGTTCGTCCCAGGCGAAGTCGACGTCGATGTCGGGCGGGTCCTGGCGGCCGGGGTTGAGGAAACGCTCGAAGTAGAGGTTGTGCTTGATGGGGCAGACATTGGTGATTCCGGTGCAGTAAGCGACCAGCGAGGCGGCGCCGCTGCCCCGGCCGCAGATGCGCGGACTGCGGCTCACGATGTCCCGGACCACCAGAAAATAAGACGAGAACCCCATCCGCTCAATGGTGCGCAGCTCGTGTTCGAGGCGATCCACCACCGGCTCGGGCAGATCGTCGCCGTAACGGCCCCGTGCGCCGGCATAAGCGGCCCGCCGCAGGAGGTGCCCGGTCGTGTCGCCGTGGTGATCGATCCAGGGTGGCAGGATCGCATCGTTGGGAGGGCCGTTGAAGTTCAATCGCTCCGAAATTTCGTGGGTGGCGCGCAGGGTGTCCGGCCAGGCCGCAAACCGCCGGGCATACACCTGCGGCGGCGCCAACCGGGCGTCGGTTGGTGCCGTGTCGATCGGCGCCAGCCGGGAAAGGGCCGTTTTGCGGTCGATGGCCCGCAGGAGGCGGTGGACCTTGACATCCGATGGTCCGAGAAAAAAACTATCCGGCGTGGCCACGACCGGCCGGCCGAGGCGTCGGGCGGTCTGCCGCAGACACAGGGCAACGCCATCGGGTCGCCGTGGGGCGGCCCCGGCGACCGTTACCCCGGCCGCATGCCAGAACGACAGCAGATCGACGTCACGGGTCAGCACCACCAGTCCCTTGGCAAGATCGGCCACGGCTGTCTGGAAATCGAAGGGTGTTTTTTCCGTGAACCGGCGACGGGTGATCAGGCGGCAGAGGTTGCGGTAGCCGGTCGCACTTTCCACCAGGCACACTGCCCGGCGATCGGTCTGCGGGTCGGTGAGTTCCGCTCCGACGATGGGCGCGACGCCCTCCTGCCGGCAGGCGTTCAAAAAAGGCCACAGGCCGTAGAGGTTGTCGGTGTCGGTCAGCGCCAGCCGCCGGTAACCCAATTCACGGGCCACGGCGCAGATCTTCCGCGGGGACCGGGTGCCCCACATGAGGGAGTAATAGGATTTTACGGCAAGCGGTACCATGGGGGTAAATTTCACTGCGGAGACGCCGAGAACGCTGAGAAGAGATCATTTTTTGCTTTTCGCTGAGAGGGCGAAAAGCAAAAAGAATCACCATCTCTGAGGAGTGTTATTCTTTTAACCCGTTTACGATCCGGACAATTCCATTCAGTTCGTGGCACAGACATTCTTCGTATGTGGATTCAAATAGACCGGGTCCCAGGGTTTTATGAACTTCAATCGCCGCTCCAATGATTTTGCTGCTTAATTGATTGATACCCATGAAGCCTCCATGGTTTGCAAAGTAAAAAAAATGTTTCTCTGCGTCCTTTGCGCCTCGGCGGTGAATCCTAAACCGCCTGGGTACGGCCAATGGCTACGGCCTGGGGGCCGAAGCGGCGGCGGACGGCGTCGAGGGCTGTCATCAGGTGGTCGTGCCGCTGATTCGCGGCGGCGTCTGCACCGAAGAGTTCCAACTGGGCCGGCGGATAAGTCAGGCGGTTGCAGACCACCCGCAGGTAGCGGATCCGGACGCGGCGGATCCAGGCGCGGTGAAGGGCCGCCCGGGCCGCGGCGAACAGGCTCGGATCGGCGGTGGTGGCCGGTCGGGCGGCAGCCTGGCGGTTGATCCGTCCGCCGTCGGCATAATCGAGGGTGACACCGACGCGGCGGGCGGCCAAGCGGCGCCGGCGCAGCTCGGCGCCGATCTGCTCCACGAGACGGTAAAGAATGCCCTCCACCGCGGCGGTGTCGTTGGTGTCGGTGCCGAAGGTGTGCTCGGCCCCGGCCACCGGAGGGGCCTGTCCCAGCGGGAGAACCGGCGATGGGTCGATGCCGTGGACCGCTTCGTAGAGCACCTGGCTGCGGTTGCCGAACGCCACTGCCAATTGGGCCGGTGACAGACGGGCCAGTTGACCGGCGGAGGCCAGGTTGAAACCCCGCAGTCGGCCGAGGTCCTCCGGCTCGATCCCGGGAATCAGGTGTAGGGGCAGCGGCGCCAGGAAAACGGGCTCCGTGCCCGGTTGGACAATCGATTCACCGTTCGGCTTGACCGTGCGCGAGGCGACTTTGGCCACCAGCTTGTTGGCGGCGACGGACCAGATCGGATCGAACCCCAGGTCACGGCGGACGGTCCGGCGGATGCGTTCGGCCAGGTCCGGGGGCGGGCCGAAGAGACGCCCCGTACCGGTGGCGTCGATGAACAGGTGGCCCTTGTGATCGGTCATTTCGATCAGCGGCGAGTAGGGCCGGGCGTGCTTGAGAAAACCGGTCATGGCCCGTTCGTAGCGATCGGGATGCGGCGGCAGCACGACCGCATCCGGGCAGCACCGCAGAGCCCGGCGCAGGGCCATGGCCTTGCGGACGCCGCTTTGGTACGCCTCATCGCTCATGTCGTACACGGCGGCGCGAGCGGCGCCGGCGGGCGCGATGATGATCGGCCGATTCCGCAACCGGCCGTCCACCACACGCTCCACCGCCACGGCAAAGTCGGCCACGTTCAAGTGAATGATCGAACGCTCTCGCATGTCGGTTGGGTCCGTTATCTTAAAAAACGGATGAACTCTTTATTTGAATGTGCAGCAAAACCTTCACAAATACTAAACCGGATCAATGGGCCAACCGGCCCTCCGCAGCAGGCGTATCATTCGGCGCGCATTTTCCGGGGCCTGGGCCTGCACGTGGTTGCCGAACAGCAGAATTCCCCTGCGGGCGCGGCGGCTCAGCTGCCCGATCCGCTCCGCGACCCATTCGTCCAGTTCCGCATCGCTGTAACGGTAATCGGACTGCCGCAACGGGTTGCCCGACCGCCACCCGCGGGCATTGCGGCCGTAGAAGCGGATACAGAAAAGCTCCGGGCTGGTGACGGCATCCCGGACCGGGAAAACAGGTGGCCCGGGTGGGCCGTCGACGGACACCAGTGCCACTTGCCGGCGCTCCAGTTCGTGCAGGACCCGGTCGTTGGCCCAGGAACGGTGGCGGAATTCGACGGCCAGGGGCAGTCCCCGGAGCGCGTCTAAAAGGGCCGCCAGGTGGCGACGATGGGCCGCGGTGCGGTCGAACGTCGGCGGCAGCTGGATCAGGACGGCCGCCAGCTGCCGGGCCTGGATCAGCGGCGCGAGGCCGTCCCGGTACTCTTGCGCCAAGCTCGGCCAGCGCTGAAGGTCGATTTCATGCGTCAGGGTGCGCGTCAACCGGACGGCAAACAGGAACGTCGGCGGGACTTGACGGCGGCGGCGTTCGAGCGTCTCGGCCCGGGGCAGTTGATAGGCCGTGGCGTTGATCTCGGTCGTGGAGAAACGGCGGGCATACAGCGCCAGCATCCGGCCGGGCGAGGTGCCGGGCGGGTAGAACCCGGCGGCGATCCATTCGGTGTAGGAGTAGCCGCTGGTGCCGACGTGGATACGGCAAGGGGTATGGGATGGCGTGGCGTCCATGCGGTATGGTCAAAGCTCAAGGTTGAAGGCCAAAGGGCTCACGGCTGAAGGCTACTTTATTCCTTCCGGCCCCCTGTAAACGCCGACGACCTTGCCCTGAACCAGGATATCCTCGAACCGGTAATGCTGGGGCGGGTAGGCCGGGTTTTCCGAGCGCAGTTCGATGTGATCCCGGCGATGAAAAAACCGCTTGACGGTGGCTTCCTCATGACGGATCAGCGCCGCCACGATTTCACCGTCCCGGGCGTACTGGCACGGTTCACAGATGACCAGGTCGCCGTCCAGGATGGCGGCCGCCGTCATCGAATCGCCTTTGACGCGCAGGGCGAAGAGATGGGATCCGCGGTAGATGCCGGCATCGACCACCAGGCTGCCGTCCCATTCCGGCTGGGCATACAGCGGCAGACCGGCGGCGATCCGGCCGATGACGGGCACCTCCAGCCAGCGCATGGCCGCCGCGCTTTGGCGTGCGCGGTTGAGCAGGTGGACCGCCCGCCCGTAGCGGCCGTCGCGCCGCACGAGCCCCTTGGCTTCCAGGATTTTGAGCATTTGGGACACCGCGGCGTGGCTGACGCCCAGATCGCGGGCCGCCTGTCGCAGACTGGGAATTTTTCCGTCCCGGCGGATCGATTCTCCCAGGTAGGCGAGAAACCGCTGTTGCTTCGGGGTGACCTCCGGCAACATCAAGGATCTCCTTCCGAAATTTTATTATTTGCAATTTAGCGCCGAAAAATGTAAATGTCAATGTAAATATTAAAGTAAAGTTACGTCGGTTAAGTCGGTCAGGTCAGTTTGGTTTCACCGTTCGACTCACGGCTCAACCGGCCTAACGGGCTCAACGGATTTGGCACTTTGGACAGATGTGGGTCGATCTTTGGCCGACGACGATACGCTCGATCGGTTGGCGGCAGCGGACGCAGGGCTTGCCGGTGCGGCGGAAAACCCTGAGTTCATCCTGGTTGCGTCCCGCGTGGCGCGCGATGGAATAGAAGTTGGCCTTGCCGGTGCCCAGACTGGTGCCCAGGTTCTTCAAGCCGCGCTTGAGGACGCGGGGAATCGCACGGCGCAGGGCCTTGACCTCGGCACCGGAGAGGGTGTGCGAGCGGCGACAGGGGTGGAGTCCGGCTTCCCAGAGGGCCTCGTCTACATAGATGTTGCCCAGACCGGCGATGACGCTCTGGTCCAGCAGCAGCGGCTTGAGCTGCCGTTTGCGGGAGGCCAGCATGCCCATCAGCGTTTTGGTGCTGAAGGAAGGTCCCAACGGTTCGGTTCCCAATGGCCCCAGGACGGCGGCGAGGTCTGTGACCAGAAACACGCGTCCGAATTTTCGGGTGTCGTGGAACCGCAGCTCGAGCGCGTTGTCGAGAGAGAAGACGATATGTTCGTGAGGGGACGGTTCGGTTCCGCGCGGTACCAGGTGCAGTCGTCCGGACATGCGCAGGTGAATCAGCAGGTGCCCCTCGGGGACCAGGTCGATCACGATGAATTTTCCCCGTCGTCGAATGACGGCGATCGTCTTGAAGCGGATGCGGCGCTTGAATTCAGGCACACCAGGGGTTGCGATACTGCGCGGCCAGGACACGCGGGCACCCATGAAGGCGGCGCCGACCAGACCGGCGGCATTCAGGTCGTTGACCAGGGTCTGGACCTCAGGCAGTTCGGGCACGTTGGTGGTCGTCCTCTCGAAAGCGGGTTTTCAACTTGTGCGCAGCCGCCGTAATGTGCCGCCGTCCGCGGCGCCTGTCAAGAAATTGGCCCGGGGCGCAGTTCCGACCTTGACGCCGTATCCTCTCTTTCGTATGATCCAGCCATCGAAAATACAATATGTTGTATTCTTGATTCAGTAGAACCTTCCGACGGCTTTTAGAAAGGACAAGGTGAACCGCCATGGATCTCTCGCTCCAAGCGGCGATCGGCCTGCTGGGGGCCTGGCGGGTCGAGTTCCTTCTGGGGGTGGCGCTACTGGTGCTGGCGGTGATCCTGCTGCTGGCGGTCCGGATCTCGGGGCGCCTGCCGGCCGACGGCTTTGCGGTCTTGAGGGAACGCCTGGCCGGATCCGATCAACGCCTGCAACACCTGGAAGAAGCGCTCAGGGACGAGGCCGCCCGCAGCCGGCAGGAGGCCGCCGGCAATGCCAGGCTGATCCGCGAAGAGCTGCGCGGTGCGGTCAGGGATTCCGGTGAGTCGTTGCGCATGCGCCTGATGGAAAACGCCGGCATGCAAAAGGACCAGCTCGATTCGTTTTCGAAACACCTGATCGACATGACCAGGCTGCACGAGGAAAAGTTCGAGGCCCTGCGCCGCGCGGTCGAAATCCGGCTGCGCGATCTACAGCAGGATAACAGCGTTAAGCTGGATCAGATGCGGGCCACGGTGGACGAAAAACTGCACGACACCCTGGAAAAGCGCCTGGGAGAATCTTTCCGACAGGTCGGCGACCGTCTGGAACAAGTCTACAAGGGCTTGGGCGAGATGCGCACCCTGGCCGTGGGGGTCGGCGACCTGAAAAAGGTGCTCACGAACGTCAAGACCCGCGGCACCTGGGGTGAAATCAGGCTCGGCGCCATTCTCGAACAGATCCTGACACCGGACCAGTACGCCGTCAACGTGGCCACCCGCAAGAACGGCGCCGAGCGGGTCGAATATGCGGTGCGCCTGCCGGGACCGGGCGATGACCGCTCCGGAGTGGTGTGGCTGCCGATCGACGCGAAGTTTCCCCAGGAGGACTACCAGCGGCTGGTGGATGCCCAGGAAGCCGCCGAAAAGGAACTGGCCGAAAAATCGATTCACTGCCTGGAGACGCGTATCAAGGCCGAGGCGAAATTCATCCGCGAAAAATACATCGACCCGCCGCACACGACCGATTTCGGTATCCTGTTTCTGCCGGTGGAAGGCTTGTACGCCGAGGTGTTGCGACGACCGGGGCTCTGTGATTTCCTGCAGCGGGAATACCGCGTGGTGGTCGCCGGCCCGACGACGCTGGCGGCGCTGCTCAACAGCCTGCAGATGGGGTTCCGGACCCTGGCGGTCGAAAAACGCTCCAGCGAAGTGTGGCAGCTCCTGGGGGCGGTCAAGACCGAGTTTGGCAAGTTCGGCGATGTGTTGGCCAGGACCAAGAAAAAACTCGAGGAGGCCAGCAATACCATTGCCGGCGCCCAGGTCCGAACGCGGGTCATTTCACGCAAGCTGGAAAAAGTACAGGAGATTCCCCTGGATCAACCCTTGGGAGCTGCCGGCGATCGAGGGGTGCCGGCCGGCCCGACGGGGGCCTGAGCCGATCGGCTCGGTCTTGCCGGTCTCGCTTTACCGGTCGGATGGTCTGTTTTACGGCAAGCGGATCACCAACACCGGTTTCTTGCAGCGCCGCAGGACCCGGCGCGACGTGCTGCCGATCACCACCTGCTCCAGCATCCCCTGACCGTGAGACCCCATGACGATCATATCGGCGTCGATTTTGTCGGCGGCTGCGATAATGCGGTCCACCGGATGCCCGGTTTCCACGATGATCTGACTTACCGCGAAAGGGCACTGCGGCGTTTCACGGCAGAACGCCGCCGTGAAATCTTCGAGACGCTTTTTAATGGAAGCGATGACCTCCTGCTCCTTTTCGCTTCTGAGCGATGCCCAGCGTTTCTCGCCGACGATGTCGCCGATCAACAGCATGGTGGTCGGTGAAATTTCCTCCATTACGTGCAGGATCGTCAGTTGCGCGGTGTAGCGATGGGACAGACTCGCGGCGTAGCCGAAAGCGAAGCGGGCATTTTCCGACAGGTCCGTGGCGTAGAGGATGTGGCGTATTTCCGGGATCATGTTGGCTCCTCCTTTCAAGACCACCCGGCCGAAATCCTCGACAGGGCGATGCGGCGGCGTTTAACAGTCGGATAAAAAGACGCTAACCGGTCCCCACGGGCCGGTCGGCGTCTTTGCGCTTTAAAGCGGTTGCGTCCGTACCCGCAGGGTTTAAGCTTTCAGGGCATAAGCGGCCTGGATGATGTTATAGTAAGCCTGTTCAGAAACAGCGCCCCATGTGCCGACCACTTTTTGGAAGGCCTTGAAGGAGTTGTTGACCTTGGTCGCCATGGGCGTCTTGGCGGCTTCTTCCTCCACGACTTCCTGGGCCATCGGGCGCAGGGCGTTGAGCACCTCGTCCGGAAATCTGACCAGCTCGACCTTGTGCTTGGTGATCAGTTCCTGCAGGGCCGCGCCGTTTTGGGCTTCGAACTGGGAGAGGACCCAGAGTTCGTTTTCCATGCAGACCGCGTCGAGAATGTGCTGCAGGTCCTTGGGAAGCGACTCGTAGGCCTTCTTGTTGAAGAAGTATTCCAGGTAGGTGCCCGGTTCGTGCCAGCCGGGGTAGTAGTAGTATTTCGCGGCCTGATAGAGTCCCAAGCGCAGGTCGTGCAGCGGGCCGACCCACTCGGTGGCGTCGATCACGCCGCGCTCCAGGTTGGTGAAGATTTCGCCGCCGGCCGTCAGGACCACCGTTCCGCCGGCCTTGGCCACGACCTTGCCGCCCAGGCCCGGGATGCGCATCTTCAACCCCTTGTAATCGCCGATGGTGTTGATCTTCTTGTTGAACCAGCCCCCCATCTGGACCCCGGTCGACCCGCCCGGGCGCGGGACCAGATTGAACGGCGCGTAGCACTCCTCCCAGAGTTTCAGACCGTCGCCGCCGTGGAACCAGGCCGCCATGCCCTGGGCGTTCATGCCGAAGGGCACCGCCGAAAACCACTGGGTCGCCGGTTCCTTGCCGGCCCAGTAATAGGCGGCGCCGCTGCCCACTTCCACCGTGCCGTCGGAAACGGACTGGAAGCTTTCCAGCGGCGGAACCAGTTCGCCGGCGGCAAACACCTGGATCTTGATCCGACCGTCGCTGACTTCCTCGACGCGCTTGGCCAGACGCTCGCAGCCATCCTGCAGCACCGGCAGCTTGGGCGGCCAGGTGGTCACCATTTTCCATTCATATTTTTTTTCGGTGATGACAGCCGGGGCCGCTGCCTCTTTCTTTTCTTCTTCCTTTTTTCCACAACCGACGATGCCGGCAGTGGCTGCCACGGCTGCTGCAGCACTGATACCCGCCTTTCTTAAAAACTCTCGTCTCTCCATCATAATCCTCCTTGTGTCAATGGGTTACATTATACAAAGGCATCCATGCGGGGCATTCTCCGTCGCCTGTACGAACCGGGTCCAATCCGAAAGGAATTCCGAGTCGAAAGTTTTAAAGCGGGTGAAAAACACGGTTCGAATCGCTCTCAAAGGTCTTGGCTTCAATGTCTTTCCGTGTGGCCCCACGCACCGCGAGTTCAAGATCCAAAGATGAGGTTCGGCAGCCAGGTGGCCAGCTTCGGGAAGAAGACGACAATCAAGAGGCCGATGATCTGGAATACGACAAACGGGATGATGCCGCGGTAGATGTCGCCGGTCGTGATTTCGGGCGGTGTCACCGCTTTTAAGTAGAACAGCGAAAAACCGAACGGCGGTGTCAGAAACGAGGTTTGCAGATTGACCGCGATCAAAATGCAGAACCAGAGGGGGTCGTAGCCGAATTCGATCATGATCGGTGCCAGCACGGGCACGTGAATGAAGGTGATCTCGATGAAGTCGAGGAAGAAACCGATGCCGAAAATAAGCCCCATGACGATGGCCAGAACCGTGTTGTGTGAGTACTTGGCGGCCAGGCCCCCCAGAAATTCGCGCACCAGGCCGTCACCCCCCAGCCCGCGGAACACCAGGCCGAAGGCGGCCGCGCCGCACAAAATGATGAAGACCATGCAGGTCAACCTGACGGTGGTCAGCATGACCTCGCGCAAGATGGTCAGGTTGAACTTTCGGTTGGCGACCGTCAAGCCGGTGGCGCCGACGGCCCCCACGGCGGCCGCCTCCGTCGGCGAGGCAACGCCCGCGAAAATCGACCCCAGGACGAAGAGCATCAGCGCCAGGGGCGGCACCAGCGCCTTAATGACCCTCAGGACCATTTGTTT
Source organism: Deltaproteobacteria bacterium (assembly GCA_041299015.1). Taxonomy (GTDB): domain Bacteria; phylum Desulfobacterota; class Desulfobacteria; order Desulfobacterales; family SG8-13; genus JARFQH01. Next base: position 22,276 of record JBFYWB010000003.1, read on the forward strand.
CGGGGAAATAGCGGCCAGCTCCGCCCGGGGGATGGCCGGGGCATACTTTGGCTTGAGAATCGCGATGATCAGGATATAAAGGATGAACAGGACGACCAGGAGCATGCCTGGCAGGACGGCGCCCATGAAGAGGCTGCCGACGGGAACCCCCACGATGTCGCCGATGAGCACCAGCACGATGCTGGGCGGGATGATCTGACCCAGGGTTCCGGAGGCCGACACCGTGCCGCAGGCCAGTTCCTTCTGATAGCCGCGCCGCAGCATGGTCGGCACGGCCAGCAGGCCCATGGTGACCACCGTGGCACCGACAATGCCGGTGGATGCGCCCAGAAGGGCCCCGACCACGACCACCGAAATCGCCAGCCCGCCGCGCAGACGGCCGAACAAAAGACCCATGGTGTCGAGCAGTTCCTCGGCCAGGCCGGAGCGCTCCAGCATGACGCCCATGAAAACGAACAGGGGAACGGCGATCAGGGTGACGTTGGTCATCACGCCCCAGATCCTAAGAGGCAGCAGGTTGAAGAACGACCAGCCGAAGCCGATCAGACCGAACACCAGGGCGGTTCCCATCAGGGTGAAGGTGACCGGAAAGCCGGCCATCAGCACAATCGTCAGGGCCAGGAACATCCATCCCGCAAGGTATTCCATCAGGCGCCCTCTTCTTTAACCGATTCGATGCCCAGGATTTGAAGCAGGCTGTGGATGCCGAGCGACACTCCCTGGAGCAAGAGAAGGCTGAAGCCGACCGGAATCAGGCCTTTGACGACAAAGCGGTATGGAATGCCGCCGGGATCCGGGGAACCCTCCAGCATGGCGTAGGAATTATGGGCGAATTTCCAGGACGTCAGGATGATCAGGATGCAGCCGGGAACCAGAAAGAACAGAACGCCGATCAGGTTGATCCAGGCCCGGCCTTTTCCTTTCAGGCGCTGGTAGATGATGTCGACCCGTACGTGACCCTCCTGCAGAAGCGTGTAGCCGGCTCCGATCAGAAAGATAAAGGCGAACAGGTGCCATTCGAGTTCCTGGGTGAAAACGAAACTGATGTTAAAGAGGTAGCGCATCAATACATCGCTGAAAACCACCAGCACCAAGCCAAGGCTCACCCAGGCGACCCCATGTCCGATCCACGCGTTGACGGTGTCGATCAAGCGGGCCAGTGCCACGAGTGTTTTCATCTCGCTGCCACCCCTTAAGCGTATTGAATTCGTTCAACAATTGAAATTTGTCCACCGGGCACCGGACTATAGGTAAAAGAGCGGATCGAGTCAAGATTAATCCTTTCAGGTTTTCCTTGATTCACGGTGGCGGATACGGTAGGAGTTGACAATCGGGATAAATCTCATAATAACGTCGATTGAATGACACCACTGTTCGCCAGGGAGCTGTTGGATTTCATGGACAAAAAACATGGATACTGGGCGGATAATTACATCCAGCGCCAGCGAACGGCCCGGGAGGCGATGGAACTGATTCGTCCGGGTCAGCGGGTGTTTATCGGCGCTTCTTCGGGGGAACCGCAGCATCTGGTCCGGGCGCTGTCGGAAGACCTGGAACGGCTGACCGATCTCGAGATAGTGCGCCTGATGGCTTATGAAAGCACGCCGCTGTCTCTGATTGCCAACAAATCAAAGGACCAGGCGTTGAACATCCGGTTTTTTTATGCCGGCTCGGCCAAACCGCGCGGTCTGGCCAGAAACAAGCGGTTCATCACCCCCCTCCATCTTTCTGCGGTACCGCGGCTGTTCAAAAGTCGTCGGCTGCCGGTTCACGTCGCCCTGATACAGGTTTCGCCACCGGATGATTTCGGATGGATGAGCCTGGGGGTGTCGGTCGACATCACTCTGGCGGCCGCGCAGTCGGCCGACATCGTCGTTGCTCAGGTCAATTCCCACATGCCGCGGACCCTGGGGCGCAGTTTCGTTCATGTGAACGATATCGACGTGATCGTGGAGCACGACGAGGCGCTTCTCACCATCGGGGCCACCGCGGACTCTCCGCAGGCCAACATCATCGCCAAGCACATCGCGCGGCTGGTGGACGACGGTTCGACCATCCAAATCGGACTCGGCACAACCCCCCAGGCCGTGATGTTGGCCCTTTCGGAAAAAAACGACCTGGGCATTCACACCCAGTTTCTCACCGATGAGATCATGCACCTGGCGGCCCGAGGGGTGATCACGAACCGCAAGAAAGGGTTGAATGAGGGCAAAATCATCGCCAGCACGGCCATCGGCAATAAAAGTCTCTACGAATTCATGCACGATAACCCGGGCATCGAATTCTACCCCTCGGATTACGTCAACGACCCGGCCGTCATCGCCCGGCACAACAAAATGGTGTCGATGAATGTCGCCATGACCATCGATTTAAGCGGCCAGGTGGCGGCCGACGCCTTGCCCTCCAACCTGTTTTCGGGTCTGACCGGCATGCTCGACTTTGTCAGGGGTGCCGCCCAGGCCGAAAACGGCAAATCCATCCTGATGCTCCCCTCCACCAATCGGAACGGCAAGAGGAGTCGCATCGTCACGGTGCTGGCCGACACGGCCGTGGTGGTTCCCCGCAGCGACGTCTCGTATGTCGTCACCGAATACGGTGCGGTCAACCTTTTCGGCAAAAGTCTTCAGGAGCGCGCCGTGGCCTTGATCAGCATTGCGCACCCGGATTTTCGCGACCACCTCTTCCACGAGGCCAAGAGTTTGGGTCTGCTCGGCCACGAACGGTCGCTGACGGAATCCCTCCAGGGAATCTATCCGGTGCAACTGGAGGAAACCATCACGATCGGCGACCTGGAAGTGGTCATCCGGCCGGCCAAACCGGTGGATGCTCGCCGCATACAGGAGCACTTCTACGCTCTCGATGAAAAAGATGTGGCTTCGCGATTTTTTTACGAGAAAACGCGCTTCAACCTCGAAGAAATCGAAGGTGTCTCCCAGATCGATTATGTCAACGACCTGACCATTCTGGCCCTCGTGGGAGACCCCGGTTTCAGGCGTGTGGTCGGTATCGGCGAGTTTTTGTTCGATCCGGCCAAGAACCTGGCCGAAGTGGCTTTTTCGATCAGCAAGGATTTTCAAGGCAAGGGAATCGGGAAAGTCTTGATCCGCAAGCTCGCTGCGGCGGCAAGGGACAACGGCATTGCCGGGTTCATGGCCTATACGTCCCCTCAAAACGAAGCAATGATCAGGCTTTTCAACCGCCTGCCGTTCAAAATAAAGACTTTCTTCGACGGGGAGATGCTGATGCTGAGCTGCCGATTCGACGAACCGCGCGAGAAAGAGGCGAATCCGTAAATTTAAAGGCGGCACCTGAAACTTAAAACCTAAAACCGATCTAAGGAGTTCCCAGTCGTCTCATGCCGAAAGTGACTTTTCTGCCCCATAAAAAAGAAATTCAGGTCGATGCCGGCGAAACTCTGATCCGGGCCGCTTTGGAAGCCGGGGTGCACGTGAACGCCTCCTGCGGTGGAGAGGGGCTCTGCGGCAAATGCCGCGTGATGATCGAAGAGGGTCGCGTCGAGGATGGTACCAGCGAGAAGCTCAGCCGCCAGGACGTGGAGAACGGCTATCGTCTGGCCTGCCGCAGCCGTGTCGTCGAAGATCTCGTGGTGCGCATACCGGTCGAGTCCGAAGTGGATGCGGCCGCGCTGAACCTGCAGGCCACACCCCGGCGCGCGGCGCACATCCGGGAAATGAACCTGGAGGAGTTGAAAGAAAAAGGCCTTTTCATGCCGCCCGTGGAAAAGAAATACCTGGAACTGCCACCACCCACCGCTCAGGACAACCTGGCCGATGCGACCCGGTTGGTGAGTTTTTTGAAATTGAAGCACGACGAACATCGGCTGGTGGTCGAGCTGTCGGTCATCAGAAAACTCCCCGATGTTTTGCGGCAGGAGGATTTCCGGATCACGGCCACTCTGGCCAGGCCGGTACACGAAGGCCGCAAGACCCGCATCATCGACGTGCAGCCGGGCGACACGGCCGACCGCAACTACGCCATTGCCGTGGACATCGGCACCACGACCATCTACGGCCAGTTGATCGATCTGATCAGCGGCGAGGTGCTGGCCCAGTCCGGGGAATTCAACGGCCAGATCAGTTACGGTGAAGACGTGATCAGCCGAATCGTCTACGCTGAGAAACCCGGCGGTCTGGAACGGATGCACACGGTGGTGCTTCAGACCATCAACACCGTGATTCGAAAAATCATCCGGCGGGCCGGGATCGAGACCGGAGAGGTTTCGGCCATTACCCTGGCCGGCAATACCACCATGACCCAACTCTTGCTGAAGGTCAATCCCCGCTTCATTCGACGATCACCTTACGTGCCGGCCTCCACGCTGTATCCGCCGATCGACGCCGCGGGCCTGGGCTTGGAATTGGCCGATCACGTTTCCGCGCTGGTGTTTCCCTCCGTTTCCAGCTACGTCGGCGGCGACATCGTCGCCGGCGTTATGGGGTCGGGCGTCTACCGTACCGAGGAGCTGACCCTTTTCATCGACATCGGCACCAATGCCGAAATCGTCATCGGCAACAGAGACTGGTTGGCCTGTGCGGCGGCCTCGGCCGGCCCGGCCTTCGAGGGCGGCGGCATCGCCTTCGGCATGCGCGCCGCCAAGGGCGCCATCGAAGATTTCTCGATCGATCCGCTGACCCGCGAGCCGATGATCATCACCATCGGCAATGTGCGGCCCAAGGGCATCTGCGGTTCGGGCCTTATCATCATCGTGGCGACGCTGTTCGAGTTGGGCATCATCGATCACCAGGGCAAATTCAACCGGGAGCTCGACACGCCGCGCATTCGAGCAACCGAGGGCATTTACGAATACGTTTTGGCCTGGAAAGACGCAACTCAAATCGACCGGGACATTGTCATTACGGAAATCGATATCGAGAACCTCATCCGGGCCAAGGGGGCGATTTACGCTGCCTGCATGACGCTGCTGGCCGAGGTGGGCATGGGAATCGCGGACATCGAGCGGATTGTATTGGCCGGAGGATTCGGCAGCTACGTCGACTTGGCCAAGGCGATGACCATCGGTCTGCTGCCGGAGATCGATCCGGATCGGGTGACGTTCGTGGGCAACGGTTCGCTGATGGGCGCAAAGATGAGCGCCCTGACCAACCGGATTCGCCGCGACGTGGTGGAGGTCACCCGCAAGATGACCAATTTCGAGCTGTCGGAGACGCCGTCGTATATGGACAATTACGTGGCGGCCCTGTTTTTACCCCACACGGATCTCAACCAGTTTCCGCGGCTCAAGGCACGTCTGGATCAACGCCGGAACTTATTGAATTCTTAGTGCCGGCGCTGCTCCGGCATTGGCCGATTTTTAGACGCTTCTATTGACAAAGCTTTTTTACCAATATAAGGGAATAATTTCGGCGGCCCACAATGGGAAGCGATGGACCATCTTGACCTTGTGCGGCTGTTTTTCCCTCATCTGTTGCAACGACATCACCAGCGCCCTTCGGGCCGTTTCGTCATATACGATAACGACTGTAAAACCTGCTGTAATTCGTCTACGCCGTAGATTAGTATACAGACCGGAAAATTCAACCGAAAGGAGGGGTAAATTTCGATTTTCCGGGCAATTCTCAGTTTGCCCGGCTGGTACGCGCAAGGGCGCGTTTATCGTAACCTCATCGAATACTTAAATTTATCGAGATGAAGGAGGTAACATTGGGCTTCGAATTTTACAAGGAATCATACACGGGAAAAATCAGGGAGATCACTCTGGGGAAAGGCGCGAAGGCGGTGACCGTCGGCGGGGAAAACTGCTACCCGTTCTACCAGTTTGAAGGCGAAATTCCCAACAAGCCCAGAATTGCCATGGAAGTCTGGGATATGCAGCCGGAAGACTGGCCGGAAGCCGCCTTGAGTCCCTTCAAGGATGTGGTTGCCGACCCGGCGGCCTGGGCCAAGAAGTGCACCGATGACTATGGCGCCGAACTGATCGTGCTCCAGTTGAAGAGCATCGATCCCAACGGCCAGAACAGGAGCGCCGGTGACGCGGCCGCCACGGTCAAAAAAGTGGCCGACGCCATCGACGTGCCGCTGATCGTCTGGGGATGCGCGAACGTGCAGAAAGACGAAGAGGTCCTCAAGAAAATCGCTGAGGTCTGCCAGGACAAACCCCTGATCATGGGGCCGGTGGAAGACAAGAACCACAAGGGCATCGGTGCGGCAGCCATGGGTTACGGGCACACGATCATCTCATCGTCACCCATCGACGTCAACCTCGCCAAGCAGATCAACATTCTACTCGAAAACCTCGGCATGCCTGCCGACCGGGTCATCATCGACCCCACGACCGGCGGTCTGGGTTACGGTCTGGAATACTCCTATTCCGTCATGGAGCGCATCCGCATGGCCGCTCTGACCCAGGGTGACGACAAACTGCAGCTTCCGATCATCAACAACGTGGCCAACGAGGTCTGGAAGTCCAAAGAGGCCAAACAACCGGTCGACAGCGCTCCGATTTTGGGTGATCCCGAAAGGCGTGCCATTCTGATGGAAGCGGTCGCGGCGGTTTCCTACCTGGCGGCGGGGAGCAATATTCTGATCATGCGGCATCCGGAGGCCATCCGCATGGTCAAGTCTTATATCGATCTGATCACTGGCGGCGGGTCCGCGGCCGGCGTGGCTCCGATCAAAAAGTCCCTGGCCGATGTCGCTATCGACTTCGCGTCGCTGGCACCGTCACCGGACCTGACCATCGCAGCCGAGAAGAAAGCCGCCCCGGCGGCCAAGGCAGCGCCGGCCAAGCCGGCGGCAGAGGCCAAAACGGTAGCTGCGGCTGCACCCAAACCCGCGGCCGCCCCCAAACCGGCCGAAGCGCCCAAACCGGCCGAGGCGGTCAAACCGGCGGCGGAAAAGGTTGCGGCGGACAAAGCCGAAGCCGAAGCCAAGGCCAAGGCCGTCGCGGAAGCCAAAACCAAGGCCGAGCAAGAGGCCAAGCACAAAGCCGAGGTCGAAGCCAAGGCCAAGGCCGAGGCTGAAGCCAAGGCCAAGGCCGCAGCCGAAGCAGAAGCCAAGGCCGCAGCCAGCGCCAAAATCGAGGCCGAAGAAGATAAGATCCGTGCCAAACGGAGGGCAGAGCGCGACGCCCTGAACGCCAAACACAAAGACGCCGACAAGGGCAAGGCAGCCGAGAAGGCGGCTCTCGACACCAAACAAAAAGAAGCCGCCAAGGCGAAAAAAGCCGGCGTGCTACCGGCCATCGATTCGGCCGGAAAACTGGAACAGATGCTCTACAAATTAAACCGCATTCACAAGCGCATCGACTAAAGGATTCGGCATCGGGAATCGAGCGCATGTGCCGGATTCGCAGGGAGCGGACGGCATGTCGAGAGCCCGACGGTTATACAGTTTTTACATTTAACGACCTCAACGAAGGAGGAAGAAGGCATGTCAAGACTCGTTGCATTTGCCGCCATTCAGGGTGGCTACAATATCGTTTCCAAGGTTGAAGGACGGTACAAGAGAGCTCTGCAGACCTACAATGCGGACACAAAAGTGGGGTTTCCCAACACGGCGTACTTCCTGCCGGTAATCTACTCCCTGATCGGCCTGAAGGTCGAAACGCTGGAGGATATGCAGAAGCCCCTCGAATTCGCCCGCGGACTGCTGCCGCCCCACGTCAAAGGTCACAATCACCTGCCTTATCTTGGTCCCCTGCTGGATGCCGGCATGGCGGCTATCCTGGCATTCGAGATCGACGAGGCTTTGCGGTATCTGGAAGAGCCTGATTTTTATCTGCACTCCGAGGAACCGGACATCGAGGCCGGTAAGATCTGGCTCGGCGCGGCCGACGACACGGTTTTCCGTAAAAGAGGCGTCGAGTTCGTCGACGGTTCGGCCCCCGGTTTTGCGGCCATCGTCGGCGCGGCACCGGATCCCGAAACCGCAAAATTGATCGTGGAAGAATACCAGCGCCGCAGCCTGTATATATTCTGCGCGGCCAACCAGAACGGCACGACCGTGATCGAGCAGCTCATCCAGGCCGGGGTTCAGGTCGGGTGGAACACCCGTATCGTCCCCTTCGGTCCCGACATCTCATCGGCCGTCTTCGCCCTCGGGTTCGCCAACCGGGCGGCCATGGCCTTCGGCGGCATCAAACCCGGTGACTACAAGAAAATGTTGCTCTACAACAAGGACCGGATCTTTGCTTTCGTCAATGCCCTCGGGGACGTGAACGCCGAATGGGCGGCGGCGGCGGCCGGTGCGGTCAACTGGGGCTTTCCGACCCTGTCCGACACCGACATCCCCGAAATCCTGCCCACCGGGGTCTGCACCTACGAGCATGTCGTCGCCAACGTACCGCACGACAAGATGGTGGAGAAATCGGTGGAGGTTCGCGGTTTGAAGACCACCGTGTCTCAAATCGACATTCCCTGCGCCTTCGGTCCGGCTTATGAGGGCGAGCGGGTCCGCGGCGCCGACCTGTTCTGCCAGATGGGCGGCGGCAAGACCCAGGCGACCGAACTGGTCAAAATGGCTGAGATGAACGAGATCGAAGACGCCAAGGTGATTGTCGACGGTCCGGATGTCACCGACCTCAAGGAAGGCCAGACCCTGCCGCTCGGCATCTACGTTCAAGTGGCCGGCCGTAAATTCCAGACCGATTTCGAACCGATCATCGAGCGCCAGATCCATCACCTGATCAACTATATCCAGGGCGTGATGCATATCGGCCAGCGGGACATCGCCTGGATCCGTGTCGGCAAGGGCGCCATCGAAAAAGGGTTTACCATCAAAGACATCGGCGTCGTGCTGCATGCCAAGTTCCACCAGGACTTCGGCAACATTCTCGACAAGGTTCAGGTCACCCTGATAACCGACAAGAAAAAAGTCGACGAGCTCACCAAGCGCGCCCGGGGCGAATACAGGACCAGAGACGAGCGCGTGGAGAAAATGAAAGACGAGGATGTGGAGACCTACTACTCCTGCACCCTCTGCCAGTCTTTCGCGCCCACGCACGTCTGCACGGTCAGTCCGGAGCGCACGGGGCTCTGCGGCGCCTATAACTGGATGGACTGCAAGGCCTCTTTTGAGATCAACCCCACCGGGCCGAATCAACCGATCGAAAAGGGTGAATGCCTCGATCCGAAACTGGGCCAGTGGAAGGGCGTCAATGAGTTTGTCAGAAAAGCTTCCCGTGGGGCCATCGATCACTACAACTTCTACTCGATGGTCATCGACCCGATGACCACCTGCGGTTGTTGCGAATGCATCGCGGCCATGCTGCCGGGCTGTAACGGCGTCATGACCGTTCACCGGGATTACACCGGGGAAACCCCCTGCGGCATGAAGTTCACCACCCTGGCCGGCGTCATGGGCGGCGGGGCCTCATCGCCAGGTTTCGTGGGGCACTCCAAGTTCAACATCACCCAGGGCAAGTTCCTCGTCGGCGACGGCGGCCTGCTGCGGATGGTCTGGATGCCCAAGAGCCTGAAGGAGGAAATCAGGGATCGAATCATCAAGCGCGGAACCGAAATGGGTGATCCGGACCTGATCGACAAAATCGCCGATGAGACCGTTGGGATCACCGAGGAAGAGATCATGCCCTTCCTGAAGGAAAAAGGGCATCCGGCCCTCTCCATGGAGCAGCTGATCAAGTAATACATCTGTCATGTCGCGGGGTGCGTGCTGCGACCGGCGGTCTGAGGCACATGACCGCCGGCCGTAGTACCCGACCCGTAACCGGCAACTCGACCAAATCGACTGAAGGAGAAAAAAATGGCATTAACCGGTATACAGATTTTCAAGCTCCTGCCGAAGACCAACTGCAAGGAATGCGGGGTTCCGACCTGCCTGGCATTTGCCATGAACCTGGCATCGGGCAAGGCCGAACTCGATAGTTGCCCCTATGTCTCCGCCGAAGCGCGCGAACAACTGGCCGAGGCTTCCGCTCCGCCCATCCGTCCGGTGGTGATCGGGCAAGGCGTTCGCAAACTGACCGTCGGCGGTGAACTCGTGTTGAGCCGTCACGAAAAAACCTTTTACAATCCGACAGGGCTGGCTGCACTGGTCGGCTCGGACATCCCGCAGGCCGAGCTGGAGGCCAAACTGAAGATCTGGAACGCTTTTCAGTATGAACGCGTCGGACTTAACCTGCGCCCGGAACTGGTGGCGCTGAAGGACGTCGGCGGCAACGCGGCCGCCTTTGCCGAAAAAGCCAAAACGATCGCCGAAACCTCCGAATTCAATCTGATCCTGATGACCGAGGACCCCGGGGTGATGAAGGCCGGCATCGAGGCCTGCAAATTCAAGCGGCCCCTGATGTATGCCGCTACCGCGGCCAATGCCGATGCCTTCGGCGCTCTGGCAAAGGAGAACGATCTGCCCCTGGCCGTCAAGGCCGATTCGGTGGAAGCGTTGATTCCGCTCTCGGAGAAATTAACCGCAATGGGATTGAAGGATCTGGTTCTCGATCCCGGTTCCAGGGAACTCAAACAGTCTTTTACCGATCAGGTGGTGATCCGACGGGCGGCCCTGAAGAATGCCAATCGCGCGGTGGGCTTTCCGACCATCGCCTTCCCGTGCGAGATGGCCGGCAACCTCGATGTCGAAACGCTGCTCGGCGCCCTTTTCATCGGTAAGTACGCCGGTATCGTCGTCTTCTCGGATTTCAAGAGCGAAAACCTCTTCCCGCTGCTCCTGGAAAGGCTGAACATCTTCACCGACCCGCAGCGCCCGATGACGGTGACCGAAGGTATTTACGAAATCGGCAACCCGGATGAGAATTCGCCGGTCCTGGTCACCACGAATTTCGCGCTGACCTATTTCATCGTCTCCGGCGAAATTGAGGGCAGCCGGGTCCCCTCGTGGCTCCTGATAAAGGACTCCGAAGGTCTGTCGGTCATGACGGCCTGGGCCGCGGGAAAATTCTCCGGCGACGATGTCGGCGTTTTCGTCAAGAAGAGCGGCATCGCCGATAAGGTTAAACACCAGAAGCTCATCATCCCCGGATATGCCGCCGCGATCGCCGGCGATATGGAAGAGGAGCTGCCGGGCTGGAATATTACCGTGGGACCGCGCGAGGCGGCCCACATCCCGGGATTTCTCAAGGGTAAACAATAACGGGCACAGCCGGTTGAAGAACGGTCGGCTGCCGTTCTTCAACCGCTTGTCGAAAAATTCAGAAACGCCACATAGGAGGGAGAATCGATGCTGCTGATAGGCGAAAGTTTAAACGTCATTTCACGGAAGATCGGTAAAGCGTTCAAGGAGCGCGACCCCAAACCGATCCAGGAGGAAGCTCTTTTTCAGCGGGAAAAGGGCATGGACTACATCGATATCAACCTGGGACCGGCCAAGAAAGACGGGCACGAGCTGATGCCGTGGGTGGTCCAGACCGTTCAGGAAGTGGTGGATGACATCCCGCTGGCGCTGGACACGTCGAACATCAATGCCATCGAGGCGGCGCTCAAAGTGATCAAGCCGACCAAGAGCGGTACGTCCCACATCGTCAATTCGATCATGGTGCGCCCCGAACGCTACGAACGGATGGTGCCGATGGCCGCCGAGCACGGTGTGGACTTCATCGCCCTGATGTGGGGCCCGGAAGGCTTGCCGCGGGATGAAAACGAACGGGCCGCGTTGTGCGTCGAACTGCTGTACTTCGCCAATGAAGCCGGGATCCCGAACGAAAAAATCTGGGTCGACGGCATCGTCACCCCGGTCAACATTCAGCAGCCTCAATTGATCAGTCTGATGGAATTTCAGAAGATGCTGGCGGACATCGCTCCGGGTGCAAAGAGCACCTGCGGTCTGTCCAACATTTCCAACGGGCCGCCGGAGCACTTGCGCACGATCCTCAACCAGACCTATATGGTCATGCTCGAAAAATGCGGGATGGTTTCAGTGATTGCAGACCCGCTCGATGTCCAGTTGGCCGAAATCGCCAAAGGCAAGCGCCCGGACATCGTCGATCTCATTTACGGGATGCTGGACGGCAAGGAACCGGATATCGCCGGCCTGTCGAAGGAACTTCAAGATTACGCCAAAACCGTGAATGTCATTCTCGGAAAATCGCTTTATTCGGATTCCTGGCTTGAGATTTAATCCTTAAACGGTTCTGAATAAAATGAGCCTCTCTCCTTTGAGCCGGGGCTCTTTTATTCAGGTACCGATTCGACGACAGGTCCTGACATGCCCCGCATCGACGACTACAGACAGGCCCGCCGAATTGCCGTCGCCACCCTTGCCGCGCAGGATCTCGACGCCATCATCCACAGATCCGGTTTTGAAGGAGAGCCCGGCAAGCGGATGCGGGTTCCTTTTTTGAATCGTGTTTACCGCATCGATTCAGCGGATTTTCAATTTACGGACATCGCCGACGCGGCCGACGAGGTCCCGATCCAGGAACAGGTGTTGATTCTGCATTACCTCATGTCTGAAAGTCACCGCAAGCCGAGCGGCAACTGGATCGCCTACCGGGAGATTCCCGGGGCCGGTTTCTATTACAGCGCCTTCGTCAAACGGGCCATCGAACCCTTAAAAAAAATCTTCGGCCACAACACCGATGCCCTTAAGAAAGCGGCCCGTTCACTTCACGGAACACCCGCCGATACCGGTGATGCGGGCTTTGATTTCACCGTTTTCCCCAAAGTGCCCCTGCGGCTGATTTTGTGGCAGGGTGATGACGAGTTTCCACCCGATGCCGGCATTCTTTTCGACGACACCGCCGGCGACTACCTGTCACCCGAAGATGCCGCCTGGTTGGCCGGAATGGTGGTTTATCGTCTGGCGGCCCTGTCGAAGGCCTGAGACGGGTGCTGCCTGCCTGAAAATTCCAAATTCCCCGTTGCGGTTGTCCGGTTTGACGTGTCGATCGTTGCGCCTGCCCGCCAACCTACGGCCATCCGTGTTCCTTCCTTTGCACCCGGCCGCTCTTGAAGCAAAACAGGCATTTGTATTTCTTGAAATCGCCGCTTAGCTTTGATAAATTCGCATGTAGCACAGGTGTGCGAGCGTAAAAGCCCAGGGTGATAGGGGAGACAGGCATAAATGATCAAATCCAAGGCCCTCGAAGTCAATTTGGCCAGCTATCGGGTTGATGTCAGCATCGATGAAAGGTTCATGGTCCTACAGGATATCATGTCCCAGTATTACGGACTGACGGAAGGCTTCAATACCTTTTTGCAAGAGCTGTCCCACCCGTACCGGAATTGGGATTTCATCGTTGCCGAAGCCAGGCGCTACAGCCTCGAATACTTCCATCTGATGGACAACCATCCGGCGGGGCCGGATGGGGCCCGGCTGTTCGTCGACATTTTCTTGACGGCAATTCAATCAACCAGGGAACAGAAGGTCAAAACCGAGGCCGTCGACAACCTGGCTTTGTTCCTCCAGAAGATCATCAAAGAATCCCATTCCGGTATCGATCGATTCTTTCCGGTTCTGAACGGGGCCTTCGATGACATCCGTCAACTGGATGACGACACCTTTTTCCTTTTCGTGAAGAGTTTCTACCAGATCAAGCGTCTGGGCGAGATGCTCCGACACCGCGCCGGGGAAGCGACCGGCGGTTTCGGGGCCGTCAATGCGCTTTTGTTGAGATACTTTCGGACCACCTTTGCCTACTGGCTGAGCCTCAGGGACCCGCGCGACTGGTTTGAAGAGGAAGCCCGCGAAGCGGAGGTCGTCGGCGGTCTTGAAAATACCGCCTCGATCTTTGTCGATATTTCCCGCAGCCGGATAGCGGATCTGAATCACCGGCTCGACGAGATCGTCGCCGACTGGCCTGCCGATTCCGGCCGGCTGTTGCGCGAACTCCTTTGCCTGGACGGGTACAGTCAAATCGTCGAAATCTACCGGCAGATGCCGCAGAAACTCCTCGAAGCCGGCGGCAGGATAAACGGGAATCAATGGAAGGTCGTCTTCCTTTTTCACATGATGGCGATTTCAGGGCTGACGATGATCCACGAGGAAGTCCTCAGAGACATCAACCGAACCGTCAGCTGGCTCATCGCCAACGAAACGGACCTGCACATCCGCAGGCTGATTCAAAACACTTTTTCCATTTTACAAAAACAGGCCGTCAGTTACCCGGCTACGGCCTTGAACTGCGTGCTGAACATGGGCAAAGGGGTTTACCGGACCGATGACAGTGAACTGGTCAATTATTTCATTCATCATGTCATCGAACTGCCCTTTCAGACCCCGCGGATCAGCGGTGTCGGTGAAGACTGGCAGATCAGGGTCAACAGCGCCCACATCCAGAACATCCGGACCTGGCTCGAACTGATCGAACTCAATCCCAAGTGGTCGACCCGTTTGATTTCGGTGCTGATCATCCATCTGGCCATTTCCGGTGTGTTCATCAAAGACACGGACCTGTTTCCGCGGGACATCACCAGTTTCCTGAACAGCGACACCGGTCCGGTCTATAACCTGGCCAAGCAGCTCACCCGCCTTTTCCCGGCCTATTTTAACGACATCGGTGCCGAGGGAAAACTCAGGGACATATCGACGCGCATCGACGAGATCTCGCGCCGTCGCGACGTCCTCATCCATTTTCTGCGCAAACAGAGTCACGTCGAGAGCAGCAACCAGATCATCGCCTTCATGGAGGCGACCATTCACTTCTGGGCCACGCGCGACAAGACGGTGCTCAAGCAGGTCGTGCCTTTCGATGTCTACGAGCAGATCGACACTCACGGCCCTTACATCGACGGGGTTCACAAAATCATGACCGCCCTGAGACAAAAGGGGATCGACCGCCATGCGCTGCTGCTCACCCTGTCCGAGGGTCAACTGCACCGCATGACGGCCGATTTGTCCGGTGAGGTGAGCGCGGAGGATGGTGAACGGGTCACCCTGCTCGTTTCGTTTTACAAACTGCTCCATCAAAAATACAGCATCGATTACATCGAACTGAAAAGCTATATTTCCCAGCTCTCGACCGAGGCTTTCCCGGATCTCAACCGTCTCCGCAATGCTCTGGCGGAAACGGATCTGAAGAAAAAACTGTTCATGCTGCTCGAATACCTGGGGCTGCTCAAAGCGATCATCCTCGCACCGGAACGATTTGAAATCCGGGAAGACATCTATAAAAAGCGACATATCACGATCGACATTCCGTCCATGTACGGCAGTTACCATGAACTCAAATTCGATGCTCTGGGGCTGACCTACCGCATCGAATCGCTGGTCAACGTGCTTTTCGAAGAGTTGATCGACGGCATCGATTTGAGCCTGATCACCAAGGCGACTTTTTACCAGATCTATGCCCGGATCCGACTCTTTGACAAAGCCTTGCGGTTGGACGGGATCTCGTCGGCCGAAATAGAAAGGCAGCTTGACCTGCTGGCACATTCCCTGGAGGTCAAAGGGTTCACCTTCACCCAATATCTCGACATCTTCAAGGGCTTCGCCGCGGCGGTCAAGAACATCATCAACGATTATTTTCAGAATGTTCACGAGGAAAACCTGAATCAGGTCATCGACCGGTTGCCCGGCGACCAGATTCTGCGTAAATATCTGCTGAAAGAGACCCACGCGGGTCTCGACCGGGAGAAAAACAAGCACCGGATTTCTGAAATCTTTTTTAGAGACCGGATCGCTCTTTCCCTCGGCCTTCAGCAACTGGACCGCTTCCTCGGCCGCATCCTTAACATCCTTTTCCAACAAGCCGACAAGTTGAACAAGGACAAACTCTACCAACTGCTGCTCTATGATCCCGACAATGCCATGACATCGATTTGCGAGCCGGATAACCGGGTCAACGGCTTGATCTATCTGGGTAACAAAGGGTTTAACCTGGTCGTGCTCCAGGGCCTGGGTCTGCCGGTTCCCCCGGGCTTCATCATAACCACCGAGGTGTTCCGCTGCCGCAAGGTCATCGCCAGCTACCGACCCGCGGCACAGAATTTCAAGGACCAGGTTGCCCGTCACATCATCAAACTGGAAAAAATGACCGGAAAGGCCTTCGGCAATCCCCACAACCCGCTCCTCTTTTCGGTTCGCAGTGGATCTTCCATCAGCCAGCCCGGTATGATGGACACTTTCCTGAACGTCGGCATCAACGAAGAGATCGCCGCCGGACTATCTGTGAAAACGGGAAACGCATGGTTTGCCTGGGACAACTACCGCCGCTTCCTGCAATGCTACGGGATGGCCTTCGGCCTTCAACGCGACGATTTCGACGCCGTCATCAGCGGGCTGAAACGACGCGCCGGCATTGCCTACAAGAAGAATTTTACGGACGAGCAGATGATAAAGGTTGCCCTGACCTACAAAGCGATGCTCCTGGACAACCGGATCGAGATCCCGGAAAACCCCTTCGACCAATTGACGATAACCATCAAGAGCGTCCTCGACTCCTGGGAGTCCGATAAGGCCAGAACCTATCGCCGGATCATGGGCATTTCAGACGACTGGGGCACGGCCGTGACGGTGCAATCGATGGTGTACGGCAACCTGGCACAAAACTCCGGCTCCGGTGTCCTCTTCACGCACAACCCCCGTTGGCCGGGCGAAACCCTGAAACTCTGGGGTGATTTCACCCTCGGCAATCAGGGGGAAGACGTCGTTTCCGGTCTGGTGATCACCCTGCCGATTTCACTCTATCAACAAGAGGTGGAAATGCGGCCGACCGACATCACCTTGGAGACCCATTTCCCGGAGATTTACACGGAGTTGAAAAACTGGGCCGGTCGCCTCATCTACAAGGAAGGATGGCCCCCGCAAGAAATGGAATTTACGTTCGAGTCCCCGGCGGTCAAAGATCTCTATCTCTTACAGGGCCGCGACATGTCGATGCGGGAACGTAAGCGGATGCGGACCTTCGATTTGATCGGCATAACCGAGGATTGCTACCTGGGGCATGGCATCGGCATCGGCGGCGGTGCCCTCACCGGGCGGGTGGTCTTCAGTCTCGAGGAGATCGACAAGTGGCGCAAGGAGGAACCCGAAAGCAACTTGATTCTGGCCCGTAGCGACACCGTCCCGGATGATATCCGCGAAATCTACGCGGCCGACGGCTTGCTGACGGCTCGCGGCGGCGTGACCTCGCATGCCTCAGTCGTGGCCCACCGCCTGGATAAAACCTGTGTGGTTTGTGTCGGCGATTTGATCTGCAATGAGAAGCAGAAGCGCTTTACGTTGAGGGGCGTGAGCGTAAAATCAGGAGATTTCATAAGCATTGACGGTCGTGAGGGATCGGTATATCTAGGCAGGCTGAAAATCAATGAAGAGTAAAACGGCACCGCCCCGGTTTTGTCGGCCGCACGGAAAGCAAAGGCAGGCGTTGGATTCACGGTTCAGAAGGGATGGACGGGCCGAACCCGGAGTGCAATCCGCTTGAATGGGCGTTAACCCCCAGACAGGAGTAAAGTCAATGAATGCAGCTACCGGCGGAAAAAGCGTAAGACTCGGCGTCAATGGGTTGGGCCGGATCGGCAAGTTAACGGTCTGGCATCATGTCGGAAGGAAGTATTTCGACGAAATCGTCGTCAATATCGGCCGTGAGGCCGGTACTTCCCTGCAGGATGTGGTCCACTACCTGGAGCGTGATTCCACCTACGGTTCACTGAACTGTTATCTCCACGGCCACAATTCGGCCACGGTGATCGGGGAAGTGGACGCAGGACAGGGAACGATCGTGCTCGATGGTGTGCGGGTCCGGATCCTGCGGTCCGCCCGTAACCCGGTCGACATCGGTTGGCGGCAGTGGGGGGTCAGGCTGGTGGTGGATACGACCGGACGGTTCATGGATCCGTCGATGCCGGCCGACCATCCCGGTGGCAGCGTTCGGGGCCACCTGGAGTCCGGTGCCGAAAAAGTCATCGTCTCGGCGCCCTTCAAGATGAAGGAGCAGAAGGCCGACCTGTCCGGAAACTCACCGGAGGATGCCGTCACGACGGTGATGGGAATCAATACCAATGACTATGATCCCCGGCGGCACCGCATCATCTCCAACGCATCGTGCACCACGACCTGCCTGGCGCACATGATAAAACCGCTGCTGGATCATTTTGGACCGCAGAAAATTCTAACCGCCTCCATGGCGACGGTTCACGCCGCCACCGGATCACAGGCGGTTCTGGACCGTCTACCGCAGGCGGGGAAGAAAGACCTGCGCAAAAACCGCAGCATCATGAACAACATCATCCTGACGACCACCGGTGCAGCCAAAGCCTTGCGGCTGGTGATTCCCGAGATGCGGCAGATCGGCTTCATCGCCGAGTCGGTCCGCATCCCGACGGCGACCGGTTCTTTGATCATTCTGGTGGTCGACCTGCAGGAAGAGCCGAACCGTGAACCGATTCGACGAGAAACCATCAACGCCGTATACCGTCGCACCGCCGAGCTCGATCCCAATGGATATCTCCACTATTCTGAGAAACAGAATGTGTCGGGGGACATCATTGGCGCGCCGCGCGCGGCGGCCATCATCGAAGGGTACGAAACCCACACCCGCACGGCGGAGGTCGCCATCGATCTGGCAAATGTTCCGGGGCTGAACCAAAAGGTCATCGAGCAGCTGAATAACACCCTGATCCGGGTCCCGGTCACACAGGCGGTCATCTACGGTTGGTATGACAACGAGATGGGCAGTTATGTCAACATGCTCGGCGACCGCACGGTCAGCGTGGCCGAGCATATGTAGTCCATTACCCGTTGACGCCGCCCGCGCAATAAGCGCTTCCAAATCCGGTGCCTCCGCTGGTTCAGGGGCGGCGAATCTGCTGCAGGCTGGCACTGAGTGCGAGAAATTCCGCCACATCCAGCGTCTCTGCGCGGCGCGAGGGATCAATGTGCGCCCGTTCGAGAGCTTGCTCGGCCGCTTGGGTGGAGAGGTCCAGTTCGCTGCCGGCTAGAGAGTTTCTCAATTTCTTTCTGCGCCGACCGAAAGCCGTGCGAATGACTCTGAAGAAGAAATCTTCATCCGCCGGCAACAGGCGCGCCGGGGTCTTGAAAACAACGGCAAGGACCGACGAGTCGACCTTGGGTCGCGGGAAAAAACGGTCGGCGGCCACACGCCTGATCGGCCTGAGGTCGGCGCAGTATTGAATCATCACCGAGAGCCGACCGTAATCCCTGCCGCCGGGAACGGCCGTTAACCGGTCGGCCAGTTCCGTTTGGAACATCAAGACCGCCCGCTTTACAACTTCCCGGACCGAAATCAGTTGGACCAGGATTTGGGAAGAGATGTTGTAGGGCAGATTTCCGATCACTACCAGCCGGTCGCCGATCTCCGCTGCCAGGGCCCGGATGTCGAGCCGCAGGATATTGTTTTCCAGCAGCACCACATTCGATAGGCGCTGGGACAGGAGTTCTGCTTTCAATAAGTCGGCCAGGCGGGCGTCTTTTTCAACCGCATAGATCCTGGCGGCCTGCCGGGCGGATAGAAACGTAAGGGCACCGAGGCCGGCACCGATCTCGAGCACGACATCCTGCGGTGAAATTTCTGCAGCGCCCACAATCATGGCCGCCGTCGCGGGATCGGTCAGAAAGTGTTGCCCCAGGCGTTTGTCCGCACGAACATTGCAAGCCTGCAAAAGGGCTCTGGGTGAGGTCATTATCGACGCCTTCTTTCTGCCGGTCGTCAAAGGTTTCAATTCCCGCTTACTGCCGCATTAAACCAGTTTGCACCCCCAAGATCAAGTTGTATCCCATTTGGGCAAGTCGATACCCATTGACCAGGGGAACGGCTTGACTTTTTAGGAGTTAGTCACTACGCTTGGCCACATTAATGCATTTGAAAACGGTGCTTCTCCGGAGCCTTTATTTTCCACACCTCAACCTTACCAAAGGGAGATGAGTCATGCGTCACAAGGGCAAGAGCGTCAGTTTCGATGCAATGGTGAAATTTTTTATGCAGACTTACAGCATTCCGACCAAGAAAGACGTCGAAAAGTTGATGGCCAAACTGGACCAAATCGAAAAGCTGATTGCGGCGATGTCCCGATCCGCCCAACGTGGCCGCCAGGCATCTGCCCAGGGCAACGGGGGCGTTAAGGTTCAAGGCCGCAGTGGTTCGACAGCGGTCAACCAGGTCCTGGAGGCGATCAGGGGATTCAAACAGGGGGCCGGGCTGCCGGATATCAGGGAAAAAACCGGGTTCGATGAGAAAAAGGTTCGGAACATCATCTTCCGCTTGAGCAAAAGCGGTGTAATTCAGCGTCAAAGCCGCGGCGTGTATGTGGTAAAGTGAATTCAGACAGGTCGGCCGGCCGACAGGAAACGGCGGAAGTCTCCTTGAAGGAATGATCAAATGAGTAAAGATTCAAACAATCCCGAACTGCAGCCGGGTGGACGTTATGGGGGGTATGTCGTCAAACGGGTCAAAAAGATCCCGGAATCCGGTTGCTTCTTCTATGAACTCGACCATCCCGACACCGGCGCCCGGCACATCCACATCAGCAGTGAAGATCATGAAAACACCTTCAGCGTGGCGTTTAAGACCGTGCCAAAGGATTCCACCGGCGTGGCGCATATCCTCGAGCATACGGTTTTATGCGGCTCCGAGAAGTTTCCGGTTCGGGATCCGTTCTTCTCCATGCTGAAGCGGAGTCTCAGCACGTTCATGAACGCTTTCACTGCCTCGGACTGGACCATGTATCCGTTTTCCACTCAGAACCGCACGGATTACCAAAATCTCATGGATGTCTATCTCGATGCGGTGTTTTTTCCCAAAATCGAAGAGTTGAGCTTCAAGCAGGAGGGGCATCGACTCGAGATCGCCGGGGAGCGCGGCGTAAAAAACGATCCGCCCCAACTGGTCTACAAAGGCGTGGTTTACAACGAAATGAAAGGCGCCATGTCGTCTCCCGACCAGGTGATGTCGCGATCTTTGCTCAAGGTCCTCTATCCTTCTACCACCTATCGCCACAACTCAGGCGGTGATCCGGCCGTGATTCCCCGGTTGACCTACGAACAGCTGAGAGCCTTCCACCAACACCACTATCACCCGAGCAATTCTTTTTTCTATACATACGGCAACCTGCCTCTGCGACATCATCTGGCATTCATCGAGGAGAAGATCCTGAAACACTTCACCCGCATCCGACCGGATACGGATGTGCCGTCCCAACCACGCTGGGTCAATCCCCGTCAAGCCGTTGCCCATTATCCCCTGGCACCGGGCGAAGACCCGTCGAAAAAATGTCAGGCTTGCGTTGCTTGGCTTGCCGCGGATATTCGAGATGGCTTCGAGGTCCTGATCCTGACCGTTCTGGAACAAATCCTATTGGGAAATCCCGGATCCCCTTTAAGAAAGGCCCTGATCGATTCGCAGCTGGGATCGGCGCTTTGCGACGCGGCCGGGTTCGAGGCCGACAACCGCGATACGATCTTCGTCGCCGGCCTGAAGGACGTGGAAGAATCGGCGGCGGAGCAGATTGAAAAAATAATTTTCGAGGTGCTGACCCGCCTGGCCGGCGGCGGCATCGATAAAGAGGTGATCGAATCGGCCCTCCACCAGCTCGAGTTTCACCACAAGGAAGTTACCAATACACCTTACCCATACGGTATTAAACAGCTGCTTATCCTTGCCGCGACCTGGCTGCACGGCGGTGACCCGTTCGACAAACTGCGGATCGACGACGACCTTGCGAAAATTCGCCGCGAGGCGGCCCGCGGCAGGTTCTTCGAAGCGCGTATCCAGAAATATTTCATCGACAATCCCCACCGGGTCCTCTTTAAACTGCTGCCTGACCCATCACTGGAGAAAAGAGAAGAGGAGCGTATCGCCAAGGAGCTGTCGGGGATAGCCGCGCGTTTGTCGAGGACCGAATTCGCTGAAATAGAGACCGATGCCCAGGCACTGGTGAAACTTCAGGAGCGGCAGGAAGACGTTTCGCGCCTGCCGACCCTGACGCGGGCCGATATCCCGCCCGACGTACAGCGCGTCCTCGAATCCGAAAACGATGCCCGGTTTTCGGTGACCGCTTACGACCAGAGAACCTCGGGAGTATTCTACCACGCCGCGGTCGCCGGTTTGGGTCGCCTGGCGCGGCGGCTGATTCCGCTGGTGCCTTTTTTCTGCCACGCCCTGCCGAAGGTCGGCACCCTGCGGCGCGATTACACCGAATTGGCCAAACGAATCGATCTTTACACCGGTGGTCTCGGCCTTTCTGCCAACGCCCGCACCGGTTTCGATGGCAGCGGGGCCTGCATCCCGTTTTTGGCTCTAAACGCCAAGTGCTTGAACCGCAATTGCGAACCGATGTATGACATCGTTGAGGAGTTGATTTTTGAGGGCGACTTCTCGGACCTGAACCGACTGAAAAATATTCTGATGGAGTATCGGGCAGGCCTCGAATCGATGGTCATCCACAACGGCCATCGGCTGGCGATTTCTCTGGCGGCCAGGAACTTCTCGATTTCCCGGTATCTCAGCGAGCTTTGGTCCGGCGTGTTTCAGCTACGCAGGATAAAAGAACTTCTCGAAGCCCCTTCGAATGGCGTTCTCGCAGGCCTGGCAGAAAACCTCTCCGCAATCCGACGATCGGTTTTCGTCGCCGGCAATCTGAAAACGGCTCTGATCGGAGAAGCAAGCGCCCTGGACGGTGCCACCAGGGCGACCGTCAATTTGGTCGAGCGCCTGCCACAGCCGCCAGCGCCGCTTGGCCCCGGCGATGGCTTCGAACCGCCGCCGCTCGTTATGTCTGCGGACCCGGTTCGGGAGGGCTGGAGCACCTCTTCGGCGGTCTCCTTCGTGGCTCAGGCCTTCGAAACCGTCCGCATGGATCATGCGGATGCGCCGGCATTGGCGGTGATCAGCAAATTGCTGCGCTCTCTCTACCTGCACCGCGAAATACGGGAAAAGGGCGGCGCTTATGGCGGGTTTTCAGTCTACAATCCGGAAGACGCTTTGTTCTGCTTCGCTTCCTACCGCGACCCGCAGATCACCGCGACCTTGAAGGTATACGAAAACGCCGCCGGTTTCGTGCGCTCGGATGCATACGGGGAAACGGATATCGACGAAGCCGTCCTGCAGGTGTGTGCCGAAATCGACAAACCGGATCCGCCCGGACCGGCCGCTCGCAAAGCGTTTTATCGCAAGATCATCCGGCTCGCCGACGAGGCGCGGCAGCAATTTAAGCAGGCCCTGCTGCAGCTGAACGCCCGGCAGGTGCGGGAAGCCGCCGAAAAGTACTTCGATCCGGGTCGTTATCCGGACGCCGTCGCCGTGATCTCCGGTGAATCCCAGCTGCAAAAGGCCAACACCGAACTGCAGCCGCCGCTTAAACTGCACCGGATATAGTCAATGCCGCCTCAAAAACGGCATTGCGGGGCGTCGTTCTCGCGGCGCCGACAACCCCGGTCAGGCGCCCAACAGCTGCCGATAAGACCACTATTTGACTGAACCCTGAGGCGTATTACCGTAACAGTTGAGTCCGGCGTAAGCCCCGCGGAAGCGGGTCAGCAGGGATGTCAGCTCCCGGTCGGGCGGCTTCGCCCCGGAGAGCCGCCGTCTTATTTGACGCTCTTCCAATTTGACATTCAGCATGCGGCCCGGAATGTCGATTTCGATGATGTCGCCGTTTTTTATGGCACCGATCGGACCACCGTTGAATGCCTCCATCTCCACGTGCCCGATACAGGGACCGGTGGTTGCCCCGGAAAACCGTCCATCGGTGATCAGCGCTACCCGCTTGTATCCGGCGCCTTTGATCGCATCGGTCGGCGTCAGCATCTCGGGCATTCCCGGTGCCCCGGCAGGGCCCTGGAAAGGCAGCACCACGACATCGCCCTCGGCGATATGCCCGGCCGCAATGGCGCCCAACAGGTCCTTTTCGGAGTCGAAAACCTTGGCCGGTCCGGAGTGAACCCGCATGTCGGGTTCGACCGCCGTCTGTTTGATGATCGCGCTGTGGGCGATGTTGCCCTTGAGAACGGCGATGCCGCCCTCAGAATGGTGGGCATTGGACAGACTTCTAATGACGTCCGCATTCCGTATTTCAGCCTGCGCCGCCACTGCGGTTATGCAGTTGCCGGTTACGGTCGAGGCTTTCTTGATCAAACCTTGCAACCGGTTCAACACGGCTGGAATGCCGCCCGCCGCGTCGATATCCGCCATTTCGTTCGGTCCGGCCGGGATGATGGAACACAGGTGCGGGGTTTCGCGTGAGATCCGGTCGAACATGTCCACCTCGATCTCGATACCGGCTTCCCGAGCGACGGCCGGTATGTGCAGCACGGTATTGGTGGATCCTCCCATGGCCATATCGACCCGAATCGCGTTCTCGAAGGCCGCCGGCGTCATGATATCGCGGGGCGCGGTTCCCCGCTTGACCAGTTCCACGATTTGCCGGCCGGTGGCGTAGGCCTGCAGTTTCTTTAGAGGGTCGACGGCCAGGGTTGTCGCGCAGCGGGTCAACGACATGCCCAACACTTCGGTGACCACCGCCATGGTGTTGGCGGTGTAAAGACCGACGCAGGACCCGGCACCGCAGGCCATGCAGGGCAGCAGCGCTTCGGCCTGCTCCGCGGTGATCTTGCCCGATTTGACCTGTCCCACCAGACCGAAACCGAGGATGGGGTGGTGTTTTTTGCCCTCGATGATGTTGGCCTTCATCGGGCCTCCGGTCAGAAGGACGGCCGGAAGGTTCAACCGGCCGGCAGCCATCAGCATGCCGGGGGTGATCTTGTCGCAGTTCGTGACGCCGACCCAGCCATCCAGAGAGTGGGACAGAACCATAATTTCGATATTGTCCGCTATGTGTTCCCGGCTGGGCAGGCTCAGCCGCATCTCGGCGAACATGGCGATACCGTCGCAAACCCCTGGAACGCCCCACACGAACGGCACCCCGCCGGCATCCCGGATGCCCCTTTTGACCTCCTGGGTGAGTTCGTTCAGATGAATGTGGCCCGGGATGATGTCGGTGTAGCTGTTGGCCACGCCAATAAAGGGCTTGTGGCCTTCGAAATCCTCCTTCTTGAGTCCGGCCGACATGAGCAACGCCCGATGGGGCAGGGTTTCAACTGCTTTCTTGAGGATATCAGACCGCATAATGTTCGTCCTCCGATGTCACTCTGGCCGATTATGGCCAACTGTTGTTGGCTCGGGTGTGTGGTGCTTCATCGTCCGCTTGGCGTGACACAACCGTCATCGACACTGTGATGCTCGAACCGTCGGCGCTCTTTGCCGACGGTTCGGCCGGTGGGGTCGACATCAAGGTGCCGGTTGAATTTCTTCAATCTTTTTGACCGCTTGTCAAGGACTATTTCCTCGCGGCCGGCTGGATATTAAAGGTTGACGAATCGGTGGGCTCTGAGGTAAAAGTCGCAGTTTATTCGTCAAGGTGCCCTAAAAAATCAAAGGCCCGATTCGCTGGCCGCATATCGAGACGTGATGATTCAGCTGATTCGAGGGTTTAAAGACATACTTCCGGCGGAGATCGCGATCTGGCAGCAGATCGAACGGACGGCTTGTGCGCTGTTCGAAGATTTCGGGTTCAAGGAAATCCGGATTCCGATCATGGAGCGCACGGAGTTGTTTGCGCGCAGCATCGGAGAGGATACCGATATTGTCGCCAAGGAGATGTACACCTTTGCCGACCGCAAGGGTGATTTGATCACGCTGCGTCCGGAGGCCACGGCCTCCATCGTGCGCGCCTACATTCAGCACCGCATGTATGCCGTTGATTCTGTTCAGAAGTTTTACACCATCGGTCCGATGTTTCGCCGCGAGAGACCCCAAAAAGGTCGCTACCGGCAGTTTTACCAGGTCAATGCCGAGGTTTTCGGCGTGGCCTCGCCGTTGATCGATGTGCAGCTGATCTTTATCCTGATGACGTTGCTGAACCGTCTTCAGGTAACCGATGTCCGGGCGCATATCAATTCCCTCGGCTGCTCGGAATGCCGGCCGAACTACCGCCGGGAATTGGCCGAATTCCTGGTCAAGCGCAGTGAGCGCCTCTGTGAGGATTGTGGTCACAGACGCGAACGCAACCCTTTGAGGGTGCTCGATTGCAAGGTACCTTCCTGCCGGGAGGCCTTGACCGACGCCCCATCGATTCTCGACCATCTTTGCGACGACTGCCGCAAGGACTTTGAGACCGTGCAAAGGTCCCTCGGGCGACTCGGCATCGACTACTTGACCGACAAGCGCTTGGTCAGGGGGCTCGATTATTATACCCGGACCACTTTTGAGATCCAGACCGGCGCCCTTGGGGCACAGAGCGCGGTCGCCGGCGGCGGCCGTTATGACGGTCTGGTCAAAATGCTCGATGGTCCGGACACGCCGGCCACCGGGTTCGCCATCGGCCTGGACCGCTTGGCCGAGATCGTCGGCCAGCAAAAGATGGCTGCGGAGAATCCGCCGACCCTGTTTGCGGCCGCCTTGGGCGAAGAAGGTCAAAAGCAGGCGTTCCAGTGGGTCAGCCGCTGGTGCGCTCAGGGGCTGCGGGCCGAGATGGATTTCGGCGGCCGGAGCCTCAAAAGCCAGATGAAACGGGCCGACAAATTGCGTGCGGCTTACGTGATGATCGTCGGCGACAACGAACTGGCGCAGGGAGTTGTCGTTTTGCGTGACATGCAGACCAAGGAACAGGTGCGGATCGCCGTCGAGGAGGTGGTCGAAAAGGTCATCGGGTTAGTGAACAAACCCTAACGCGACGTTATGAGTGTAGATACTTTGTTGCAGCCGAAAGGAGTTACGAGCGGTGACTGACAAACTCGGTAGTATGCGCAGGACGCATTCCTGCTGCGAACTGGGCCGGGCCGATGTGGGACGGGACGTCGTCCTTATGGGCTGGGTTCAGCGGCGGCGGGACCATGGCGGGGTCATATTCGTTGATCTGCGGGACAGGGAGGGGATCACCCAGGTGGTTTTCAACCCCGACCGCGACGCGAATGTGCATGCCAAGGCCCATGCCATTCGAAGCGAATACGTTCTGGCAGTGCGCGGCACCGTGCAAGGCCGACCGGTCGGAATGGTGAATCCCAAGCTGAAAACCGGTGACATCGAGGTGCTGGTCTCGACGCTCAAGATTCTCAATCCGGCCCAGACCCCGCCATTTTTGATCGAAGACGATATCGAGGTGACCGAAACGGTGCGGTTGACCAACCGTCATCATGACCTGCGGCGGCCGCACATGCAAAAGAATATCATCACCCGTCACCGGGCGGGGGCTGCCGTGCGGAGCTATTTGAATGCCCGTGGTTTTTTGGACATCGAAACTCCGTTCTTGACCCGCAGCACGCCTGAGGGCGCAAGGGACTATCTCGTGCCGAGCCGGGTCAATCCGGGGCAGTTCTACGCGTTGCCGCAGTCGCCGCAACTGTTCAAACAGCTGCTGATGATTTCCGGGTTTGACCGCTACTATCAGATCGTGCGCTGCTTCAGAGACGAAGATCTGCGGGCGGACCGCCAGCCGGAATTCACTCAGATCGACATCGAAATGGCCTTTGTCGGTGAAGATGACGTGATGGATCTCGCCGAAGGCGTGATGGCCGACCTCTTCCGGGAGGTTTGCGGGGTGACGCTAAAAACGCCTTTCCCGCGCCTCTCCTATGCCGAAGCGATAGGAAGGTACGGTCTGGACAAACCCGACACCCGCTTTGGTCTGGAACTGAAAGATGTGTCCGATATCGTGGCCGGATCCGCATTCAAGGTGTTTGCCGACGTCGTCGGAAACGGCGGCATCGTGAAAGCCTTGAACGCCAGGGGGTGCGTGGACATGTCGCGCAAGGAGATCGACGATCTGGCGGCTTTCGTGGCGGTGTACCGGGCCAAGGGGTTGGCTTGGATCAAGGTCAGGGATGGGGAATGGCAATCACCGATAGCGAAATTTTTCAGTGCTGCCGAAAAAGCGGAACTCGCGGGCCGGATCGATATGCAGCCCGGCGATCTGATTTTTTTCATGGCCGATCAACCGCCGGTGGCCAACGAAGCCCTTGGTCAACTGCGCAATCATCTTGGAAAACGGCTGGGGTTGATCGACGCGAACGCCTTTAATTTCCTCTGGGTGACGCAGTTCCCGTTGATGGAATACGATGAGAACGAAAAACGCTTCCAGGCGCTGCACCACCCCTTCACGGCACCGCTGGAGCAGGATTACGACCTGCTCGACACGGATCCGCCGAAAGTACGTTCCCGGGCGTACGACCTTGTCCTGAATGGATCCGAAATCGGCGGCGGGAGCATCCGCATCCATCAAAGAGAGCTTCAGGAAAAGGTCTTCAGCGCCATCGGCATGACACCCGGGGAGTACCGCGAAAAGTTCGGTTTCCTGATCTCGGCGCTCGACTCCGGCGCCCCGCCCCACGGCGGCATCGCCTTCGGCTTCGACCGCCTGGTCATGATGCTCTGCGGCCAGAGTTCCATCCGGGACGTCATCGCCTTTCCAAAGACCCAGAAGGCTGCCTGCCTGCTGACCGGTGCGCCCTCCTCGGCCGGCCGTCAGCAGCTGGAGGAGCTGTCGATCCGGCTGCGCGCCGTCTGAAAGCGCTGCGAGCCGGCATGAGCCGCAAGCCGAAATGCGCGGTTTCAGTTGACCGGCGGCAGGTTGCGGAACATGAAAAATGCGGCGCCGGCCAGGCAGAGGCTGGCCCATAAATAGTCCCAGGTGACCTGCTGTTTCATATAGAACAGGCAGAATCCGGCAAACACGATCATCGTCAGTACTTCCTGGATGACCTTGAGTTGAACCAGCGTGTAGCTGGCGCTTCCCAAGCGGTTGGCCGGGACTTGCAGACAGTATTCAAAGAAAGCGATGCCCCAGCTGACGAGGATCACCATCACAATGGGTTTGGCGCGCAGGTCCTTGAGATGCCCGTACCAGGCATAGGTCATGAAGAGATTCGAAAAAACGAGCAGGATAATCGGCGTAAGGCGCATCGAATTTTCTCCGTTTTGGCAGGCCCTCAGGGGCCCAGACCTACGAAACCCCGCTGGGGAGCTGCCCCACGGGGTTTTATTATAAATTGGAACTGCCTGAACCGGCAGATCGTCATCGGCCTCCGAATTGTTGGTTATCATATAACCTACTCCATACGGCTGTCAATCGCCAAGCCTTTGTCATTTCAATGAGTCTTTAATGAACAGGCGGTTTCCGGTTGTTCGGAAACCCGCTCTCAGCTGCCGTTTTGTGGCTTGACAGGCCGCTCAAACTTCGAGTACTACGGCTGCAGGCCCGGTTGGCCTGTACTCGCGGCGAGATCCGGATGGGCCGCCGACCGAAACTTATCCGGCGAGGGTGCGAAACGATGGTTTTCCTGAAAAAGACCAACCGGAGGATTCTGGTGCTGCTGCCTGTCCTGGCCGGTGTCGCCGGTGGTTATGTGGCCTTCGTGACCCAGGCCGGTGTCAACGTGCCCCTCACGGTGGATCTCGAGATTATGAAATATGTTGATCAGCGGGGCGAAAAGAAGCTCAGGTTCGACCCCGCGCTCGAATTCAAGGATCCCTACGGCCTGCAGGAGAAGTTCTTTTAGTCAGAAAGCCCCCGGCAACCCTGCCGGGGGCTTCTCCCACCGCTGTTCTTCGCAATAAACACGCGCCCGTCTCCGAACCCGGTCGTCCACGCCGTTTGGGTCGTAATAACCGATACAGGTATTATCGTCAAAATTACGGATGCGAATTTTTATAACGCATAATAAAAGGAGCGACGAATATGCCCTCTCAAATTATTGGAATTTCAGGCAGCCCCATCAGAAACAGCAACACCGACCGCCTCATTCAGGCCGTTCTCGAAGCCAGCGGCCTGTCCTCCGAGTTTGTAAAGCTGAGCAAAATTAATGTACGCCCCTGTATCGCCTGCCTCGGATGCAAAGAGGACAACATCTGCAAAGTAAAAGATGACTTTCCCGAGCTTGCCGAAAAGGTTCGCAGGGCCGGTGCTGTCGTCGTGGGAGGATACGCGCCCTATGGGTCTATCGACGGTTTTACCAAGGCCTTTCTTGAGCGCTTGTTTTCGTTGAGGCACCAAAACGGGCTCAATAGAGGCAAGCTGGCGGTCGTGGTGACGACCGGCATCGGGCGTGGTGCGCCCGGTCTCGAAGAAGCGGGCAACCAAGTTGCCCATGCCTTAAACCTCGAAGGGATGCAGGTCTTGGGCCGATTGAAGGCCACCGGCAATCCGGAGTGCATGGTCTGCGGATTCGGCGAGACATGTCCGATGAGTGCCTTGCCGTGGATATTCGGTGACGACACCAGGGTCACCCCCGAAAAGTTCTGCAATGTCGAGGACCAGACGGAAACCTGGGAGCGGGCCAAAACCCTGGGACAGGAAATCGCCGCTCGAATTCGAAAACAACTCGCCATGTGAAGCCGCCAAGCTGAAAATTGAATACCGGCAATGGCTTGGGCAGAGGCATGCGAAAAAAACGGCGCTCAGGCGATCCATTTGCGCTGGATGTTCCGGAGGCTGGCTACGAACAAACCGACGCAAAAGACGCTGAGGACCGCCAGGGCGAGGGCAAATGGCATGGTGTGCCCGCCGTGCACGGCCCCATGGAGCGCGTCGGCTCCGTAAGTCAGGGGTAGCGCATAAGCGAAAGGCTTAAGAAAAACGGGCAGCTTCTGGATGGGGAAAAAGAGTCCGCACAGGAAAAGCATGGGAAAGCGGAAAAAATTCGAGAACGTTTGGGCCTCGAAAACCTCGCTGACCGCCACGGCGATAAAAAGCCCCAGAAAGGTCGAGGACACTGCGATCAAAAAAACAGCCGGAACGAAGGCGCTCCAAGCCACCCGCGAAAGGTCGGTTAGGAAGGCGGCCATGACGACCGGCACAAATCCGTTGACCATGCCGAACAGGATGGCCCCACCGGTCTTGGCCAGCATGAGGACCGCGAACGGGATCGGGGCGAGCAGGAGGCGCTCGAAGGAACGGTTTTTCTTCTCGAAGGTCACCGTCACCGCCAGCATGGACGTGGTGCCGAACAGGATCGAAACGGCTGTCAGGCCCGGCAGCAGAGTCGGTATGCTGCCCAGGCCGCTTCCGGACTTGATGAAGAACATACCCGTCCAGGCCAAGGGAAAGATGAGCCCCCAACTGATGTTGGGCGGTTTCAGGTAATAGGTCCGCATGTCC
The DNA here is from genome assembly GCA_041299015.1 of Deltaproteobacteria bacterium. Classification (GTDB taxonomy): domain Bacteria; phylum Desulfobacterota; class Desulfobacteria; order Desulfobacterales; family SG8-13; genus JARFQH01. Next base: position 53,271 of record JBFYWB010000003.1, read on the forward strand.
TTGACCAGGATGTTCCAAAAGGCGATCCAGAGCTTCATCGGCCGCCTCCCTTTTTCTCTTTCTCTTTGCGCATGGCGTTTGCCTCGATCCCGGTCATCCGCACGAAGACGTCCTCGAGAGAAGGCCGAATCCTGCGGGCCTCTAAGACCTCCGTTCCCCTTTCCTCCAGGAAACGAACCAACTCACCCACGCGGACGGCCGCTTGGCCCTCGATGCGGATGAGGCCTTGTCCCGGAAATGAGAATTCGAAACCGGGAAAGGACTCGCCAAGTGTCATCCGGAGGTCGTCGGGTGGGGTTGCGCAGGCGATCTGGACCACGTGGCGCGCCTGGATCGGCTGGATCAGATGCTCGACCGTATCGCCGCCGACGATGCGACCGGACACGATGAACGCGATCCGTTCGCAAAGCCGCTCGGCTTCCTCGATGTAGTGGGTGGTCAGGAAGATGGTGGTTCCGGCTTTGTGCAGATCGGCGATGAGCTGCCGCAGTTGACGGGCGCTGGCTACGTCGATGCCGGTGGTGGGTTCGTCCAGGAACAGGATTTGGGGCCGATGGATGATTCCGGCGGCGATGGTGAGCTTGCGCTTCATGCCCTTGGAATAGCCGCCGAACTTGCGCCGCGCCGCCTGGGTCAAGCCGAAAGCGTCCAGGAACTCCCGCGCCCGGGCTTGCCGGTCGGCCTTGCCGATACCGTAGAGCGCGGCGCAGAAGCACAGGTTGTCGAAGCCGGTGAGCTCCGGATACAGATTGCTTTCGTCCGGGACCACGCCGACGAGGTGTTGGGCCGCCCGGGGATTCTCCGTACAGTCGATCCCGCCGATGCGGATCGTTCCCGCATCCGGGCGCGCCAGACCGGTGAGCATGTTGATGGTGGTGGTTTTGCCCGCACCATTGGGGCCGAGAAAGCCGAACAGCTCGCCGCGGTCGATGCTGAAGGAGATTCCGGTGACCGCCGCGCCCGTTTCGAAGCGTTTGGTCAGGTTTTGAACGAATACGGCCTGGGTCATTTTACGGTCTCTGGATGGCTTTTCCCGGCGGCCAAACGGACAGCTGCTTTTTTTCAGTGAGAAAGAGGGGTGCTAACCGGCCCTGTGATAAAACCGGCCGTCAGACCGGTCGCCAAGGGGATGGCGAGGATCAGCCTGGCGTGAACCGATTCCAATCCCCCTGAAAATAGAAGAAAATTGACGGTTCCGGGTTGCTTCAAGGTCGACTCGACTCGGACAGCAACGGTTTGAGCATGTAGATCAGGTCGCTTTCGCGGGTCGGGTAGGGGCTCATGATGCTCTGCTCGTGGAGTTGATCGACCGTGATCCCGTTGAGCATGGCCAGGCGGACGGCGTTGACCATGCCGGCGGCGCTGTCGGAGAGAAAATGAGCGCCCAGAAACCGGCCGTTTTCGGCCACCAGGATTTTATAAGCGGCGTGGTCCAAGCCCACCCGGCGGTAAGTCGGCCAGCGCAAATTCTTTGCGAAGCTCCTGCGATAGGGGGTGTTTTCTTCCTGAAGCGCCGACTCGGTTTTACCGACCATGGCAAGCTGGGGATAGGTGAAAAGAACCGCCGGGACGGTCCTGTAGTCGACGGCCGCAGGCATGCCCTTTCCCGATTCCGCCAGTACATTGCGGGCTGCCGTGTGGCCTTCGAAATCCGCCACGCGGGCCAGCTGAATCGTGGCCGCGCAATCCCCGATGGCGAACACCTTCGGGTTGGAAGTGCGCATGCGGTCATCCACAACAATGCCATTGTCCTTGCGCTCGACATCCGCGGCTTCCAGGTCGAGGTCCGCGATGTCCGGGATCCGGCCGGCCCCGTGCACGACCTGGTCAGCCTGAAATACCGTTCCGAAGGCGGTGTGGACGAAAAACCCGTCGCCCGTTTTTTCGATGGATGTGATCTGGACACGGGAGTGGATCTCGACACCGGCCTGCCGGGAGGCCTCAACCAGCAGCGCGACCATCTCTGCGTCGAACGGCCCCAGGGGCCGTTCGACGGCCTCCAGGATGACGGCCCGGCAGGTTTCGGGCCCGAGGCGCACGGAGAAATGCGCGAACTCGAAGGCGATGAATCCGCCGCCGACAAACACAGTCCGCTCCGGCAGTAATTGCTGCTCGAGCCAAGCGTCGCTGGTCATCAGGTGTTCGGCACCGGGGAAGGGCAAGGGCATGGGACGGGCACCGGCGGCGATGATGTAATACTTACCCGTGACGCTTCTACTGTCGACGGCCAGTGTGTCGTGATCCCGGAAGCGGGCGGTGCCTTCGAGGTACTCGATGCCGGCCTCTCGAAACCCTTTCACGCTGCGGTCGGGAACCGCCGAGGTAAAGTCGTTTTTCTCCTTTAATAACTGGGGCCAAGAGCCTCGCGGCGCCTCGACGATCCCTTTTCCGGACAGGTGCCGGCATTTGGCGACGGCTTCGGCCGCTTCGTAGAACCACTTTTTGGGCTGACAACCGCTCAGGGCGCAGACCCCCCCGGGCCGCGCGCTTTTTTCCACCACGGCCACCCTCATCCCGGCCGCTTTGAGATCATAAGCCGCCGTTTGGCCTGCGGTACCGGATCCAACGATCACGACATCGTAGTCGTTCATGATTCCATCCTCTGTTGGCGGTTTGGAGGCGGGCGCTGCGGTATAGGCGGTCCGGGCGTCGGCCGGCCCGACCAGGCGCAGAGGCCCGATTGGCTCTGACCATGGCCGCCAGCCTACCGGCCTTGCCAAGGGATGTCAAATGCTTAATGCAAGCCCGCCGGAGCCTTGGGGGCCGGATTCCGGACCGGTATCAGCCTGCGGCATGCAGATATCGGCCGATTTCAAAAAATCGGCAAAACTTTGCGCGAGTTGACGGCGGCTGACGATTGCCTTGCTCTCGAAGAAATTTGGTCTTTTCCAAGCGGCCCGCTATCACCCGCTTCTGAGAGGGGAAAAGATTTCCAGTCGGAATAAGTTTTGTCTGATTTCACAAAAAAGTGTAAATAGGGCCAAAGTCCTTTTTGGCGGCGTTGGATTCGCCGCGGTGACGATTCCTCTTTTACGGCACATTGATTTTTGGATATGCCAAAAAAGCAAACGTGAAAGGAGGATTTTCTTATGGACAGCATCACCCTGGAGAAATTGAAAAAAACCTTTCTGAAAAAACATGTCGACTGGTGCGTCTCGCTGTTTATGACGACGCATCGGGCAGGACGGGAGACGGAGCAGGACCCGATCCGTTTCAAGAATCTGCTGCGCGAGGTCGAGGAGCGGCTCATGGCCAAGGGCTTGCGCTCCCCGGAGGTGCGCGAGATGCTCAAAGAACCTTACCTGCTGTTGCATGACAGGGTTTTCTGGCAGCGCCAAAGCGATGGCCTGGCGATGTTTTTTTCAACCGACGCGCTGCATTATTTGCGCTTACCGCTCGCCTTTGAAGAAAAGGTGGTTATTTCAAAGCGTTTTCATATCAAACCCCTGCTTCCGATTCTAACCAGTGACGGGCTTTTCTACATTCTGGCGCTCAGTCAGAACCAGGTGCGGCTAATGGAAGGCACGCGGCACACGGTGGATGAAGTCAGCCTGGAAGGGATCGCGCAAAGCCTCGCCGAGGCGTTTCGGGATACGTCTTCAGAAAAGCAGTTGCAATTTCACACCGGCACGCCATCGGGGACGGGAAAGCGCGCGGCGGTGTTTTATGGACATGACGTCAGCAGCGAGACCAAAGACAGGATCCTGCGCTGGTTTCGCTTGATCGACCGGAAGTTGCACGATTTGCTATCCGGCGGGCAGTCACCACTGGTGCTGGCCGGGGTCGATAACCTTTTCCCCGTTTACAAGGAGGCTAATTCCTATTCGCATTTGTTGGACGAGGGCGTTCCGGGGAACCCCGAGGGGCTGAAACCCGAAGAATTACACGGCCAGGCATGGGCACTCGTCGAGCCCCTGTTCAGACAATCACGCGAGGCGGCGGCGGCGCGGTATCGTCAGCTGGCGGGAACCGGACAGACGACAACCGATGTGAAAGAGGCGGTTTCGGCGGCTCATCACGGTCGGGTGGATGTGCTGTTTGTTGCCGTCGACGCGCAGGTATGGGGTCATTTTGAGCCGGAAAAGGGCAGTGTTACGGTAGGCGAATCGCTTGAGCCCGATTCGGAAGACCTCATCGACCTGGCGGCGATCCAGTCCCTGATCAAAGGCGGAACGGTTTACGCCGTCGCGCCGGAAGAAGTTCCCGATCAGGCGCCTCTGGCCGCTGTGTTCCGTTATTGAATAGGCGCGGGTAGGATTGTAGCACCCTTTTTTGGACGCGTCGCCGCCGGGAGAGTTCGTAGCGGTTACCGGCGACGGAGTCAATGATGCCCCCGCGCTCAGAAGGGCCAATATCGGCGCGGCGGAGGTATTGATGTTTCTGGCGGCGATTCTGACCGGTTTACCCGGTCGCTCATCGCCCTGTCTCTGGCCTTGACCGTTTTGGCGGTGATGGAGATATTCAAATGGATTGATAGGCAGCGGCATGTTGTGATTTAACCAAATTCTTTCAACTGGAGGGATGCCCACATGGAAAAAATGAAAATGCGCGATCTTATGGTTCCGGTAGAAAAATTTCCAAAAATTTCCGACCGCGCCTCTTTTTACGAAGCGCTTTCGGCATTGGAGAGAGCCCAGGAAACGTTTTTAGCCGGGAAATCCGAGCAAAGAATCCTCCTTGTCGAAAACGAGGAAGGGAAGGTCATCGGAAAACTGTCTCCCATCGACCTGCTGCGCGGGCTGGAAAGAAACTATGGCAGAGTGAATTTCGAGAAGACCCTCAAGCACTTAGGATACGATTACGTCTGGAGTTCGATGCAAAAAGACTACCAGTTGTGGGAAAATCCATTCAAGGACCTGTGTCGCAAGGCGAGCGATGTTCATATAAAAGACTTCATCAAACCCCCATCCGAAGGACAAATGGTCTCGTTGGATGACAGCCTGGTCAAATGCTTTCACATGTTCGTCATGAACCGTCATGACGCGCTTTTTGTGCTGAAGGGTGATCAAATCGTGGGGTTGCTGAGGTTTACAGACGTATACAAAAAAACCTCCCAGGTCATGAAAGAATGCGGCCTCTAAAGCAATGCGGCCGTAAACGCGACCAATAGTTCTCAAAGGAGAAGGGCAGGACTCCCCCATGGAGCATATCTTTACCGTTGCCGCCTTTTGGCTCGGCTTGGCCGTGATCTCCGCCATTGTCGCCTACCACTTGCGGGTGTCCATCGCCCTGGTTGAGATCTGTGTCGGCGTGCTGGTCGCCGCCGTCGCGGGATTCCTGGGCAAGGAGGCTGCCCTGGGTTCGAATCTGGAATGGCTGCGGTTTCTAGCGGCCGCGGGAGCCGTCCTGCTCACTTTTCTGGCCGGGGCCGAACTCGAGCCCGAAGTGCTTCGAAAGAAACTGAAAGAGGTGACGGTCGTCGGCTTGGTGGGGTTCTTCGCCCCATTCGTGGGGTGCGCGGCGATCGCCCGCTACCTGCTAGACTGGAATTTGCAGGCCAGTCTGCTCTGCGGCGTCGCGCTTTCCACCACATCGATGGCGGTCGTTTATGCGGTCATGCTGGAAACCGGCTTCAACCGGACCGATTTCGGCAAAGGCATTCTGGGCGCCTGCTTCATCAACGATCTTGGCACGGTCATCGCCCTTGGGTTGCTCTTCGCTCCCTTCACTTACAAGACCGTCGTCTTTATCGCGGTCACCACGTTTGTGCTGGTGATCCTGCCGGCTACCAGCCGCTGGTTGACCCGCATGTATGCCCACCGAACCGCCGCGATCCGCACCAAATGGTTGATTTTAGTCCTTTTCGGCCTGGGGGCGTTGGCACTTTGGTCCGGGAGCGAGGCAGTGCTCCCCGCCTATATCGTGGGCATGGTGCTGGCGGAATTCTCGAACGGAGACACTTTCTGGATTCGTCGCCTCCGGACTTTGACGATCGGGCTTCTCACCCCGTTCTATTTTCTCCGCGCCGGAACATTCGTCTCTTTACCGGCGCTTGCTTCCGCGCCGGTCGTTTTTCTACTGCTGCTGGGGGGTAAGGTGGGATCGAAAATCTTCGGGCTTTACCCCTTCATCGCCCATTTTCGCCGCAATCGCGACGAGCGCTGGTACTACACCTTGCTGATGTCCACCGGCTTGACGTTCGGAACGATCTCGGCCCTGTACGGGCTCTCGCACAATATCGTGACTCAGGAGCAGTATTCCTTTCTGGTCGCGGTGGTCATTGCGAGTGCCGTTATCCCCACGCTGATCGCGGGGCTTGCTTTTCTGCCGCGCCACCTTCTGCCGAAACCGGAACAACCGGTCGGTGCACGCTCCGGGGAGAGCGGACTGAGCGATGAAGGCTAACGGCATGAGACACATTTGGCATCGCCGGGGCATTGCGCCGGATCAAAAAAATAAAGCCAGGGCCTATTTTTTTTCATAAACCCTCGTGGACAACATGTCGTCTTTGCCGTCAACCGTCATCGACCGACAATCAGGTATTGCCTTGGTCGATCATGGCGTTGGCCACTTTGATAAAACCGGCAATGTTGGCGCCAACGAAATAATTTCCTTTGTTTCCGGATTCTTCAGCGGCTTGCAGGCATGTCTCATGGATACCGATCATTATGGTCCGCAATCTTTGGTCCACTTCTTCCCTCGTCCATCTTAATTTTGAGCTGTTTTGGACCATTTCAAGTCCGGAGCAAGCGACTCCGGCAGCATTTGACGCTTTGCCCGGAGAATACAGAATCGCACTGTCGAGGAGCATGTCCATTGCGGCCGGGGTCGCCGGCATATTGGCGCCCTCGGTGACGCACCGACATCCGTTCTTCAGCAGACTTGCGGCATCTTTTTCGTCCAGTTCATTTTCACACGCACATGGAAAGGCGATATCGCATTCGACCCCCCACGGTCTCTTTCCGGGGTGGAAATCGACCTTGAATTCCTGCGCAAAATCCTCAACTCTGTCACGCGTGCTAAGACGCATCTTCAGCATGTAATCGATCTTCTCTCCATTAATGCCGTCCTTGTCGTATACAAAGCCATCCGGGCCCGACAGGGTGACGACCTTTGCCCCCATCTCGGTAACCTTTGTGACGACGCCCCAGGCCACATTGCCAAAACCTGAGACAGCGATGATTTTACCCTCAAGGCTGTCGCTTCTGGTTTTGAGCATTTCTTCCGCAAAATAAGTTGCACCGAAACCCGTCGCCTCAGGCCGCAAATAGGACCCGCCCCAATCGATGCCTTTTCCCGTTAAAACGCCTTCCCAGGCGTTTTTCAACCTTTTGTACTGGCCGAACAGAAATCCGATTTCTCGAGACCCCACGCCGATATCACCGGCCGGAACATCCGTGTTCGGCCCAATGTGATGATAAAGGCTGGTCATGAAACTCTGGCAAAAATTTTCGATCTCATTGTCGGACCGCCCCCGGGGATTAAAATCGCTGCCGCCCTTGCCGCCGCCCAGAGGCAAACCCGTCAAAGCGTTTTTCAAGGTCTGTTCGAATCCCAGGAACTTAAAAATCCCGAGATTCACCGATGGGTGAAACCGCAGTCCCCCTTTATAGGGCCCGAGCGCGCTGTTGAACCCAATCCGGAAGCCCGTGTTGACGTTAATGCTTCCATTGGCGTCTCTCCAGGGGACCCTGAACATGATGATGCGTTCCGGCTCGATAATTCTTTCCAAGATCCTTTCGTGCCGGTAGAGCGAATTTTTTTCGACTGCCAGGCCAATGGAAAGAAATACCTCATGGACCGCTTGTATAAATTCTTTTTCCCATGGGCTCTTATTTTTTAAATTTTGCAGTATTTCGGCGCAATACGAATTTAAGACTTTCATCACGTTTCATCCTTTTTTCGAATGCTGTATCCGGGGCTGATATCCGAACAACAGCGAAGTGGACGCGCCGGTTACAGACGATACAGGGTCGGCTTGCGGTCGTTGCCGATGTCGATGCCCACGGCATCGCCGGTCTTGAAACCCATGCGACGCAGCGTGCGGACGACCTGCTTATGGTGCTCCAACGACCAAAAGACGGACCAGATGGGATTTCGCACGGTATCAATGCCGTACGCGTCGTGACCGCATAGGTTGATCCGGAACTTATCCTTGGCGATCAGGGTGTCGGATTCCGCCAGAAAGGCATCCACCGTATAGTGGCTCTGGTAAAGCGCCTTGGAGAGTTGTTGCTGCAGTTCGGGGGTGTCGTCGAGATAATGGTTGGTGATCTGGTAGAGTTCCTCCGGCGGTTGGATCGCTAGTCCCAAAATAGCAAATCGTCGGTTGCTGAGCGCGAATTGTTCCATTTCCTTTTCGCGGGCCTTGATCTCTTCCAGAAGTGAGTTGATGTTGGCGGGCGCATCCGCCCGGCCGAGAACCAGATCTTCACAGAGACCGACCAACTTCAGATAGAAAGCCTGAGCGTCAATGACATAAAGAGGGCGCTCGCGGTAATTGCGCCGTTTGCGTATCCGGCGGACGCCGTCGAGTTTTATGGACCTTTTTTCCTCCTCGTGTTCGAGAATTTCGATCTGCGAGATGTTCTTTGCCTGAACGACGAATATATGGTTGTCCGCACCAATGATGTATTCGATTTCGCAGGGAAACCCCAGGCAGGTTTCGATCTTCTGTGAAATTTTCAGCAGTTTACGATCGTGGGGCGTTTGGGTAATGTAGGGTTCGCTTTGAACCTTGTGAACCCTGTCCCTGCAATAGCCGAACTCCCATTGATGCCAGAGCTTTTTGGCCATGACGCTGGAGCCGTTGACAAATGGCATCACGATGACGCCCATTTGCTCCGGGTCGACTTCGGGAGCGCCCTCAAAAATTTGCTGCCGCAAGATAGAGAGGTGTTTGACCGTTTTCGCGAATGTAATCATGCGTTGGCGGGCGTACTTAATGCCGCCCAGGTCGGCGTAAGTCTCCAGTGAGTCGAAGGTCCCACCCTTGTAATAGGATTCCATGGGATGCGCGCTGCGGGCGATCACCTTGAAGCTCTCGCGGTGCTTATCGAGAAATCCCTTCAGCACCTCGAATCGCTCGTGCTTGAAATCCGAGGCCGAAACGTAGACGAAATCGGGCACGGTAAATCCGCACTGGTGCAGTTTGCTCAGTAGTTTCGCTTTTTCCGGTAAATGCGCTTGCATATACAGACCTTTCCAGCCCGTAACTTGCCATACGCCCGACGGATCGATCCATCGGGGTTTTGTGGTTATCAGTGTAATATTTCTGCCAGAAAAATCAACTTGTTCCGTAATTGGAAGCCAGCTGGGCCGCACGCCATGGGGAGGGTTCTCCTTCCTCCAGACGGCGTCGGTGAAGACGAGATGACCACCGGGGCGCAGGAGGTCGCGACAAATCCCGAGGGCGTCCCTCGATGCCGAGGTTGTAAAGCGCGCCCTCGGACCATACGAGGTCGCAGCTCGCGGGCGGTTCATGAAGCAGGCGACTGCTCTCCTCGGGTCTGTCCCAGTAGCGACGGCATGTGCTCCGCGCGAAGCCGGCGCTCGATGAGCGGCAAATCCTCGCGCGTGACGTCGAGAAGCGTCAGGGTCATGACCATCTCCTGCCGCGTGGGCAGGCCGGAAGGGGCGTCAAGTCACATTATCCCCAACCACAATGCTACTGCGCGTGTCGCAAAGGCTGTCATGAACGTGTCGTAAACATTGTCGCAAACCTGTCGCGAAGATCAAACTTTTTCCGCACGCTGAAGTCTGTGGGGGGGGTGCACGCAGGGGAACCGGCCATCTACCCGTAGGGTGGCCACAGGATAGGCAGCAACCCCACCGACACGAGCAGAGAGATAATCGTAAGGGGCAGGCCGACTTTCACGTAGTCGATGAAGCGATAGCCGCCGGGGCCCATGACGAGCAGATGGGCAGGGTGCGACAGTGGGCTGGCAAAGCTCGACGAGGCCGAAATCGCCACGGTCATCATCAGTAAGTGCGGTGAAATTCCCAAAGTGTTGGCGGTGCTGAGCGCCACCGGAGCCATCAACACCACCAGGGCCGCCGTGGGGATGATCTGTGTGCCGAGCACGGTCACGATAAAGAGCGCGGCAACTACCCAGCGCGGGCCGAGATCACCGACTGCGGCGATCAAAGCCGACGCGCCCATCTGCGCCGCCCCCGTGTTTTCGATGGCAGCTCCCAGCGGCAGCATACCGGCGATAAGGAACACGACCTTCCACTCAATGGCCCGATAGGCTTCCTCCATGTTCAAGCATCCTACGAGCACCATCAGCGCCGCCCCGGTAAGGGCGGCAATGGCTATCGGAACAAGGCCGAGGATAGCGCTCAGGATGACCGCCAGCATGATGACAACGGCGATGCGGGCCTTCTCCAAGCGTGGCGCCTGCGCGGCGGCCTCATCGAGTACGAGAAAGTCGGGATCGCGGGCCAAGGTCTCCAGGTTGCGGCGCTGTCCGTAGACCATCAAGGCATCGCCGAACTGCAAAGGCGTGTCCTGAAGCCCGGTGCGATAGGCACGGCCCCTGCGCCAGATGGCGAGCACGCTGATGCCGTAGCGTTCGCGGAAAAGCAGGTCGGCAAGAGTCCGTCCCGCGAGGGTGGTCCTTGGTGAGAGCAGAACTTCCGTCACGCCGATTTGTTGTGACTCCAGTTCTGCTACCATGTTGGAGGATTGCGCCGCGATTTCCAGTTCCTGGAGACCTTCGAGAACTTCGAGATCGCGGGGCGAACCCTGCAGCAAGAGCTGATCACCGGCCTGCACCTTTTCATCCGGCGAGGGCATGCACACCAGTTCCTTATCACGGACGAGGCCTACCACGGTCAGACCGAATGCATTCCCCAATCGGCTTTCGACCAGATTATGCTCGGCCAGCACCGATCCTGGTGGAACGCGCACCGGCAGCAGCTTGGTACGGTCACCGGCAAGTGCCTTCACTCTATCCGCCGCCACGAAGCGTAGTTCCGTGACAAAGCCCAGGCGGGTCAACTCCTCCAGCGCCTGCCGTTCCCCTTGCAGCAGCAGTCGCTCTCCAGCCGTAAGTTGATGTCGCCGCAGATCCTTAACCTCGCCTTCGATTGGACAGTGCAGCGCCACCACATGAACGCGATGCTCCCGTCGCAAGCCGCTCTCCGCCAGCGTGGAACCCAGCAGCGGCGATCCTTCGGTGACAAGTCCCTCAGCCATCTGCAGGCGTTGAGGGAGCAGATTGTTGACGAGGTCGGACGACTCGACCTGGAGGTGTTGGCTGGCGTGAAAGCGCTGTAAGTGGTCGGGGCTGCCGTGCACGATGAGCTTGTCTCCTGCCTGCAGGACGTCGCTTGGACGGGGAGCGAGCACCAGCACGCCCTTTCGCTGGAGCGCCAGCACAGTCAGATAAAGGGCCGAGCCCAGCCGGCTCTCGGCGAGTGTACGGCCGTCGAGCGGCGATCCCGTTGGGATGCGGGTGGTGAAGATGTGCGTGTCGAGCTGGTAGGAAGCGCCAAGTGCCCAGCGGGTGCCGGCGTCCGCATCCGCGGAGCGGGTGGGGAGCAGGCGACGTCCGATGAGCACCACGAAGGCGATACCGGCCGCAACAATGGCCGCCGTGATCGGCGTGAAGTCGAAGAGAGCGAAGGGGCGCAGGCCTGCGGCGCGGAGCGCGTCGGTCACCAGGATGTTGGGCGGGGTGGAGATGCCGGTGAATGGACCGCCGAGGAGGCAACCGAGCGCCAGCGGCATGAGCAGCCGGGAGGGTGGGCGACCGCTGCGCCGTGCCAACTCCATCGTCGATGGCAGTAAAATGGCGGCGACCGTCACGGTGTTGATCAGCGCCGACAGCAGGCTGGCGGCGACCATCAAGGCAAACATGATCGTGGTTTCCCTGCTTTTTGTGAAGCGCTGTAACGGCTGTCCGAGCTGATGGGCGATACCAGTGCGCGTCAGCCCCGCAGACAGGATGAACAAGGCCCACACGGTTATCACTGCCGGGCTGCTGAAGCCGGCCAACGCCTCTTGCGTCGTGACCAACCCCGTCAATGCAAGGGCCGACAGCACCAGCAGTCCCACTAGATCCACACGCAGCCAGCCACCGATAAACAAGGCGAATGCTGCGGCGACAATCGTGAGCAGTATTATGACCTCAAGCGGCAAGATGGTCTCCTTAGCGAGATGATCGGGACGGCGAGGAAGAACCGTTTGCTCGGCGCGTTTCAATCCTTCCTCGACGGGGCCTTAAGCGCAACGCAGCGTTTATTGCTCCACCTGCTGAATGCCCTCCAGTATCCAAAAGGATTCGGGGTTATCCCGGTTTCGGCTGAAATGCCACAGTTCACGCACCTGCTTGGAAGGCTCGTCTTCATTTTCGCGCAGCGTGACATCGTAGAGTACCGAGACGATGATTTGGTTGTCAGTATCGCGCACCTCGATGATGTGCGGGGTAATCAGCAGCAACTCGGTTTTGCCGGGCGCGGGGTCATCGTCGGCCTGCTGTTGGATTTCGGTGAAGACTTCGGCTGAAGTAAAGGCGCGGATGTCTTCGAGGTCCCGTTTGTCCCATGCCGCTTGCAGCCGGACGTAGATGGCATTGGCCCCCTTGAGAAACTCATCTGCGGCGAACCCCGGTGGCAGGTCCGGCAGCCGCACGGTGGCCGCTGCCGTTTCCTCGGACGGCGTGTAGGACGTGTCGCCCCCTGCCTGGGCAGGGTCGTCTTCAAAGGACATTGTGCCGCCCGCGGATGGTGATGCCGCAGCCATGCGCCGGGCGCGCAAAAACCGAAAAAGCAGAAAAAGACCGCCCCCCAGCAACAGCAGATCCAACAATCCGGGGCCGCTGAACCCGCCTCCGAACAGCAGGGAACCGATGAGGCCGCCCATGAGCAGACCGCCCAGCATGCCGCCCCAGCGACCCATCGGTGCCGGTGGAGTCGTGTTCGCCGGCTGTGGTTGGACCGTCTGACCGGGTTTCGTCGGGGACGAGGTAGGGCCCTGCGAAGGCGGTGGTGCGCTGCGCTGGTAGCCCGGTTTGCTGCCGAAGGATTTTCCCCCTCCCATCCGGCGGGCCGCCTCAGCCGTGTCATGCCATAAAGAAAGCAGACCCAGTGTAAAGCTTAACATCATCAGGATTGAGAATCCGGTCTTTTTGTTCATGGTCCTCACCTTACCTTTACTGTCAATTGTTAGCGATTCACATAAGGGCACTGTCGCTTCGGCCTTATCGCACCATAAAAAAAGACCATTATCCACAGTACAAAGCCATACCGTGGATAAAGGTCTTGCAACTTCGACACGATCGTCGCAGCCCCGCATCCGGATGGCAAATACCATCGTGCTGACGAACCGCGGGCCGGCGCAATAGGATTGCTGCCGGTGCTACTCCCCTTTATGTACCGCCAGACTATGTGAAATGGCTGTCATTTGTCAATACAAATAGGATGGATTCGATCTTGATCTTTCTTTTTGGCGTGCGATAGGGATGAATTTGCCTGCTTGAGCATAAAGCTCAACGCCGCCCATCATCCCACGGGGCCTTGCGTTAAATAGGCACCACCGCAATCGGCGGGTTGAATTTTGGCGCCGCAGCGCCGCACCGCCCGGACGACCCCTCGGAGGATCGAAAGACCGCACCAGGCGAATAAGGGGCTGGACGATTGTAATGCGACCCGACCATTCAATTTTATCCGTCTTGGTTGTCGACCTTGGCCGCATGATGATCTTGTTCCCCGAACCTGTTCTTCAAAAAATGATTCATCTTCTATT